>CAYIRQ010000063.1:0-9060 GCA_964365905.1 uncultured Candidatus Peribacteria bacterium
CCGGAGGTTCCGATGCGGATACGCTCGATGGAGGAAGCAATACCGACATCTGCCACGGTGAAACCGTTTTCAATTGCGAAGATACATCGACCGCAGTGTCCGAATGTCCCGCGGAAACCAAAGAGGAAGAAGAAATAGTCATTTCCGAGGAGCGCGACACGCAAATTCACATCGAGAAATTCTACGCGCTCGATCTTGGCAATCCGCTCGCAACCGCTCCCGTGATTCTCCATCAAAGCTATCTTCGTGCTCCCCGCAGAATCCATCTTAAGGGAGAGCATCTCTTTGCCATCACGAACTCCGACCGCACCCCCTATCTTCGCGTTCTCACGACTGACACGTTCGATCATATTGCAGATTGTGTTCTCCAAAATCGGGTTCGCGCGCAGGATCTTGTGATCGCAGACTCGTCAGCGTTCATTACCTTTGAGAAAAACCTCGGAGCCGAGTTCAGCGAGTACCCTCTGCGAATGGATGCCCTTGAGGATTGTGAGTACCTCAATCGGAATGCGAAAAACAATAAGGAATTGCCTGATGGCGCACGAGCTATCGCGGTGCTTGATCCCCTTGATCTTGCGTTCATCACCGTTGGTCAGAATACCGCGGCAGTGCAGACAGTCGATCTTGCACAAAAAGACTCGCCTCCGCGCCTTCTCACAAAATTCCGCGGCGTCTGTGATGCTCTCTCGACGATTGGCTCGTATCTCTTTGGCGCCTGTCGGGGGGACCGTACGACCATCACGGTCTTTAACGGAAAAAGTTCCGAAGAGGAGCATCTTCTCTTTGGCACCTATACCTCGCCTCCCTTCGATGCAGGAAATGTTGATACGCAATGGCAGGAGATCACCTGGGATACCGCGGGGACAGGATCGATCGTTCTCCGGAGTCGTAGTGCGGATACCCTCGAACATCTTCATGGTGCCCGCTGGGTCGGTCCGGATGGAACGCGGGCATCCTCCTATGCGCAAGCAGAAGGAGAAACGCTCATGCTTCATGCGGAAAGCACAGGCAGTGAGTGGATACAGTGGAAGGCGTATCTCCAGGGAGACGGTACATCGACACCGGAACTTCAGCGCACCATTCTTACGTTTGAATGAAGCATGCCTCTGTCCGCAAAGGCTTTACGATGATCGAGCTCATCCTCTATGTCGCGCTCACGGCGATCATTGTGGTCGCACTCACACGTGTGCTTCTCACGATTATCGGGACGAGGGAGCGCATCGAAAGCGTCAGTGTTGTGCAGCAGGAGGCACGCTTCGCGTTCAATCGGATCATCACGGAAACATTGCGATCGAAAGCCATTCTTACGGGCGCAACTCTCTTTGATCTGCAGCAAGGATCTCTGGGGCTTCTCAGCTCTGGCTCCGGAGCTACACACACGACGATATTCTCACTTTCCGGCAGCACCATCTATGTTGCAGCGGGCGGGGGCGATGCGCTTCCCCTCACGTCTTCACGCACAAACGTGACAGAATTATTCTTCCACTCCCTTTCTTCGGAGCATCCGCCCCGCACGATCAGTATCCGGCTCCATGCAATGGATGCAATCGAAAAAGAGGGACAGAAAATGGACGAGGTGACATTTGAAACAACCGTTTCCCTCAGGAACAGATGACACGTCAGATTGCCTCCTCCCGGCCCGGCGCCATGCTCCTCCTCACGGTAATGATCACGGGCACAGTCGCGCTCACGATCAGCCTTCACCTCGCATTCCGCGGCATGCATGAACTCGATATGGGATTTGCAGCGAGCCAATCTCTGGAATCACTTGCTCTTGCCGAAGGATGCAGAGAGGAAGCGTTGCTGCAGCTCATCCGTGATCCCCACTATACAGGCGGAACACTCGCGCTCGGGGATGGCACATGCGTCATCGCCGTGACGGAAGAAGGGAGCGAAGCTACGATAGCGATCACGGCAACAATCGATCGCTGGACGCGACATCTGATGGCGCGCGTTGCGCTCTCTGGCCCACGCATCCGTCTCCTTGAATGGAGTGAAACCGGGAACCCGTAAATCCATGTTCTTCTCCTCTCCCCTGATCGGCCTCGAATTCACGGATCACGCGATCCGTGCCGTCGTGGCGCGACGTTCGTTCCTTCGGAGGGGGAAAAAAAAGGCGGACGCGACCATTCAGCTTCAATCGGAAGGGAAGATTCCCCAGCATTCCCTCGAGCAGGGCATCGTCAAGGATCGTGAGAAATGTGCGGAAGCTCTCGATGATGTCATTACGAATCTCCATGTACCGACGCATCGGAAGAGAGCCGTACTCTGTTTGCCGGCAAGTAAGGTCTATACCTCCATCCTCACGCTTCCCTCGCTCCCGTCCGGGAAAATGGAACGGGATGACCTCATACGAAGCACCGTCGCGGATATCATCCCGGAGCAGTCTTCGGATCTCACGATCACGTCAACCGTTCTTCATAGTAGTGCAAAGGAGAGCGTCGTGGGGATCGCCGCCGTCGCAAGGACCGTACTGCAGGTGTATCTCGATCTCTGCAAGGATGCCGGGGTCGATATTCTTGGTGTGACAACGGCCCCTCTCGTGATTGCTGCAAGCCTTTCGGAGGGAGAGAATCTCTTCCTTCTCCTGCAGGGCGGAATCAAGGGTGGAGGAGAAGTCACCGTGACGCTCTTTGACTCATTGTGGTCGATCGATGAAGAAGTGTTGCCGGGAGAGAGTGACAACGACACCGCGATCAATGTTATCAATGAATTGCTTGCAGAAGGTAAAAGCAGGGATCACGTCATTGAGAAACTCTTCGTGCACGGGGGCTCCGCAATGCTCAATGCACTCAGAGATGCAAACTTCCCCGATCTTCTCGTCGAAGAGGCGATGCCGACGCTCAAGCTCTCCGAAAAGAAATGGGCCGGACCGCTTGCCGCTTCCGCTCTCTCACCCGGAGCATACGTGAATCTTCTCAGGGAATCGACGGGATCCTCTCATCGGTGGATTCTCATCTCCCTCGCTCTTCTTGGAGTCTTTTCTCTCGGAGTCCTTCTTGCAGTCGTCGTATTTTCGTAGCGGGGGCTCTCAGTGAACAATTTTTGTATACGATGAAATGGATTTTCTGAGCTGCAAGCTCTTTCCTTTGCTCCTTCCTCGTGGCAGAGAGCAAGCTCAAATGTGTTGCATCAGCCGGTCCTTCAAAGCACCCTTATGGCGCTCATTCGTCCGCAGAAAGGTGAGCGTGTTCTCGATGTGACTCTCGGACTTGGGGGGCACGCGAAAGCATTCCTCGACCACATCGGAGAGAGTGGAACGCTCATCGGTCTCGATGCCGATCGGGAGAATCTCGAAGCAGCAGGAGTTTTTCTTCGCGCGAAGAAGGCAAGGAACGTGCAACTTCTCCATGCAAACTTTCGCGATCTGCCTTCTCTTCGACTCCCTCACTGCGACATTCTGCTTGCCGATCTCGGGTTAAGCTCTCCGCACCTCGATATTCCCGAACGAGGCTTCAGTTTCCGCTCCGATGCGCCGCTCGATAGCAGGTTCGATCGATCGAAGGGAAAAACAGCAGCCGAGCTGCTCGCGTCCTCTTCAGAACACGAACTGCACCGGATTTTTCGGGAGTACGGAGAGGTGCCGGGAAGCGCACGACTTGCAAGAGCAATCAGAGAACGGCGTGAACAAGGGAAACCACCCGACAGAACGCGAGAACTTGTCGATATCGTTTCAGAAGTCTACGGTTGGAAAGCAACCTCTCTGCTCCCCCAGATCTTCCAGGCACTCCGCATTGCGGTGAACGATGAAATCGATGCTCTCACGACACTCCTCGAGTATGGCCCTACCCTACTTTCCGGGCACGGCCGCATGGCAATCATCTCCTACCACTCCCTCGAAGATCGTCTTGTGAAAGAGCGATTCCGAGAACTCTCCACCCCGGAGAAACACCCTCTCACGGGTGCACCTCTGAAAGAGGCATCCTTTCGACTCTTGACGAAAAGAGCGATTCAAGCAGAAAATCCGGAGGTTGAGCGGAATCCTCGTGCCCGGAGCGCCCGCCTGCGCGCGATCGGAAGAACTCCTTGAACGCCGCGCTCGTAAGCGTCCATTCCTTCATGCTCCTCATTCGGTTACCATCGGCAACCCTCCCCGAGAGACGCGTCAGTCTCGGGCGCATGATGTCCCTGAGCACCGTGACGCTCCTCATCGTCACGGGAACTCTCATCATTTTCCTTGCGCTCCTCATCCTCTTCAATGAAAATTACAATGCGACGAAAGGTTATAAGCTTCGAACGCTGGAGCGTGAGCGAAGCCAGCTGCTTCTCGCGGAAGAGATTCTCAAAATGCGCATCGCGGAGGCGCAATCCCTCGGGACGTTTCAGAATGACCCCCTCATTCTGAGCATGGTCGAGGTGAAAGGGGCAGAATACATCCGGGGAGATACGGCGGTTGCTGAGAAAATGCATAATGAAAAATTAAAAATGAAAAATTAATGAATTGGGAAATTGTACATTTTTCATTCTGCATTTCGTCATGACCGTTTCTCTCCTCATCACCTTCCGCGAAACGCTTGAGATGACCCTCATCGTGGGGATTGTGCTTGCATACCTCCGGAAGACAGAAGCCCCGTACCTATTTCATCGAAGTGTGTGGGCAGGAGTCTTCGCAGCAATCATCGCAAGCACGATCCTTGCTGCACTCTTTGACCGTTTCCTTGGGGGATTCGGAGGGAGGCAAGAAGAAATCGTCGATGGCATCCTTACGCTCGTTGCAGCGGTGCTCCTCACGTGGATGATCCATTGGATGAGGAGACAAGCGCATATTCGCCAGAACCTTGAAAGGAAAGTGGAGGCCCATCAGACGGAGCAGGCACTCTTCGGTCTCTTTCTCCTCGTCTTTGCCTCTGTCCTGCGGGAAGGAATCGAAACAGTGATTTTCCTCAATGCAGCAGCTTCGACTGGTCATAGCGACCTCTTCGGAGCAATGTTTGGGATCATTCTCGCACTCCTCCTTGGATTCCTCTTCTTCGCCGGGGCACACAAGATGCACCTCCGATGGTTCTTTCGCATGACGAGCTCACTCCTCATCCTTTTTGCTGCAGGACTTGTTGCGTACGGCATTCATGAACTTCAGGAAGCGCATCTGCTTCCGTTCTTCACAACGGAAGCCTGGAACATGAATCATATTCTGAATGAAGAGGGATCTCTGGGATCGATCCTCAGAGGACTTCTCGGCTATAACGGGAATCCCTCCATCCTCGAAGCGCTGGCATACGGAATATTCCTCATGGCGATGGTGATTCTTTTTCTCGTTCCTTCACGAAAGCTATCGCTTCACGCTTCGACGTCACTTCCTTCGTAATCTGCTTGCCATAGAGTTCCCGGAGAATGGCACCCACCTCTTTTCCAGGCTTCAGGTGGAGAATTTCCATGATCTCTTCTCCCGAAAGAAGAGTCTTCGGAGGACTGGGGTGCGTATCGAGGAAGGAATGGTAATCCTGGAGAATAGCTTCGTAGAAATGAAAATCTGCGGGGTCCGTTCCTGCAATATCGAGGAAGAAAAGCTCCATGAGTTCGGGAAACCACGGATGGTAGTACCAGCGCGCCCTGCTCTCATCCGTCATTTCCGAAAAAGAATCCATCATCATGTGGTGTCGAATCATCCAGACGATCTTTTCTTTGCGCTTATTCGATGCCTGGAGTCGCCGGAGGGCCTGATCTGTCAGGTCCCCTGAGATCGACGCATGTTCGTCGAAGCGAATCCTTTCTTTGAGGGAGAAGGTTTTTGCTTTCCCGCAATCGTGAAAGAGCGCTGCGACCCGGACATCGGCGCCGTGCTCCGCGCTGAATGCCCTCGTGACGCTCAGCATGTGTTCCCACACATCCCCCTCATGATGGTAATCCGCAGGCTGCGGGATGCCTTTGCATGCGTAGAGTTCCGGGGAAATGTACGGAAGAATGCCGAGCTCCCAGAGATCTTCGAGGGCACGGTCGGGGTGAGGACCTGCGAGCATCTTATCGAGCTCCTCCAATTTCCGGTTCCCTGAGAGCGGTTCGACGAGTGCCGCAAGCTCACGAAGCACGTGGTACGTCTCGGGATGATATTGCCCTTGCAGTCGTGCGCGGAAACGGACGGCGCGCATAATCCGGAGCGCATCATGCCTGATCCGGATGGCGGGATCCTCAATGAAGCGGATGAGACGCTCACGGAGGTCATCCTCGCCGTGGTACGGATCATAGAGCTCGCGCGAAATCGGTTGGAAGTACATCGCATTGATCGTGAAGTCACGGCGCCTCGCATCCTGCTCGCGCTTCCCGAAGGAAACGGATTCAGGTCGCCTCCCGTCGGATGCGGCGTCATCTTCGCGGAAGGTAGTAATTTCAATGATAATTCCAGGGAAACGAACGCGCACGGTCCCAAGAGCCGCTGCGGAAGAATCGGCCTTGGGGAAAATCTTCTCCACCTCCGGCGGGAGCGCCGACGTTCCGACATCAATTTCATTTGGAACGTTCCCAAGGAACATGTCCCGGACACATCCTCCCACCCACCAGGTATCAAATCCTGCATCGGTGAGCCTTTCCACGACGTTGTAGGCTCGTTCCCCCAAGGGGGTTGCGAGGGTTTGATCGAGGATGGCTTTGGATAGGGACACTTGAAGAATAATGAATTAAGAATCAAGAATTATGATCATCAGTAGTGAGGATATGACACAATATTCTTAATTCCTAATTCTTGATTCTCAATTCCAATGTTGCTTTTCGCCGTCGCCGGCGCGCCTCGTTCCACTCCAAAGCCCGGAGAAACGCTCCTGGGACTAAGACGAGCTCATGAGCTCGGTATCACCGCGATGGAGCTCGAGTGGGTGCAGACCGTGCCAAGGAATCCGGAACACGTCGCGGCAGTAGGAAAACTTGCGCGGGAGCTTGGCATTACTCTCACCGTGCATGCGCCGTACTACGTCAATTTGAACTCTCCGGATCACGCAAAACTTCTTGCCAGTCAAAAGCGCATTATCGATGCCCTCTCGATGGCGCAGATCGCAGGGACACGTTCGGTCTGCGTTCATGCTGCATTTTACCTTGGTATGGAGCCACTGATGGCTTTCGACAACGTCCGCCGAGCCATTGCTGAAATTCTGAAAAGCAAAGAACTCCTTTTTCCATCAGCCAATCTCGCGCTCGAAACGATGGGAAAGCTCACGCAATTTGGAACGCTGGAGGAAGTGCTTGCGGTGAGCAGGGAATTTGGTCTCTACCCCTGCCTCGACCCCGCACATATGCAGGCGCGCACGAATGGGAACTGTAATTCAAAGGAACATTGGAATGAAATGTTTGATCTCTATGAAACGCAGCTTGGGGAAGGCGCGCTTCGCAACATGCACATGCACTATTCCGGCATCGCATACGGAGCGAGAGGCGAAAAGCGCCACCTTCCGTTGCAGGAGAGCGACGCGCGGTGGGAGGATTTTTTGAGTGTGCTCAAGGAAAGGAAGATCGGAGGGGCGCTTGTGTGCGAATCCCCCATTCAGGAAAAGGATACATTGCTCCTGCAGAAGACTTTTGCCACACTGTGAGCATATGACCCTCGCCATCAACGGCTTCGGCCGCATCGGGCGCCAGGCGCTTCGGATCATCCTCGAGAAGCATCCGGATCTCGAAGTCGTCCTCATCAATGACCTCACAGACGGCGAAACGCTTGCACACCTCTTTGAATTTGATTCGACCTACGGGCACTTCGACTGCGGAAAAGACGGGGCCTGCTTTCGGGATGGAGCCTTCTGCGTTCGGGGAAAAAAGATCCGCACGACCGCATCGAAAGATCCGGCAACGCTCCCTCACCGGGAACTTGCGGTGGATATCGTTCTCGAGTGCACGGGGTTCTTCACAAAGCGCGAGGAGGCGGCTCTGCACCTCACCGCGGGCGCAAAAAAAGTCATTTTATCAGCTCCGTGCAAAGATACTGCGGATGGAACCTTCTGCATGGGGGTGAATGAGAGGACCTATGATCCGGAGACGATGCACGTGATCAGTAATGCCTCCTGCACAACGAACTGTCTTGCGCCGATGGCGAAGGTCCTGCATGACGCTTTTGGCATCACGAAAGGGCTTATGACGACGATCCACAGCTACACGAATGATCAGAACCTGCTCGATCTGCCACATAAAGACTTACGCAGGGCGCGCGCGGCAGCAGTGAACATGGTGCCGACGAGCACGGGGGCTGCGAAGGCGATCGGCCTCGTCATTCCAGAGCTCAAAGGGAGGCTCCATGGATCCGCCATCCGCGTCCCCACGGTGACGGGGAGCATCAACGACTTCACGGCTGTCCTCGATCGCAACGTGACCGTGGAAGAAGTGAATGATGCCTACGAGAAAGCTGCCGCAGGTCCCCTCAAGGGAATTCTCGGAGTCGAGAAGCGCCCTCTCGTTCTTCAGGATTTCGTGGGCGACCCCCGCAGTTGCATCGTTGATAGCGGTCTCACGCAAGTTATTGGCGGCAACCTCGTGAAAGTCTTTGGGTGGTATGACAACGAGTGGGGATATGCAAATAGGTTGGTCGAGCTTGCGAAATATGTGGGGGAGCGGTTGTAGTGACACGGGCTCTAGCCCGTGTTGCATGGGCTGAAGCCCATGCCACTACTTCTTCTCACCCACCACCTCCGCATCCACGACCTTCTCTGTACCTCCCTTACCTTCATTGCCTTCTTTGGACCTGCTGTATATCTCCTCCCCGATCTTCTGCGCATGCGTCGATAAGCTCTCGATCGCTTTCTTTAGATCGTCGAGGGATGCCTTCTCGTCTTTGAGTAAATCCTTCAGCTTTTGAATGTCCTCGTTGACCGGCTTCTTCACTTCATCGGAGAGCTTCTTATCATGCTCGCGCATCTGCTTCTCAAGATTAAAGACGAGAGCATCCGCCTGATTCCGGGTATCAATGAGCTCACGCTTCTTCTTGTCTTCCTCCGCATGGACTTCCGCATCTTTTTTCATCTGCTCCACCTCCTCTTTGCTTAAGCCCGTGGAGCCCTTGATGGAGATCTTCTGCTCTTTGCCGGTCCCTTTGTCTTTTGCGGAGACGCTGAGAATTCCATTTGCATCGATATCGAACGTCACTTC
>CAYIRQ010000064.1:0-9050 GCA_964365905.1 uncultured Candidatus Peribacteria bacterium
GGGGGTATGATCCCGCGTGCATGACGGGAAGCCGACGCAGTGCCACGCGGGATTGGGGCATATCTCAGCGCTCTTTTTTGTGCTATAATAATGAGATACCCATGCAAAACGTCAAAATTCCCCAGAACGTCCGTGTCGAAGATAAAATCATCGGGCCGTTCTCCCTGAAACAGCTTCTGCTCGTGGGCTTTGGGGGAGGCTTCAGCTATGCGCTCTATGCCATGCTCAATAAGTCGTTTGGGTATGTCCCTCTGTCCGCGCACGCGCTCATTTGGTGGCCGTGGATTTTGGCAACCGCTTTCGCTCTCGTTCGCATCAATGATATTCCACTTTCGCGGTACTGCCTGCTCGTGCTCGAGTCTCTCAGTAAGCCGCGCATCCGGCACTTTCAGGCGCGCCAGGGTCTCACGATCAACATTCAGACGCGACTCTCGAAGAAGGAAGCGAAGAACGCCCTCGCTACGAAGGGAGCGACGGGAGACGTCTCATTGCAGGACATCCGCATCGAAGATCTGAGTACCCTCCTCGATGCGGAAGGAAAGAAGGAAGCTCCGTCGATGACAATCGGAGTCGATCCGCTTGAAAAAAGTGTCGATACCTTTCATGTTCCAACCCATGGATAGCAAAGAGACACCAAAGGCAAAGAATACGATGCGGGGAAGCAAAAAGAACGAAGCGACGGCCGTGCAGAAATTTCTCCCGATTGCGGAAATCCGTCAGGACACCGTGCTGCTCAAAAACGGCGGTCACCGCGCGGTGCTTCTTGTTGCAAGCACGAATTTCAGCCTGAAGAGCGACGAGGAACAGGAGGCGATCATCCGGAGCTACCAGCAGTTCGTAAACTCGCTCAACTTTCCCATTCAGATTGTCATCCGGTCGCAGAAGCTGAATATTGATGGCTACCTTGGCGATATCCGCAAGCGCGCCGCGGAACAGAAGAACCCGCTCCTCAAGGAGCAGACGCTCGACTATGCTGTGTTCATCGAGCGCCTCATCGAAGTCAGCGACATCATGCAGAAGCGTTTCTACGTCGTTGTTCCTATGGATGCGCCAGGTGCCGTCCAAGTTTCCTTTTTTCAAAAGTATTTGTCGTGGCTTTCTCCGGCAGACTCAATGGAGAAAGCAGCAACGCGCAAGCGTCAGTTCGAACAACTCTCTTCGACGCTCCGGGACCGCGTGAATATCGTCCAAACGGGTCTCGAAAACGTGGGTTTGCTCTCCGAGCGCCTGAAAACCCAGGAACTCATCGAGCTCTTCTACCAAGCCTATAATCCAAGCTGGAGTCGTCTCCAGAAGCTGCCGCCGATGGGGATGATGCATGTGAAGGAATACGTTTTGTAATCATGGGAGGGAAACCCCTGGTTTCCCTCCCAAGTACCCACCCTTCCTCCAGTGGTGTCCGGAAGCGCTGGGGCCCGCGAGACCCATCGCTTCCGGAAATTGTTTTTAGAACGAAAAAATCGAAAGCATGAAGGGCGTCTACTTGGAGCGCCTTTACGTCATGCTGAGCGAAGCCCTAAGAGCGGCCCTCCGTGGCCGCGACGAAGGGCGAAGTCGAAGCACGTCATTCCTGTGTTATGAGATTTCTTTCACTCACCAGTGAAGAGATTCTATTTGTGACAATGCGACGCTTATTACATTCAGCCTGAAGATAGCCATAGCGCGAATAGTGTTGAAAGTAATGAGCCTCCTCTTTTGTCTTTAAGTTCCACTCGGCGTATGCCTCTTTATATTTGGCAAAAGTCGCATCGGATACCTTTTGGCTCATGATGTCGTAAAAAAGGCCACCGATTGGCTGATTCCCCCTAAACCCCGCTCCCTCACTTAAAACGACTTTATCGCGATATGCAATGGAGTGCGGCAAACGATCTTCCATTGCTTTTCGAAAGATGTACTTCGTAAGGGTTTTGCCATTGAGTTCTCTAATTTTCCATCGTGCAGGAATGCGGAGCGCGTAGGATGCGAAATCGAGGTCAAGGAAGGGCTCACGTACCTCCGTAGTGAAGGCCATCGAAATGCGATCAATACGTTGCAGTTGTGTGCGATGGAGATCACCAACGTACGTTCGTATGTTTTCTTCGATGGATGCATTCTGCATTGTTGCAAATTCGGGATATCCCGCAAAAAGTTCGTCCGACCCTTCTCCACAGAGAGTGACTTTGAAACCATGTTCCGCTGCTGTTTTCGCAATCTCATACATCACTGATGATTGGCGGATCATGTTCGGCTCGAAACTTTCTGTGATGCGTATGATTTCCGGTACTCGTCTTGCAAGTTCCTCCTCACTCGGAAGCTCCCTGAGGATGTATGGAATGGAATACTCTTTGCAGTATTGCGTCGCGATCGGTCTATCAGGTGATTCCTCGTTCCCGGCGATAATGGCGGTAACATGAGGATGGAATCTTCGTGCCGTGGCAAGAACAGATGTGCTATCAATCCCTCCGCTGAGATACACTGCAACAGGCAAGTCGGTTTGAACTCTCCTTCGAATCGCTTCGTCAAAGAGTGTGCGGAGCTCTGAAACCAACTCTTCTTCTGATGGAGTGTTCCATGTTTCTTGTGGAATATGCCAATAGGATTCCTGTCGTCCGTTCCACATATATGTTGCCGGAGGGAAGCACTTGATTTCATTACCGGATTGAAGTGATACAAGCGCTTTGATTTCTGATGCAAAGAAGTACGTTCCATCGCTTCCAGTACTGTAGTACAAGGGTTTTACCCCGAAGGGATCACGTGCTGCAAAAAAGTCTCCGGAGAGGGAATCATAAATAATGAAGGCAAACATCCCGCGGATTTTTTGCAGGAGCGTGTCGCGCCAAATTGCATATCCTTGCACGAGCACTTCTGTGTCAGAATCTGTGGCGAAGGAGCATCCTTGGGCACCAAGTTCACTGCGCAGCTCCCTGTAGTTGTAGATTTCTCCATTGAAAACGATGAAATACCTGCCATCCGGTGTCGTCATCGGTTGTTTCGCGTGTTCTCTATCGACGATTGCCAATCTGTTCATGCCGATAGCGCAGCGTTCCATGAGTCTACTTTCGTCAAAATGCTCCTTGTCACCCCGATGCTTGATTGTCTGCAACATGTTCTGGAGTCGCTCTTTCGATGCCTGTTTCCCGATGATTGTGGCGATGCCGCACATAGAGAGTAGTCATGGTACCTCATTGTCGTGCTGCATGGGCTTAAGCCCATGTCACAAAGTCACTTTTTTCTTGTGTTTACTGCATTCATCCTCTAAAGTTCCCCCGATTTTCGCGCTGCGCCAGTGCAAGGCAGAGCGGAATGAGCACTCCTACTTCCTTCCCTTGCTCCCCCGCTTTTATGTCCCCGCGACACGCTAAACGGGTCATGGTGAAGAACCCGATGATGGAGGCGCTTTTGCGCGGAGCCCCGACCGTCATTCGACCAAGTCCCGGCGATGTGCTCGAAGGGGTCGTTATCTTTAAAGGGAAGAACAAGGTGCTCCTCGATATCGGGGGCGTTGCGACCGGCATTATCTCGGGACGCGAACTTCGCGATTCCTTCCACACGTTCCAGGATCTCGCGATCGGAACCCCCGTCACCGCGATGGTGCTCGAGGAGGAGGATGGCGAAGGGATGATCGTCCTCAGTCTCCGGAGAGTGTCGCAGCAGAAAGCATGGGATCGCTTCCACCGGCTTGTCGCATCGGAGGAGACGATGGCCTTCACGCCGCAGGAGGCGAATAAGGGCGGACTCCTCGCAAATATCGACGGCATCCGGACATTCCTCCCCGTGTCGCAGCTTTCCCCGATGAACTATCCGCGCGTGAATAATGCCGATCCCGAGGAGATCATTCACCGGTTGCAGCGCTTCGTCGGTCACACGTTCACCGTGAAGATCATCACCATGGATGAGGAAGCGGGGAAGATCGTCGTCTCCGAGCGGGAAGCGATGGCGGAGGAGCGCGCAAAGGCGCTCGAGAAGCTTCGCGTCGGTGATATCAAGGACGGGCTCGTGAGCGGCATCGTGAAGTTCGGCATCTTCGTGACGTTCGACGGGCTTGAGGGTCTCGTGCACATCTCCGAGATTGCGTGGGGTCATGTGAAGAACCCAGCGGAGTATGTGAAGGTGGGAGATCGAACAAAAGTGAAGGTGATCGGTCTCGAAGGTGAGAAGCTCAGTCTCTCTATCAAGCAACTCCAGAAGGACCCATGGGAGGAGATCGCGGAGCGTTACCCCGTTGGGAAGCAGGTGAAGGGGACCGTTACGCGTCTCACGGAGTACGGCGCTTTCGTGAAGCTCGAGCCCGAGATCAACGGTCTCGTGCACCTCTCCGAAATCGCCCACCACAAAGTCACGGATCCTGCGGAGGCACTCAAGATCGGAGAAAAAGTGGATGTGCAGGTGATCAATATCGACCCCGACGAGCGCCGCATCGGGCTCAGCATCAAGGCGATGCTCCCGATCGATAAGAAGATGCTCGAGAGACTGAAGAAGGAGAGAGAGGAAGAGGAGGCGGCAAAAGTAGAGAAGGCAAAAGAAGGGAAAGAAGGCAAGGAAGGCAAAGAGGGAAACGAAGGGACGTTCGTCGCATCAAAGACCGGCAAGAAGTATTACCCGACCGACTCTGCTGCTGCAAAGAAGATCAAGGATGAGAATCGGATTGAGTTTGCATCGGAGAAGGAGGCGGAGGAGGCGGGATATTCAGCGTAGTGGCGAAAATTCGAAAACAGAACATACACATTCTCTCTCCCATCGGGAGAGAGGTAGAGTGAGGGGGCCCCTCACCCTGGCCGCACCCTTCGGGAGAGGGGATTTGCTCAGATCTTCCTCTCCGCCATCAAATGCAGGTGGAGGTGATCGATGACCTGTCCTCCTTCGCGACCGACGTGGAAGGTCAGCTTATAGCCGGGAATCCCTTTTTCCTTCGCGAATTGCTTTGCTTTGAGAATGAGCATCCCGGGAATGCCTTTTGTTTGCTCATCGAGCGTGAGAACAGATTCGACATGCACCCTTGGGATGAGGAGGAGGTGGGTCGGAGCCTTCGGAAATTTATCGGGGAACATCACCACGTCCTCATCCTCGTAGAGGATTTCAGCGGGGAGTTCCTTGTCACGAATTTTGCAGAAGATACAGTCAGAGGAAGTCATTACATTTCATCGTATGGTATTTGATCTTCTTTTGTCCATATTCCTATATTCCTAGGAATATAGGAATAATATGAAACGAAAAAATGATCAGAGAAGAGGGAGAACTTGTTTCACAGGAGGTTCTTGGGAGGAAGAAAGACGGTAGAAAACTGTTCGTCCGCGCTGGTGACGTTCGAGAATCCCGAGAGCGATCAAATGCTGGAGATGGGTGGAAACAGTTTTGACCGATCGATGCACTGCTTCCGTGATCTCCGTGACCGAGGCCAGTTGTTTCTTCTTAAGGAATGCCAGGATCTCGAGGCGAGAGCCTCCAGAGAGCGCCTTCAGCCTGCGTTGGAGAAGTCGACGGTCCATCGCATGTATGATTATATTCCTAGGAATATAAGAGTAAGGAAGTGGGAGTATAGCAAGGCTGATGGGTTCACAGTACAATGTATTTGCCCTTCTTCGTGGGTCGGTAGCTCAGTCGGTAGAGCAGTTGGCTTTTAACCAATTGGTCGTGGGTTCGATTCCCGCCCGGCCCACCACAGTTGAATTGCAGACGAACAAGGAGCACCGAGCCTGTCGATGTGTGACGTAGTGAGTCGCAAGATACTGTGTCCCCCGAAGCTCTGCGGAGCAGAGCGAAGGGGGACAATCCCGAAGAATCTGCCAAAGAAACCCGTGAAGCTAACGAAGCTAGAATGCTCGCTTCCTACTCCGCCTTGACCACAATCTTGAGCTCGAGCTCCTGCGCCCCGATCTTCACCATCGCTTTGTGATCACCGACAGTTTTGATGTGCTCGTCGAGAGCGATATTTGCCTCCGGAACTTCCACCTGCAGCTGCTCGGTGAGCGCTTCCGCGATCATCTTCGGGGAGATCGCGCCGAAGAGCTTGCCGGTCTTTGCGACTTTGGCCACGAAGGAAATGCCCTTGTCCTTGAGAACCGATGCGGCGTTGCGCGCAAGTTCGGCTTCTTTCGCCTTCTCTTCGGCTCTCCTGCGGATCTGCTCCGCGTAGCGCTTGCGGACAGTCGGAGTTGCGACAATCGCCCGCCTCCGGGGGAGCAGGTTATTGAGGGCATAGCCGTCGCCTACGACCACAATGTCGTTTCGTTGCCCAAGGCCGGGAATGTCTTCGAGGAGAAGAAGGGCGAGATCGTCCATAAGAGGGCCCAAGGATGCTACTGGATAAGTATCCAGAGGTCAACTGGGCTTGGCATTATAACCTTTCGGCTCCTCTCAGCGCAAGGGTGGGATAGAAGAAGCTTATGGCTCGCAAGGCAGAGCGAAATTATGTCTTTACCATGACACTACTTCGTTTCCTTTTCCCATAGTGTCGGTAGCCAACCGAAGAAGCTGAACCAGTTCTTTCCGGCCTTGAAATCGCGTCCTTCCTTAATGAACCAGCGGTGCAAACTGAGGAAACGGTCGGAATGGAGGGAGGGTTTTCCGAGATCTACCCCGAGAATTTCGTCGCTAACGGCAAAGACGTACGTGGGCGAGTAGAGAACGACTGCGGGGATTTCTTGAGCGAAGACTTTTCGCAGATCCGCAAGCGCTTTCTGACGCTCGTCCGCATTCGAGGTTTCCCTGATCTGCTCCAGGAACGCATCGGCGCGGAAATGCGTGAATTGCGAGAGGTTATTCGCGTCGAGCTTGAGAGGTTTTTCTGCACCGCTGTGTGCGACTTGGATCTGGGAGCTGTGCCAGTAGGGATAACTGTCCAAGTTATCGAGAAGGGGTTGGCCGAAGAGGAGCACGTCGTAGTCTCTGCGAATGACGCGATCCTCAAAGGATTTCCGGTCTTCCATCACCTCTACCTCGACATCCGCTCCCACCTGTTGCCACTCCCTCTTCACTTCTTCTGCGACAGTTTTATACGCGGGCGGCAAGGGACTTGTGAGGAGCGTGAGATGCAGAGGTTCCCCTTTGTCATTGATACGGATTCCCTGCGGCTCATGATCCTTGCGCATACGCAGTACGCCGTTTTCGAGGACGAGATCGTAAATCGCGAGCTGATCTTCTTCCTTGCTCTTATAGAGTTCGACGATCTTCTGCTCTTCGCGGAGACGGAGGAAGGTGGAGCGATCGGCGGTGCGCGTGAGGATGTACGTGTCGAGATGGACGCCGCCGCTCCCCGTGAGTCGCAGGATATTTGGCCCGATCGCGAGACTTCCCGTTCCTCCATCACTCTGAAGTGTCACGGACCACGCGCCGGAACCTGCTTCCGGATTCGGTTCCGCCGCGATGCCGTTCACGGAAAGCGGCAGGCGGGCGACATTCGCAACTCCCGTGAACGTAAGGGAGGCGCCGGTTTCGAGTAGCACGATGGACTGCGGGAGGATGAGTGCGCCCGTCAAATTCCGATCGTGCACCTCGAGGAGATGCTGGAGACGCACCTTCTCGGGGAGGTGCCACTGCGAATCGAAGAGCGCGCCCTGCGCTGCTTCCGGCTGGAATTGATACTGCCAATTTTCCTGCGCAAATTCGAGGAGGGGGGTATCCACGATCACCTGTTCATTGATGGCTGCGACGATCGCCTCCTTATCGGTTGCAAGCTGCAGGCCGAGGCGAAGCTTCTGATCATCCGTGACCGGTCGATCGAGATTGAAGAAGAGAGCGACATACTGTGGCAGCGTGTAGTAAAACGTGCGGTAGCGGCCCGGGATGATGGCCTTGCCTTGCGGATTGCGCGCAACGTGACGCACCCCATGCAAGTTGCGGAGATCCGAGAGAAGTGAAGGATAGTCCGGGAACGCACGGAAAACGATGCGTTCAATGAAAGGCTTTGCGCCGTAGAATTGCGGAGCAAGCTCGAGAGTCACTTCCGTCGAGAGCTCATTCTCCGCAATGCTCCTGAAGCGGTATGGGCCACTCCCGATCGGCGTGAGATTAAAGTCGAGTGCGTCAGGGAGATGCTCCGGCGGAATATTTTCAAATGAGCGTGCCGGGAGAATGCCGAGCGTCAGATTGCTGCGGAAAAAGGCGTACGGTTTCTCGAGGCGAAACTGGACCGTGCGATCGTCGATCTTCTCGATGTCGATCCCGCGGAAATTTTTCTGGAGAATGGGATTCGGGAATCCCTGCTTCTTGATCATTGTGTACGTAAAGAGCACGTCATCGGCTGTCATAGGATGGGGGCTCTCGGGAGTGGAATCGTGCCAGAAGAGGTTGTCTCTGAGGGTCGCCGTATAAATCCGGTTGCCGTTACTGAGCGTGAGCGTCGCGAGGTCGTCTTCGATCTGGCCCGTGAATGGGTTATATCGCTGGAGACCGGAGAAGACGAGCGACACGATGTCGCGGTTCACGTCGTTTGTCACCGTGAACCACGGATTGAGCATCCGGATCGTGCCCACCGATCCCTCGATGTAGATGCCGCCGCGCACCGGAACAACCTCCGTATTCTCCTTGTAGAAGCGTCGCAGGAGCAGGATGGCGCTCACGACGAAGAGAAGCGCAAATCCGAGAAGGAGGACCCTCTCCGGTCGTGTCATCGCGGAAAACGTGCGACGAAAAAATCGCATTGCCCAAGCATTCTACCCTGTTCCCAGCAGTGGTTCCACGATCTTGTGGTGAGCTCGTCGAACCATTACCACTCCCACACCCGGACAACTCCGAGCGCGAAGAAAAGAGTCCCAAGGATCGTTGTTGCCTGGAAGAGCAGCCTCTCTGCGCCTCTCCGCTGCACGTACGACGTGCCCGAGCCTCCGAAGGTGGCCGATAACCCCGCCATCCGCTGCTGCAGCGTGATCACGAAGCTTAAGAGGATGGCGATGATGATGTGGAGGATGCTGAGCATCGGGAGGAGTATATACTATGGATTGCTATGCGGGCAATTAGCTCAGCTGGTTAGAGCGCCACATTGACATTGTGGAGGTCGCTGGTTCGAGTCCAGTATTGCCCACCAGTTCGCACAAGTCGCGCGCGCGGCAACAGCGCGCCATCCGATTTTGGCT
>CAYIRQ010000065.1:0-9012 GCA_964365905.1 uncultured Candidatus Peribacteria bacterium
TCGTGTTCTCATGCAAGATGAGCCTGAACGGACATCAGGGGTAGTGAGCGGTTACCTGCTTCTCGCTGTACCTCTATCTTCGTCGCGGGTATTATGATCTCTATATCATCAATAAAGCCCTCGCGAATGTCGCGGCGGTGCAGCTCGGCATCGTGCTGCTTGCAGGGCCATTGAATCGGCTCTTCTCACGTTTCCATAAAGCTGTCCTCTTCCGCAAGGCGCACGGCATCACGGTCTTTTTCGTCGCGCTTGCGCATAGCGTCATTTCATTCTTCTTTCTGCCGGAGCACTTTCCACGGGAACGCTTCTTCACCTATGGATTCTGGCCGTTTTTCTTCGGTCTCATCGGCATTGCTCTTCTCTTCTTCCTCTTCTGCATCTCCAACCAATGGGCAATGCAGAAGATCGGACCGGAGCGCTGGTGGCGGCTGCAGCAGTGGGGCGCGCGCGGCGTTTTTCTGCTCGTTTTCTTTCATATGTTCGTCATGAAGTGGAGACAGTGGTTATCCTGGTATCAAACCGGAGGAAGCGCTGAGCTACGGCATCCGGAGTGGCCCGGCGCGGGGCTGCTCACGGGATGGTTCCTTGCATGCATCATTGCGATCCGGCTTGCGGAGGCAGTCCACCATCGCTTGGGGCGGGCTGTCGTGATCGCAAGTTGTATCCTGCTCCCCGCTCTGTATGTGCTTTCATTCTGGTGGGGGAGCACTATCGAGGCTAAGCCTCTATAGTCAGGGAGGAAATTCTATGGAACGATCTTCGGATGGAAGCTTGAGGATTGGCCGATGCCGGATGGCTCGATCTATGTCGGTGCGCGTACGACCCCTATTGATGAGAAAACACGCATGCCCCTAAAGCCTGGAGCAATCAATGGAGGCATTATGAAAAGAACAGAGCATGCGAAAACCCCGATCTTCGCGGTCAACATCTCTTCGATTGATGACTATGTGAAGAAGATCGAAGCGGCAGGCGGCAAAGTGGTGAAGCCGAAGGAGGAGATCATGGGTATGGGTTATTACGCCTATATCGCTGACCCCGACAAGAATCTCCTCGGATTGTGGGAGGATGGGAAGAAGTAAGAATGCAAAGAAGCGTAGTCAAGTATTCATGACCAGCCTGCACCTATTTCAATACCTCATGATGGGTTCAAAATATCCCCCGCCTTTCTGATGGAACGAATATGCTGCTCGGTCATGTAGTGTAGTTTCAATAGGCTCCATTGTTTCTACATCAAAGTGAACGTATAAGGACCATTCTGACACATATCTTCCAGCATAGTATGTTCCAAGTGGATGAAGTCCCGTCACTGGATTCCCAGAGGAGAATATTTCTTCAGCTGACCAATTTTCTACCGAGTGAGGAATATCAGGTGTTTGAGAAAGATAATCACTAATTGAATTATAGGTATTGGTAAAATCTTCAATTCGGATCTTTGGGTTTGCTTGATAATACTCCTTAGCTCTAGCAATAAGCTTTTCCTCATCTTTTTCTGCGTCTTTTTTCTTAAACGCAAAATCACATCGCAAATCTGAGAAGCAGTGTCGCATATTACCTGGATTTGACATTTTATTGCATAGAGTTGGGTCACATTGTGCCTGTGCTATCCTAAAGTAACATCTATCTTGCGAATTTCCTAACTCCATTTTTGTACAGTCCACACGCCTCTTCAGAGCAGGGCGCAAGAAAGAATGATATCCAAAGAGGGTTCCTATCACTAAGACGAGTATCAATGCATGCGCTATTAGTGTTTTCACTGCCTCTCTTCGATATCTCCACAAGCCAACGATAACCATAATTGCTGAATAGACCGTAAGAACAACCCATCCTCCCAGCTCAATGAGCCAGAGAAACAAGTATCCTGATGTATCAGCTCCGAGATAATTTTGCTCCAACAACGAATTTGTGACTCCTATCACCATCAAGTAGAAAGCCAGCCATGGTACTACAAGGAAAATCCAGAAAAGTAGGGGTTTAAAACTTATCTTTTGCGAAGGGGAAGTTTTCTCCGCTGTTCCTTCCATGCTGCTGAGCATACAGGAACCTCTGAAGAAATCCACCTCTGATCTCCGGTAATTCTCGGGAGGCCTTTTTGCATGCCTGCCGATGGTGTGATGTGAAGGATTCTTGGTTTTCCTGAGGCTTTGAAGCACTATAGAGGCTAAGCCTCTATAGTCAGGGCGGATTGAGAGAATTCACGTGAAGCTTGTTTCAATACTTCTTGTAGATGTTCCCCCGGAAATCGATATTCACGATGATGTTCTCTCCGGTTGCAGCGCGAGCGAAGAGGATGCGGATGTCGCCGAATGCATTATGAACGCTTCTTGCGCTTCTTTATGCGCGCGAACTCCTTTTCTGAGCGTTCCTTGATCTTCCGGTAGCCCTTCTCACCCTGAATTTTCTTAATAGCCTTGTCCATGAGCCTGCCAAGCTCCTTCGCTTCAATCCCGTGAGGAAAATGCAGACCGCAGTTTCCACGCTCATCCTCCCAGAATTCGACATCCGTCATCGGGGGATCCATCATCGGCATGATCACGAGGTACCCTTCTTTCGTTTCCTTCGCGAGAAAGTGCTTCATTCCATGACGCTCGCGCCACTCCTTCGGGAGGGTCACGACGCCGTTCGGCCAGAGGGTGAGGGTTTTGGAGACCATGGGGCGTTAGAGGAATACTAGGAAAACGAGGAAAGTATACATTACTATACACAACGTCTTAACTAAATGCGCATAATTTCTTCAGTGTTTGACTGGAGGAGTGCCAAGAATCGAAGACGGATTCCACTGCGAACGCGACATCATCGAGCGAAGGAAAATACTGGTTGTGCATACAGCGACGGCGGGTGAGTTTCCATACGCGCTCGATCATATTGAGCTCCGGGCTGTACGGCGGCAAGTATGCGATGAGGAATCCGGGGCCCTGGGTCTCTCTCCATTCTTTATGCAGTTTCGCATGATGGTAGCGTGCATTGTCGAGAACGAGCACCACCCTCCTGCCGCTCCGTCCGCTCGCTTTTCGCACGTGCTTCAGAAATGTGAAGAAGGTTTCTCCGTTGAAGGATGCATCTTCACGCTGGAAGACGAATGCCCCATCTCGTAGTCGCACGGCACCGAAATAGCCGACGCTCTCCCGCGTCGGATGGTGCAGGAGCACGGGATCCTTTTGTTCCGGTGGAATCCACATGCGGCATGTCGATCCGTAGAGTTGGAAATGCACTTCATCGCTCATCCAAACATCCACTGCAGGATCTGCAAGAAGCGCGTTCAGTTTTTTTTGAACTGCAACTGCTTTTCAGGATCAGCATGTGCGATCAGATGCCTCGGTGCACGAAGACGGAATGAGAGTTTGCGGAACAGACGCTGGCATTGCCGCACCTTAAGTACGACGGAATATTCCCGTCGAATGAATGCCGAAAGTGTTTTTCCGTCCCACAGATTGCCTGTGAGCCCAACGTCTGCGGGTCGCTTCCGCAGAGCCGCACCGATCTTCATGAGATGCTCTTCGGTAAGGCGGGATGGGCGCCCGGAACGCGGCTTGTCGGAAAGAGCCGAGAATCCGTTCTGTTCAAATCCCTTCGTCCAGTTCTCCACCGCACGGACGCTGTCGCCTAGTTTCAGAGCTACGTCCGGACACGTCATGCCTTGGCTGACGAGCAGAACGGCATGGAGTCGATGATCGTATCGCGCTTCTTCGGAACGACGAATTTCATCCTGCAATCCCAAGACGAGATCGGGGTTTGAGATGGTGAGTGGTTGCATGAAATTGTTCTACACCCCATGCGTGTAATGCGCAACTACTTATGACGCTGTGTATAGTATTCTTACTGTCAACACACAATTTGGCATCACTTCCAGAGCGTCCCCTGTGCCAAAGATGGGCAGGAAAAAGGTGTCAGGAACCGTTTGCATTCGTGATACTACCTAAATCCTGCGCCAACATAGCACCTCTGCTGTGATAGCGCCGGCATCTCCCATGCAGTCTTCAGGGCCGTTGCGTCCG
The DNA here is from genome assembly GCA_964365905.1 of uncultured Candidatus Peribacteria bacterium. Classification (GTDB taxonomy): domain Bacteria; phylum Patescibacteriota; class Gracilibacteria; order Peribacterales; family Peribacteraceae; genus CAYIRQ01. Next base: position 3,993 of record CAYIRQ010000065.1, read on the forward strand.
TGATGGAGCCGTAATTTTTACAAATGCGCCAAGAATTCCTCCACGGGGACTTTCGCCTGCCTCAGAATTCCCGCCAGAGTTCCAACTGCAACTTCCTTATGCATGGGAACGACGCAACCCTCTTGGCCCTTCCGAAGCACGACATGACTCCCACGTTGTCGTACCTGTTCAAATCCCATCCGCTCCAACGTTCGAATGATGATCTTGGCGGAGGTACGAGGCAGCTTAGGCATGTGCCATCGTGAACGTCGTAATGAACGTCTGCGTAGGGTGCTTATCCGGAAATTCCTCGAGGTAGAGCTCGGTTGCTTCCTTCAGATTCTCGAGAGCCTGTTCCATTGTTTCCCCCTGACTTACGGTTCCGAGTTCCGTACATTCTGCAACGAAGAGATTTCCTTCCTGATGGATGACGGCAGTGAATGTACTCATGCTTCTATTATATCACGAATCATTTCCACAACGCTCCCTGTGCAACGGGCGGATCGAAGGGCACCCTGCACCAGTCGCTCCGCTCCGGTGCAGGGCAGCGCCCATTATTTCCAGAGTGTTCCTTGGGCAATGGGTGGATCCAGCGGTACCCAGGTAAACGTTGCATCTCCGTCCGTCCATGTGATCGCGCCAGGCGATCCCGGGCGGCCGGGGCTATTCAGCTCGATCTGGAGGAATGGATCGGGGTGACTCCCTGAGATTGCGACATCGGCAACGACATCGAGAGAACGAGGCGATTGCAGGGAGCCGAGCGAATCCGCGATACTGCTGCAGGTGATCGTGCCTGAGGAAAGAGAGCAACTTTGAGAGCTTCCGCCACTCGGGTCGCGGAGGATGACATTGCTCAGAGTGACTTCGCTCGGCGCACTCACGGAGAATGCGAGCGCACTGAGCGCCGGATCGGCATCGGAGTTCTGCTGCGCTTCGAAGCGGAAGGAGCCGATGATCTTCGAGGAGCCGGTCGTAAAGGTGCTCTCCTCCTTTCCTCTGTTTTCAATTTTCCGAAGGACGGCATTTGCCGTTTGGTGTTTCTGGAAGTCTGTTCCGAAAGTGGACACGGCGTTGCTCGCCTCCGTCCAGAGACCGGTCGCCGTGATATCGATATCCTCAACTTGCAGCGTTTCTCCGGCTGCGCCGCCTTCATCTTTCTCTTTCATCATTGCGCGCACGCCGAGCACGATCGTGTCCCTTCGCTCAATGAAGTATGCGCTTGCGGGAGAGAGCGTGAGAGAGTAGACATCGCCTGCCGAAGATGCCGTGAGGTTGCGAGTGGCATTGCCGAGAACGAATCCAAGATCATCGGACACTTCGAAGTGCGTGACGGAAGAGAGAGGATCAACGAGGGTGATCCTGATTTCCCGCACGTGCACCGGTTCATCCTGTGGCGTGACTTCAATCGTTGCGAGGAACGAGGATTTCGATCCGAGGAGCAGGAACGTGCTCACGGCTTTGAGCGAAGGAAGGGGGAGAGCAGGCGTAGAGAGCTGATTCGGCTGCGTTTTCTCTGCGTGAAGGGGCGAGGGGAGAGGAGTCTTTGGAAGTGGCGCTCTTTCTTTACGTCGCTGCTCCCGCGCAAGTTTCCGGCGCTCCCGTGACGATCGCAAGAGAGCACCCGGAAACCGTCTCGATGTGGTTCCCTTTCTCATCGATGGTCCCGTCCGTGTGAGAGTGAGCGGAGAGGACGCGCATTCGAACGTTCTTCCCCAGGACATAATGCGCCTGCAGGAAGCCCCCGGAATCCCACAGCGATAGTTGCTTGCCCCCTCTTCGAAGATGATCGCTTCCTTGGAGGTGCATCGCGGTGCCATTCGTGCCTCCGTACGGTTTACTCCGAAGCTCATCGCAAGAAAAAAAACTCCCATGAAAAAAACTCCACGCTTCATCATAGGAAGCAAGTATCGCAGCTTTGAGGTTCATGATCAATTTTTTCCCTGAGTTCTTCGGTTCATCACTCACAACCTTGAGGCACGAGCCACGGTGCGGGGATCTCGATCAATGGGATCTCAAACCTTTCGCATACTTCGGGGGTACGTAAGGAGAGCAAATGACAAAAAGTCGGAATGTAGATTCTGATGACGGGTGCGCATGCTCCTTTCTGTCTCACATCCCAGGGATGGAGCAGTACAAACAATCCTGCAAGGCACACCAGTGTTCCAATGATGATTCGACGCATTCGTACTTCCTGCATATCGTTACTTTATCACGTTGTTCCTCTTATTCCTCTCATCTTCTCATTCCTCTCCTCCTCTCAAATCGGCACCAGTCTTCCCTCCACCGAAAACGTGTCCATAATGGGCACATCGAGTGCTTTTGCGATTTTAAATGCGAGGAGCACGGAAGGGTTCGTATGGCCGTTCTCGATGCTCATGATGGTTTGCCTGCTCACCCCGGTGCGCACCGCGAGCTCCTCCTGAGTCATGCGCTTCTCGAAACGGAGAACGCGGATCCGGTTGCGAATGGTCATCTCGGACATAACGATCGGGAGAAATGAAAAATGAAAATATGATCGCGGGCCGATGCATTCTACTCATGTCTTTCTCTGAAGCAAGTGTTCATCATCATGGATTCCGGACGTGTGCGCCGGGGATGGGATGAATCCATTGCGGAACATGCTTTGCGATTCCCGCAATGGACTTTGCTTGACGGGTAGGTGTACGAAGGTACACTTCTCCCACAACATCGTTCCTACCTCCTTCTCTCCCACCCATGCTCGCTCGCCTCACTTCCTTCGCAACGATCGGCCTCGTCTCAGAGCAAATCACGGTTGAAGTCGATTCCTCGCCCGGCATGAGCGGGCTCACGATCGTCGGTCTCGGGGATACGGCCGTGCAGGAAAGCAAAGAGCGCATCCGTGCGGCCGTCCGTCATAGTGGCATCAAGTATCCGGGGGCGCGACGGGTCACGGTGAATTTGGCGCCTGCGGACGTGAAGAAAGTGGGGCCGCGGTACGACCTCCCCATGGCACTCGGCATTCTCTGCGCGGCTGGCGAGCTCGATCTCGATCCGCATCTTTTCCGGGAGACCGTCTTCCTCGGTGAGCTCGCGCTCGATGGATCGCTCCGGCACGTCTCCGGCGTGCTTCCGATTGCCCTTGCCGCGAGAAGTCACGGCATGAAGCGCATCGTCGTGCCTGCGGCGAATGGTCCCGAGGCGGCACTCGTTCCAGGAATCGAAGTCATTGCCGTTTCGCACCTCACGGAACTCCTCATGGTTCTCCGTCGCGAGAAGGAAGCGCCGAACATTCCTGTGCCCGCAGCAGCACCATATGCACTCGATGCCAGCATCGTGGATTTCGCCTGCGTGCGCGGGCAAGAGGCCGCAAAGCGCGCGCTCGAGATTGCGGCGGCGGGCGGTCACAATGTGCTCATGAGCGGAGCCCCCGGAGCAGGGAAGACTCTGCTTGCGAAGGCGCTCCCGGGCGTGCTCCCTCCGCTCACGCGAGAGGAAGCGCTCGAAGTTACGCAGATCTACTCCGTTGCGGATCTTCTGCCGCGCGAAACGCCGCTCCTCATGCGTCGCCCGTTCCGTTGCGTCCATCACACGGCAAGTGCCGTTTCCATTGTCGGTGGAGGAAAAATCCCCGGCCCCGGGGAAATTTCCCTCGCGCATCACGGAGTCCTCTTCCTCGATGAACTCGCGGAATTCCCCGCGCAGGTGCTCGAGGTCATTCGTCAGCCGCTCGAAGATCGCACGATCACGATCACGCGCGTGCACGGGTCCGTCACATATCCTGCGAACTTCATTCTCGTCGCGGCGATGAATCCGCCGGATCAGCATGGAGCGTCTTCCCGCGCGCGGCGGCGGATCAGCGTGCCGCTCCTCGATCGCATGGATCTCATGGTCGATGTGCAGCCGGTCGAAGTCGAGGATCTGCAGCGACGGTCCGGTGGTGAAACATCGGAAGTAGTTCTCACACGAGTGCTTGCGGCGCGAGCAAAGCAGCAGCAACGTTTTCATGCGTCAAAGGAGGCCCAGCATGTTGTTCACGTGAATGCCCAAATGGATGTTCGCTTGCTCGAAACACATTGCAGTCTTACTTCTGCATGCGAAGAACTCCTCGCGCAGGCCGTGCGCCGCCTCGGTCTCTCCGCGCGCTCGTATCACCGCTCGATCAAAGTCGCCCGAACGATCGCGGATCTCGAGGGATCGGATGCGATCACGCCCGCGCACATCGCGGAAGCTCTCCAATACCGCCAGACGAGCCTTCTCGATCATTGAACAAATTCTTGACTTCGGAGCTTCCCTCACTAAAATCAGGAGGCTATGGGCGCTTCTACCTGAGGTGTGATGGTTTAGGCGGTGAGGGTGGGTGAGCGTCCATGTGCGACGCTCCTTCACCCTTCGTGCTTCGACGCCGCCCCTCGCCTAAGAGCTCGGGGCTCTGCTCAGCATGACAGAATATGTTGAGGAGCCGAGGCTCTTTCACAGCATCGCAGAGTAGAGAAGTTCAACCGCTTTATTCCTTTTCTTTTTGAAAGAAAAAAGAGTTTGTCGTCTCTTTATAAAAAACGACATGAGCATCAAGCTCCTTTTGAAGAGTTTGATCCTGGCTCAGAGTGAACGCTAGCGGTGCGCCTAACACATGCAAGTCGCACGCGCGCCTCGCACTGCGAGGCGACAGTTAACAGTTAACAATTGACAGTTAACAACGAGGAAAAAAACTCCTTTCGTTAATTGTCAAAAGTTAATTGTCAATTGCTCGCCCCGCTGTGCGGGGCGTGAGTGGCGGACGACTGCGTAACACGTTGGAACCTGCCCCGGACTCAGGGATACCCCCGCGAAAGCGGGGTTAATACCGGATGGTCTGCGCTTCGCTTCGCGAAGCGAATGGAAAGTGGAAAATGTACAATGGACAATGAATGTATTGTCCACTGTCCGTTGTCCTTTGTCCGCTCGCTTTACGCAGCGGAGCGTAGTAAAGCATTTGCGGTCCGGGAGGGGCCTGCGGCCTATCAGCTTGTTGGTGGGGTAACGGCCTACCAAGGCTATGACGGGTAGCTGGATTGAGAGATCGACCAGCCACAGGGGAACT
>CAYIRQ010000066.1:0-8860 GCA_964365905.1 uncultured Candidatus Peribacteria bacterium
CCGGAGACCTTTTTCATTCTGAGAAGGGACTACCTCTTCTTCTTTTTCTTCCCACCCTTCTTCTTTTTTTTCTTCGGCATGGGTGATGGGGTGAAAAAATACGCATCAAAAATATGGACGTAGTTCGTCTTCAGTGCAAAAAAAACTTGTAGCGCTGCATCACGACTATGTCGCAATACATTTTTCATTTTTCACTTTTTTGAAAAAATTTTTATAATTATTTTCTTCAAGCACCATTTTTCTCTCCCGTGTTGCATTGTTCGTCGCGCTTCATTGCGTCTCGTCGCCTGAACCTCCATAGCGCCGGAGGTCTTTCCTCCGCTGAAAAGTCGTGATGGCATCGGAAATCACCGAGACAACTTCATGCACATGCGGGATGTAGCGAAGCCGTACGCCGTTCCCCACTCCTTCCTTCAGGTTGAACGACAGAATCCCAAAGGGAAAGAGATTCCAGAATTGCGTTTCCGCGGTCACGCTCGCGAAGTTCTCGAGATTCATCGGCGTCACTTTCTGATGAAAGATCGACGATTGGTCGACGATGATCACCTTGTCCGTCGTGATGAGCAGGAAATCATAGCGCCAATCCAGATATGCTTTGAGGAGCGACGTGGCGATGAAGAAAATCCATGGAGTTCCGGCTGCAATGAGGAGCCAGAGGAGCGGCAGACCCGTGGAACTCATGAAGAGCACAAACGCGAGGAAAATGCTCGTCCAGAGAGTGTGGCCGAGCAATCGGAGGAAAAAACGGAATCCATGGAAAAAGACTGTCCGGATTTCACGCTCCCCCTCCGAGAGGAAACGCTTTTTCAGTTTCCCGATATCGGTCTCGAGAGCGAAGATGCGCATGAGAAGCATTCTACAGCAGGATTTGGAAGAATTCTTAGAAGTTACTTGTGAGATGTCGAAATCAGCAGGTGGTGATTTTCTTCAGCGATTAGAGGTTTACATTCAAATTGCAACGAACGAACTCGCAGCCAGAGCCTCACGCATAAATTTTCAAGCATCGATACTGATATCCATCGTGGCAGTAGTCATTTCGATTTTGATGTCTCTTTGGACCAGTTACAGTTCAGATAATCACAGCAAACAGTGGGAAGAAAATCAACTGCAATGACGAATTGTTCCCGCGGCCCCGAGACCGCGCTGCGCTTAAGCGCAGTCTGGCGGCAAATTCCTGAACAATCCCGAAATGAACAACGGACCATCACAGAAGAATCCATGCAGAACATGAGGAGCGTAGCTATCATGGAGGTTATGGGAAATCGGAATGTCATTTACGTTTTCATCGATGCAGCCAACCTCTGGCAAGCTCAGAAGGCAAAAGGCAAATTTTTTGATTACGGGAGATTGATCGACTTTATTAAGAAGAAATTCAATGGAGAAAAGTTGGTTGCTTATTACTACACAGCATATCCATCCGACGGAACGAGGCAGTACAATTTAGATGGCAAGCACAAGTTCTTCACGTTCCTCAAAAAGGGACTTGGCATTAACGTTCGGAAGAAGGCATTGAAGCGCATTACCGTAACCACCGAGGAGGGTGAAGCAATTGAGGAGAAGGGCAACATGGATGTTGAGCTCACCATCGACGCGCTCCATCATATGAAGCAGTACGATACGGCAGTTCTCTTTACCGGCGATTCTGATTTCCTGGCGCTGGTGACGTATCTTCGGTGTGGCGGAAAGAAGGTATTTATCTTCTCTTCCAAGAACAACGTTTCACAGGAATTGAGGACAGGCGGCGACGGATATTTTGACGTATTGGAAGTTGGAGAGGATATTTGGGGCAAAGATTTGCAACACCGTTCCGGGGGAAAGACATAAAAAAACAACCCTCCTCGCGGAGGGTTGCTCTGGGATGTGATTCCCTTCCGGTTAATGGCTAAACCGAAAGACAATGTTACTGTACTCTTCACTAGAGATATATTCAAGCTCTTTTCTTGCATTTCTAGGGGAGGGGTAAAAGCAATACCCTGCCGCGAATTTCTAACGGACCCCGATGACGGCACGGAGGATACGTACTACTATAATGCCGTCACCAACCTGGATCAGGAACTCCATTCACCCTGATACGCATGCGCAAACTCTGGCTGATCCTCGGAATACTGACAGCTCCGGTGAGCCTGCCTCTTGCGTACGCCGCTTGTGCTTTCGTCGTGCTCAGCATCTTGGGATACCATCCAGATGCCGTCGGGGCGGAACTGGCAGCGACGCTCGCGGACCAGGGCGGTGATCCGCGTGAATGTCTGCAGATTATCCACCCTCTCCCGCATATCATGTCTCCGAGTGATGACGAGCAAAGAGCAAACTGTCTCTACACCTATGCCTCCATCACTCTCGACCCCTCCGTGTGCGAGTTCCTACTGCCGAGCGAGTACGGGCTGGCGTGCTTGAGTACGGTGGGTGGAAAGTTGTTTCAGGATATGCACTGCCACGAAAAGGCGGGCAGAATCGGGCTCTATTGCAGGGGAGACAGGGGCGCTGAACTCGTGGTGAAGAGTCCGCAAATCCGCGATTGTTCGGTCTACGAGCGTGCGGATGTCCGTGAATGGTGCCACTACATACGGACCTACAAGCTCGCTGGAGTGTATGAGTGCGGGAATGTCTCCCGCCCGGAAGCTCGCGATGACTGCGAGAGAGGCTACGCATTCAAGCAGAAAGACCCATCGCTGTGCGCCGCAGTGCAGGATGAGAGGCGGCAGAAATACTGCGAGATCAGGATCAATGCTTGGCTGAAGTATCCCCAATTACGCCGCTCCTTCTACTTCGGCACACCCGCTCCCATCGACGGCGAGGAGGATCAAGGCGCTTCCGGTTCACAGCCCCGCTGAACCTGTGTTAACTCGGCAACACAGAGGATTTTTGACGATGTCCAAAAAATTGACGAAGTGGTAAGAATACGCTATAGTGTTAGAGACGTGGTGGCGGAGCAGTTCCCTCAGGTGAGGTCGCATCGGAAGGCGAGAAGAAGCGTGGGAGGAAGAGGGGGAGAGGGAGACCAAGAAAGAGAGGCCGACCGAAGAAGAAAAGATAGTTCACATTCCTTCCTCCCCATATGGCGTCCCCAAGGGAGCTGGAGGCTCTCACCGAGATATGGCAAGGCGGAGGGAAAGGTGGCCGCAGGGTCCACCACAGATTCGTCGCGACTCGGATGGGGATTTCGGATGAGTATGTCTACTCCCTCTGCGAAGGTTTAGAGAAGAAACAGTATCTGAAGATGGACAGAGCGGGCTTCTGTCGCCTCACGAGAGAAGGACGGGAATACCTCGAGGAGAGAGAACATGCTGCTCCTCTTCCGGAGGCTCCTTCCCACAAAGCATCGCCTCCAGAGGGTCAGCCTGTGGCCTCCATCACCCCCACCTCCCTCGCATGTGCCCTTCGGAGATTCCTTTCAACAAGGTCCACCCGAGGAAGGGAGAGAACGCGAGACCCTGTGAAGCAGCTCACTTCCCGATTGAAGCGTGAGAGCAGACGTCTCCTTGTCAAGATCCCCTTTCTTCGGACACGGATGTTATGAGAGGAACTGCTCTACTCCAATCGCAACTCCTGCCCGGTCGACGCACCGGACCCAGCAGAATTGCCCGATCATGAGTAGTGGGAAGGCGTTGGACTTCTTCAGTAGCGGTGTCATGTTTGCTCAAAGAAGGCACCTGGGTCAGGTGCCCGTGATGGCCCCCCTTCGCGCCTTCGGCGCTTCGAGGGGCCAAGCATTTTACGACAAAGGCTTAGTGCTTACCACTAGGCTTCGTCACGAATTCAGCTTGGCTGGGGAGGAGGGATTCGAACCCCCGTATGACGGGTCCAGAGCCCGTTGCCTTACCGCTTGGCTACTCCCCACCGCCTCCACAATCCTACCAGAAAAATCGTCTCCGAACGGTCCCTCGAAGCTCCGAGCGGAGCGAGGAGCGAAGTGGGACCGCTTGGCTACTCCCCAATGCAGACAAATCTTATCACAGGACAACCCTCTATACTCTTTCTCAATGACCTGGGAATTTCTCCCTCGTACGCCATGGTGCATAGCGAGTGTCAGTGTGACATTTCTCGCCCTCGGTCTCCTCATCTATAGCTCCTCTCTCCAGAACAGTTTCATTGATTTCGACGATGGATCATTGATCACAGAAAATCCGATTGTCCGTGAGAATTCATGGAGTTCGGTTGTCCAAGCATTCAAAACATATGACCCGGAGCTCTATGCCCCTCTCACAACACTTTCGTACAAATTGAATCATCTGATTGGTGGAGCGGAACCTTACAGCTATCACCTCGGGAATTTGCTTCTGCACACACTCAACGCGCTCCTCGTCGCTTGGTTTCTCATCTTGCTCACAGGAAAGCGCGCGATCGGGCTCATCGCAGGACTTCTCTTCCTCATGCACCCCATCCACACCGAAGCCGTCGCGTGGGCGGCGGCGCGCAAAGACGTTCTTTCCGCGATATTCTTTCTTGCATCACTGATTGCCTATCTTGCGCATCACCAACGAAAAACCAAAAACCAGCAAACGAATAACAAATCCACAATGCGGTATGTCTATGGAATGTATCTCTTGAGTCTCACCTTCTTTTTCCTCGGGCTCCTCTCCAAAGTCACGATCATCTTCCTTCCTTTCATTCTGCTCCTCATCGATTGGTATCAGGGAAGATCGATCGATCGGAAGGCACTCAAAGAAAAGATCCTGTATGTCATTCTCAGCATCATTTTCCTCGTCATCGCGTTCTATGGAAAAACGGCGCGCGTGGCGTATGGATCATACGTGTGGGAGAAATTCCTGCTCGCATGCCGCTCGATCACCTTCTCCCTCGAAAAACTCATCATTCCGAAGGATTTTTCGGTGCTGTATCCATATTCAAATGATATTCAACTCACGAATCCGGATCTCCTGCTCTCCCTGTTTTTTGTCATCGCACTCTCGATCATCGTTTTCCTTCTCGCAAAACGCACGAAGCTTCCTCTCTTCCTCTGGGGATTCTTCCTCCTCACTCTCCTCCCCTCGTTCGGTGGACTCACGCGCGAGCATACGAGTGTCATCGAGTTTTACATTGCCTCCGATCGCTACGCATACCTCCCTTCGATCAGCTTTTTTCTCATTGTTGCTCTTGCTCTCGCCACGGTGATCGAACGAAAGAGACTATTCGGTCTTGCTCTCATGCTTCTCGTCCTCCTCAGCCTCTCCTTCCTTTCATATCGGCAATCAAACGTGTGGAAAGACACGGAAACGCTCTTCCGCCATGTCGCAGCAGTCGAGCCCGATTCCCAGGTGGCGCATCTCAAGATCGCAGAAGCTCATTTGAGCCGTGGCGAATTTGCGGAGGCAAAAACCTCATTTGAGGCTTCCGTTCAGGCACATCCAAACGGCGTCGCCTCCTACTACCTTGGTCTCCTCGCACTCCAAAGCGGGAAGAGGGAAGAGGCGAAGCAAGCCTTCCGCGATGCGATCGCAGCGAGCCCCATCGACACGCTCTCCTACCTCGCGCTCGCAAACATCCTCGCGCAGGAAGGAAAGCGCGATGAAGCGATCGATGTCCTCACGACGCTCTTTTCCGCGGAAGCAGTGCTCAAAGAAGGGAGAGAAGAAGCCCTGCAGCTTCTGCAGCAACTGCTCTCTGAGCGGGAAGGATAAAAAGGATCATAAAAATAGGATCTGGTGTCTTATTTTTTCTCAAAAGGAACCGGCACCGGCTTCTGCCCACGCTCCCATGGCATCTTCGAAGTTTCGCTACTGCGAGCGGGAATGAGCCACGAGAAGATACTCCCCTTCCCTTCCGTGCTCTCATAACTGAGCGCTCCGCCCGTGCGCGATACGATATTTTTCGCAACATAGAGATTGAGTCCGGATCCCTCCGTCCAGATCTGTCGTGCGTTCGGCGCCCGAAAAAATTTCGTGAAGAGGAGATGCTGGAGATCCTGGGGAATGCCGCACCCGAAATCCTGCACGGAAATCTCCTTGCCGTTCTCCCGTGCCGTAATGCGCACCTGCACTTCACCCTTGGGCTTCGAGTAGACGATGGCGTTTTCGAGGAGCGTGCGGAGGATGATGAAGCTAAGATCCGGATCGAGAGAAACCATCACCGGCTCCTTCGCTTCTGGAATAATCACGTGCACATCCTTCTGCTTTGTGAGCTCGAAGAGATTCCTGAGCGTCCGCGCGATGAGCGTGTGCAGATCTGTTTCCTGCACATGAATCTGCGGAAGATCCTTCTCGAGCTCAAACACATAGAGGAGCGCCCGCGAGAGATCATTGAGCCGCTCCGCGCAATCCATGATGCTCTGGAGAGATTCTTTCTGCGCATCGCTGATCTCCCCGAGATCGCCCCCGATGAGCATTTCGAGCTGCCACTTCATCGCGGCGACCGGCGTATGAATCTTGTGCGCCGTCACGGTGATGAATTCCGATGTCGCACGGTCGAACTGCTCCTGACACGCCTCGCGCGAGATGCTGCCGTCGTCTTTTTTTTTGCTAGTCATACGGTTTCGCGATGAGAATTTGTCTATCTTTCCAGTATAGCACGAACGTGCTCCCGAAGCAGGCTCAGATTGAGCTCTCCCATTGCCGAAGCAGCGCAATCGTTTCTCGCTTCAGGATCCGGCGGATCTTTTGAAATGGGCCGGGAGGGAGCAGCGTATTCAAATCCTGATCGATGATCGTCTGTGTGACGTGCCGCCCGATGAACGCGCGGAGGGTGCGTGAAAACTTTTTCACAGGTATCTGTGCGCGCTCCTCGATGACGGCGATATTGCAGGGATATCCCTGCAGCAGGAAATGGTGGATATCGTAGATGTCGCGTCCGGCAATGGCGCCGTGCTTCTCAAAACGATCAATCGACGTCACCAGTTTGTTTGCGACCATCGTTCCAATCGTCTGGCACGGGATGAAGCGATCGATGTCCGCGAAACGGATGGTCTCATATTCATTCGATTGCGGCGGCGGAACGGTGATGTCGAGTGCGATCGTATTGCGCTGTCCGGACGGAGCATCATAACGGAGAAAGTACTGCGGGACTGTTTTGCTCTGATCCTTGATCGTGAGATCGAGCTGCCGGAAGATCGATTGGAGTCGCTCCTTCGCTCGCGGGATATCCGCGACCGAGAGAAGATCAAAATCCAAATCGACCGAGAAGCGATTGAGGAGATTCTGCATCGCGGCGCAAGTCCCACCTTTGAAGCGGAGGATGGTGAGCAGCGTTCGATCGTCCGCAATCGCTGAAAGAAGGCGGAGCATCCAGGCGCGGTGGACGGCGTCACCGGAGCGCGGAATGAGCATATCGATGGGGAGTGAGAGGGTATCCGATTTCTTGCTGCAAGGCGCGAACCGCTGGCCAATCCACAGGTCGATCCAGGTGATACCACGGATCGAAATACAGCATATCCGCGACAGCGCGCTCGGGCATCGCCCGCAGCACACCGTTCCTCCGCTCGAGTCCGGCCAGATTATGGAGAAACCGCGGGTGCAGACGGCGGCTCACAATGCGATATCCCGCAACGACGAAGCGTCGCGAGACCCCGGAAACGAACGTGACGGCATCAAGGGATTGCAGGATGTATCCCTCGTCGCGCAACACTGACTCCGTCGTGAGGACGCAGAAGCGATGCAGGCACGCGCTCCCGATGATCGCGGGGTCAATCTGCTCCGGAGGAAGGATGCTGTAGAGCCCACGCTGGATCCGGTGGAGAATGCCCGCGCGCACGAGCCTGCTCACGGTCACACGCAGCGTATTCGCATTCCCGATCTCGAGGAGTACGGCAAGATCCGTCGTATGGAAGAGGGGTTGCTTGGTCCCCGCAAGCAGCGCGATGCGTTTGCCCGCTATGTTATGAGAAGATGTACTAATATGTACATTATAATAGAACTAAATGGAGGAATCAAGAGGATTCGCTCGGACCATCTTCCTGCCCCACACTCTCATCCTTTGTAATCGTAAGAGAAGGAGGTAGCGCGAAGAGAGTGTGACTGTGATCCGTGCGCCGAGAAAAACTGTTCAGGGGCACGAGGGGACTGTAGCACAAAAACACTACATAGCCGTTTACTTGCTGAATTCCAATCGAAAGGTGCCACCATCCCAGTTTGCATGTATTTCGCCGCCGTGCGGATTACATGTTCCCAAAAACTGCGATTGCATTTCCCAAGCGCAGCGTGATTCGAAAAATTTCTTGGCACTTCTCTCGATTGCTTTGCGCACATTTTCCTTCGGCTCAAAATAGGGCATCTGGATTGTAATTGTTTCACCAGCAGAAATATCCACCTTGCTTATGTTCAGACTTGTTATTCCCTGGCATTGAAGTTCATCCACCCAACGAACAGTCAGCTCCAGCAGAATGCGAGGTGTCGAACTCTCCAATTCTTCAATGGCATGCAGACCTTGTGTGAGTTGCTCGAGTTTGAGAACACTCAAATCCTTGGCTGAAGTTATGATAGCCAAAACCTCTAGGTTCCTCATCACGTCTGTGGAAAGTGACATCACGTCCTGAACGAGCTGTCGTATTGATCTGAAGTAGTCGAGGAGAATTTTTCTGGCTGCATTCTCCATCTGCTCAGCCAGCTCTGGCACTGTAGATGCACTAACAAGCACTCTGCGTATCTTCACAAACGTTTCAAGGAGTCCTTCACGGAGAATTGCAAATAGTTCCGGTGGAATTGCCCGATTCAACAAATCGTTCGCCACTGCCTCAGGGACTCGTTCCGAGAGTTCTTGAAGCAAATAATTGACGGCGCTCTGTTGTTGTTCATTAAGAACAGCACTCTCCTCCGAGAGTGAGGAAATAACCGCCGGAAGGGATGGAATTGTCTCCCGAGCCAGTTCTTGTTTCTCTCCCCCGCTGAACTTTGAAATGCCCCACTTGGGTTGAGGAATTACCCTCTTCCCA
>CAYIRQ010000067.1:0-8639 GCA_964365905.1 uncultured Candidatus Peribacteria bacterium
AATGGTCTGGATTACTTGAACCTGTAGCCAAAAGCTCACGAATCTTTACCGCTTTCCTGCTCCTGGAGCTTGCGCGGCAGTAGTCTAGTGCTACCATTGCTCGCGGTGCTCAAGCGCAACGTCACCATCCGCTGGCTGGCCATCGTCGTTATTTTGCTCGCTGTGGGGACAGGAATCGCGATCGGCATACACGGGGATATTCTGGTTGCGGCTGTCAATGTGCTGAAACCAAGAACGATCTGGAATCGGCAGGCCCCGTCATTTTCCCCACCTGCATCCTGTGGCGACAATATGTGCGATACGAATGAAGAAACATGCGTGTCCTGTCCGAAAGACTGCAAGTATTGTTGGTGCAATGACAAAGTGTGCCAATCCTATGCTCCCTATTATGAGACTTGCGTAAGTTGTCCGAACGATTGTGGGATGTGTGCCTGCCCCAACAATAAGTGCGATATTACTGAGAATTGTCTCACGTGCCCACAAGACTGTGGGGGGTGTAATGAAATCTGCGGCGATAAAAAGTGCAATGGGACGGAAACCTGCAAGACCTGTCCGGGTGATTGTGGAGCGTGCCCTCTTGGGTGCGGCGATGGCATCTGCACTGCTGGATTGGAGACCTGCAAAATTTGCCCGAAAGATTGCGGCGCCTGCACGATCTGCGGGGATAGGCAATGCAATGGCGGGGAGAACTGCAGGACCTGTTCGATTGATTGCGGTGCTTGCTCTCCCCCGCCACCCTCTCAATGCGGCAATGGTATCTGCGCCGCTGGTGAGACCTGTAAATCCTGCCCCGCGGACTGCCGCGCCTGTCCGGTATGTGGCAATACCAAATGTGAACAATCGACCCCGCCCTACTCTGAAACATGCACATCGTGCCCCAAAGATTGCGGTGCCTGTATCTGCTCCTACCAGCAGAACACCATACAAGAATGCCCTAAGTATGCCACCCATTGCAAATACGGGCAATGTTACCATTTTTCAGGGAACCCCCCCAAACTGACGCTTATTCCAAATACGAAATGCAAGTGCCTCCCAAAGTGAGCGTGACGAGCGCCTGTTCCAGTGTATGCGAACGCATCTCTATGCCCTGGCAACAAGAATCCCACCGAGGATCGTGAGGGCGGTGCCTACGAGTAAACGGGGAACCTGCACTTGCTTCCATTCTGCGAAGATCCACAGCACCAGAAGTCCTGTCGCGATGGTGTTCATGTTATAGAGAGACACGATCTTTGCGAGTAGGGCCCCGTACTGTGCAATGCCGATGGTGACGAGTCCTGCCCCCATGGCCCACAAAGACGAACGCAGAGAGAACACCGCCGATGAGGATGCCGGTTATCTCTGGAGACATGAAACTTGGAAGGGAAACCCCGGTGCCGAACTCCCGCTGCAGCTGTCGCATGTAGATGCATCGCGGGAGGAGCAGGGCGTCACGCCTTTGCGTTTCCCATCACAAACTCCCGCACCATTCCCGGAATTTCTTTGATGGACTGCTCGATCCTCTTCTTTTCTGAAGCCGAAGGTTTTGAAAGCACGTATGTGCTCAAATCCATTCCCGCCTTGAGAAAGCTTCCCCTCGGAGCATCTGACCCCAAGATTCCGATTCGGACGCGGGGGAAGTTTTCTCCGATCTGCTCTGCGACAGATTTGAGGCCGTTATGGGATCCCGCGCCGCCGCTCTCGCGGAGTCGGATTTCCCCCACGGGAAGATCGATATCATCGCAGAGCACGAGCAACTGCGTTGGCGGAAGTTTGTAGTACGAAAGATTTTTTTTCGCTGCTTCGCCGGAACGGTTCATGAACGTTCCGGGTTTCAGGAAGAAGAGTGGAGCCGTGACAATCCGCCCCTCGAGCGTGTCTCCCAAAAATTTCTGATTGGCCTTCCACTCGCCCTCGCCGAACTCTGCTGCCAATGCATCAATTGCCCAAAAGCCCACATTGTGTCTCGTCCCGGCGTATTCCTTGCCGGGATTCCCGAGGCCGATGATGATCAAAGCAGGTTTCATCTAAATGCTCCGAGTTTTGAATTTCAGATTTTTTTCGGATTTCTGAATCTTCTTCTTTTCAACTCCCTGCAAATTCATCCTCTCCGCCACAATTTCCGCGAGGAGATCCTGCACAGCCTTGCTGTCCTTCATGTTTTTCGATCGCAGGCACTGCTCCTGATGCAGGAGAATCGCCGATTCGACGATGCGCGGTGTCGCCACGTGCTCCATGCTGACCTTCGCTCCGCTTCCCACTTTTTCGATGGTGATCGTTCCAAATCCGAGGAGCGTTCCGGGAATGCCCTGAATCTCCGTGCTGACGCCCTCGATGGAGGAGTAATCGATGCGCGTACTCGTGCGATGGAACCACCCGTGCCAGGCGATATCGATGATGGAACGATCCGTCACGAGCCATGCATCGAGGAACTCATCGAAGAAGCTCCGGAGAAACCATACGCTGATTGCGCAGTCCGCAAGGATCATGAGGAGCAGGGTCGTCACCGTCGGATTTGCAACGATGAGGAACATCGTGCCGAGAAAAACGATGATAGGAAAAAAGAATGCACGCACGAAGAAGAACCAGTGCTTGTGGACCACGAGGTGGAGCATCTCATCCGCCTCGAGGTGCCCGTGAAACAAGCGCTCGAGCATAGTCAGAGCATAGCAGGAGAAGAAGCAACGTGATATACTGAGCTCATGGCCCGCAAAGATCTATCGGGACTCCTGCAGGAGCGGCATGGATTTTGGTACAACGTGTTCGACGTTCTCTTGAACGTCCTCATTATTGTGGCCGCAGTTGCGCTGATTCGAACATTCCTCTTTTCTCCTTTTGAAGTCGAGGGAATGTCCATGGTGCCGACATTGCACGATAACGAGTACATCATCATTAATAAGATCGGCTATATCGTCGGTGAGCCGAAGCGCGGAGATGTCGTTGTGTTTCATCCTCCCGAAGACGGACAGCAGGCGTCTGGTAAGTACTATGTGAAACGCATTATCGGACTCCCCGGGGATGAAGTGGTCGTCCGGGGCGGTAAAGTGTATATCGCGAGAGAAGGAAAGGATATTCCCCTTGAGGAACCGTATCTCGATGCGAAGAATCGCGATCACACGTTCCGGGCTCCTGTCGGGACCGGCGACACCACTCCAGAGCAGTACGTCGTCCCAGAGGGGCACTATTTCCTTCTCGGTGATAACCGCATGGGAAGTCTTGATTCCCGCAGCTTCACGGATGCGGAGGGGAAACCGATGCCTTTTGTTTCGCAGAACCGGATCTCCGGCCGCGTGTGGATCGTGGCACTCCCCATCACGAAGAGCCATGCCCTCGAGACGCCGGAGTACTCTGTTGAATAAAACCTGTCATCCCGAGTGGCTCGCAGGGCGTAGCGGGGTAACCGCTCACTGCCCAAAACAAATATTCCCTTGCGCTCAACACGAACTATGAGCAACATTTGTGCTCATGGAGCTGCTGACTCAAGAAGAGATCGATCGTCGCATGATTCAGTGGAGGAATGACCGTGCGCTGGAACCACTGCGAAAGAAGAGGATGAAAGAGCTGGAAGAACGTTGTGCTTTTTTGGAAGCCGAGAATGCGAGGAAAGATATCATCATCGAAAAACTACTCCTCCGTGTAGAACAATTGGAGACCATGGTCTTCGGACGCAAGAAGAAGTTGGAGGATCACAACAATCTTCTTCCTCCTTCATCGGGAGCACCGGAGAAACATCCTCGCTCTGCGACCTCTTTTCGTCGTGCTACTCCGAAGCCGGATGATGTCACGCATCGCACACAACATCGTCTCCGTTCCTGCCCCGACTGCGGTCATACCCTGCATCGGAGGGAAGCCGTGACGCGCTTCGTTGAAGACATTCCTCTGCCGAAGAAGCTGGTGACTGAACAGACAATCGATCGCGGATTCTGTCCGCACTGTAGGAGAACGAAGAGTGCGATTCCTCTCTCGCCACAGCACTGCACCCTCGGACAGAACGTCCGTTTGTACGTTTTGTTCGCTGTGACCGTGCTTGGACTCACCTTCGAGAAAATCAAAGCTCACCTGCACAGTCTCCATGGACTATCCATCTCCGATGGTGAGATTGCTGCGATCATCCGTGAAGGACATCGAAAACTCCTTCCCGCCATGGAAGACATTGAGGCGAAGATCCGCGAAGCTCCCGCCGCACACTACGATGAGACCTCCTACCCCGTGCAGCATGGAGAGCAAGGAAACTACGCTTGGGTGAAGACCTCTTCGGTGGGACCGGAGACGATCTTCCATCTCGGACAGACGAGAGGGAAAGGAAATGCAGAGAGACTGCGCGGTTCTCCCTCCAATCAAGTCGGTGTGAGCGATGACTATGGTGCGTACGACAATCTCTTCAAGCATCATGCCCTCTGTTGGGCTCATCCACTGCGAAAGTTCCGCGATCTTGCGAAATCATCGGCGCTGTCCGAGGAGCACCACGACCACTGCCTCGAGTTCTATGAACAGTTCCGTGCTCTCGAACGATCTGTCGCACTGACTGTTGCCGCTCCGATCCCCTCAGCGCAGCGTGAAAAAATCGCTGCTACATTCGGAAGGAATCTCGCGAGACTGATGACCTGCGATTCGCTCGATCCTCCTGCGCTGGCAACGCTCAAAACAACCTTCATGGAGAACCATGAACACTACCTACTCTGTCTTCGCATGCCTGACATTCCCATGACAAACAACAAGGCTGAGCGTTCGCTTCGGCACCTCGTCATCAAGAGACTCCTCTCCTTCGGTTCTCGTTCTCAGAACGGAGCAGAAGCAATGGGAACCATTCTCTCCGTCTGTCTCACCCTCTGGTGGAGTAAACCGAAGGACTACTTCAGGGAGCTTCGGAGACTCATGGCTCCTGCGTAGGCTGTAGTGGGCAGTGAGCGGTTACGTAGCGGGGGATTGCTATAAAACAATTATTATTATATAATAACCATTGTGGCGTCACGCGTGCTCGGATTACTGGCATTCGCGCTGCTCCTCACTGCTTGTCGCAGTTCCGATGAGGGGAATCTGGCTGCAGTGAGAAGTGCTCAGAGCGGACTCCGCGTCAGCCTCCAGCTTGCAGGAATTCCCACGCAGGATTCGCAAGAACCTGTTCCAGGGGCACTTGCGGGAATCATGAGCGGGAGTCTCCTCATGGAGGCCGGTCTCGATCCATTGCCGCGACCGGATGATGATGATGGCGAGAGGCCGCAGGCGGAGGAAGACACGCTCCTTCTCCAGAAAATCATCGCACTTCTCTCGGCAGACGTGCAGCAGCTACTGAATCGATCACAAGACAGGAAAGAAGCCCTGAACACGTACATCACCGATATTCAGCTTGCGATCGAAGAAGGAAGAAATCGGCTGCGCACACTCGAGAATGATAATGAAGATTTGGAAGATGACGAGCGCAGACTGCGATCGGGCGTGAACGACCTGCAGGATGAGCTCCGGGATGCACTCGCAAGCGGCGAACCGGTCGGTGCGACACTCCTCATTCAGGATATTGTGAAGCGGCAGGCGGAACTCGCGGAAGTACAAACGCGACTTCTCGTCACGTCCGAACTCGTTCGTTCCTTCGAGGATGCGCTCGTGCCACTCGAGGAGCGTCTCGAAGCCATTCTCGCAAACCGGGATGCTCTCCTTGCGGGGGTTCGTGTCGTCGATTTGCCGGGAGTCGAGGATCTGGGGCTCCTGGAAGTCATTTCTGGGAGAGCGAGGCTGCGGAGGAGATGAGAAACAAAAAAATTCAAAGAATAAACAGAACACCCTCTCTCCTTTCGGGAGAGAGTGAGAGTGAGGGGAGCAAAACGGCATTTTTTCCCCTCATCCTGTCCTTCTCCCGAAGGGAGAAGGGATGTTATTGAAGCCTTGTTTGGACACTTGGTTTCTTGGAACCGTGGCGTCTTTCCGCTACTATTCGCTCATGTGCGGCATCTTCGGGTATAGCGGGAAGCGGCACGATGCGGGGCGCATTGTCGTGCGCGGGCTCAAGAATCTGGAGTATCGCGGGTACGACTCGTGGGGGGTTGCCCAGATCATTGACGGGAGCAACGTGCGGGTGATGAAGGAAGTGGGAAAGATCGGGGGAGTGAATCCGGAGCTCTTCTCCGATCTCTCCAGTCTCGCCATCGCGCACACGCGCTGGGCGACGCACGGTGGGGTGACGAAGGAGAACGCGCATCCGCACCTCTCCTGCGACGGCACGATCGCGGTCGTTCATAACGGCATCATCGAGAATTATGAATCGCTGAAGCGGCGGTTGGAGCAAAAGGGACACCGCTTTCATTCCGAGACGGACACGGAGGTGATCGCCCATCTCATCGAGGAATACATGCACGAGGGAAAGGAGCGGAGCGCGTCGCTGAGCGCTTTTGCGGAGGCCGTGCGGCGCGCCTGCTCTGAATTCACGGGCCGCTATGCGCTCCTCGCCATGCATACGGGCAGCACGGAGCTCGTTGCGGCGCGAACGGGTTCTCCCTTGATCGTGGGGGTGGGGAAGGGGGAGTACTTCATCGCTTCGGATATCCCCGCCTTCATGGATGCGACGAAAATCGTGAACTACCTCGATGACGGCGAGCTTGTCGTGACGGACGGGAAGGACGTCCGGTTCTTCACCATTGCCGGAAAAGAGCTTTGGAAGCGCGACGTGGAAATCACGTGGAATGTCGCACAGGCGGAGAAAGGCGAGTACCAGCACTACATGCTCAAGGAGATCATGGATCAGAAAAACTCGATCGCAAGAGCGGTGAATCAGGATGAGGAGCAGATCGAAACACTCGCACAGGCGATTCGGGAGGCGCGCGGCACCTATTTGAGTGGCTGCGGGACGGCGGGAAAAGTATGCATGGCATCCGAGTATTTCTTTGCGGTCGTCTCGGAGCATCACGTAAACTTCGCTCCGGCGAGCGAATTTCCTCTGCACCATCACTTCCTCGTTCCGGAGAGTCTCCTCGTCGTCGTTTCCCAAAGCGGGGAGACGGCGGATGTGCTCGAGGCAATGAAGGTCGCGAAGAGTAAGGGCGCGAAGGTCCTCTCCATCGTGAATGTGGAAGGATCCTCCATTGCCCGCGCCTCGGATTACTCGCTCCTCATCAATGCCGGTCCCGAGCGTGCGGTCGCATCCACGAAAGCCGCGACCGGACAGATGGCCGTGCTCCTCCTCATCGCGCACGCATTAGTCGGCAAGCTCAATCGTGGTCGTGCACTTCTCCTTGAAACCGCTGCGAAAATCAACGACATGTTGAACCCACGGTATCTGGAGCACATTGAAAAGCTCGCGACAGCGATCAGGAAATTTGACGATCTCTACATCATCGGCAAAGGATGGAACTACCCGATGGCGCTCGAGAGCGCGATCAAAATTCAGGAAGTGAGCTACATCCACGCGGAAGGATTTGCCGGCGGTGAACTGAAGCATGGCCCCATCGCGCTCATTGAAAAAGGAACTCCCTGCATCGTCCTCATGGGAGAAGACGAAGTGAAGCAGGATATCCTGAATAATGCGATGGAAGTGAAAGCGCGGGGAGGCTATATCATCGGCGTCGCTCCCGAGAATAGTTCCATTTTCGATTACTGGGTCAAGGTTCCGGAAGCGAGCTACGCGCAGCCCATCGTGAATGTCATCCCGATCCAGATCCTCGCGTATTACCTTGCTTTGAAACGAGGGAAGGATCCGGATATGCCGAGGAATTTGGCGAAATCTGTTACTGTGAAATGAATTCGATTCATTCAAAAGAGGCTTCGAAGTGCGATGGAAATTCTCTTCCATTGCATGAGAAGATTCACCCATTCATTCTGAATAATTTGCGAGATGCCAGCAGAATCATGCGGCTCACCGCAGCGCTGCGATTTACACAGTCGAGTAGCGATCCAGTTCTTGAAGGCCTGGCCTTCAAGAAATTATGGAATGAGATTGGTTCGGAGTGATAGGCTGGGAAGACTGAAGGAGGCTGTTGTAGAGTCTCCCTTTGTCATGCTGAGTGAAGGCACGTCACTCGCAAGTGACGTGCCGCAGACGAAGCATCGAGCCGCCGCGATCTTCTGCTACCATAAACCTCCTATGCATGAATATTTCGTCTACATCCTCCGCTGTCGCGATGGAAGTTACTACACAGGAGTGACAAATGATCTCGAGGAAAGAATACGTTCGCATGAACGAGGAGATGATAGAGCTGCATACACGTATCTACGAAGACCAGTGAAACTTGTATACAAGGAATCTTTTCAGGATATCAACGATGCCATCCTGCATGAGAAGCAAATTCAGGGGTGGAGTCGCAAGAAGAAAGAAGCGCTGATTGCAGGAAACTTTGAGAAATTGCATGTGCTTGCGATGAATAAGAAGAACAGGGAGAAGTTTGGTGGGAATATGTGAAGTCGCGGCTTCATGCTTCGTCTCCGGCACGGCATTCGTGAATGCCGTGCCTTCACTCAGCATGACAAGTTCAATATATGCTCGCTGGGCGTCACCTCTCATCCGGCGGCACGCCGTAGTACTCGAGCATGAGCGCCGCGATTTCCCGGAAGACGGGACCGGCGGAGCGCTCTCCGAATTCCACCGTGCGCGGACGATCGAATTTCACGATCATCGCGAATTTGGGGTGATCTACTGGACCATACCCGCCGAAGGACGTAATGTAGGTACAGCTTCC
>CAYIRQ010000068.1:0-5450 GCA_964365905.1 uncultured Candidatus Peribacteria bacterium
TGGACATTCGAAACTTCTGCATCATTGCCCACATTGATCACGGAAAATCCACGCTTGCGGATCGCTTGATCGAGATCACAGGAACGGTCTCGAAACGCGAAATGAAACCGCAGCTCCTCGATACTCTGGAGCTTGAACGGGAGAGGGGGATTACGATCAAGCTCCAGCCGGTGCGCATGAAGTGGAAAGACGTTCAACTGAATCTCATCGATACTCCCGGACATACAGACTTTCGATATGAAGTCAGCAGATCTCTTGCTGCCTGTGAGGGTGTGATTTTGCTCGTCGATGCATCCCAGGGCATTCAGGCGCAGACGCTCGCGACGCTCTATAGTGCCTTGGAAGGCGGTCTCACCATCATCCCCGTTCTCAATAAGATTGATCTCCCCTCAGCCGATGTGCCGCGCGTCCGGAAAGAAGTTTCAAAACTGCTGGGAGTATCCCCTGATTCCATTCTCGCGATCTCCGCGAAAGAGGGGACGGGCGTGGAGAGTGTGCTCGAGGCGGTGATCGAGAGGGTTCCAGCGCCAGGTAGCACGGGCTTCCAGCCCGTGAAACACGGCCAAGATGGCCGTGCCACCCGCGCTCTCATCTTCGATGCCGTTGCGGATCCTTATCGTGGCGTCGTCGCGTACATCCGGGTCGTTGAAGGGGAGCTCACGAAGAGAGATCGCATGCACCTTCTTGGGTCTCAAAAGGCAATTGACGTTCTCGAAGTTGGCAGCTTTTGTCCGACGTATCACCCTGAGAAGGTTCTTGCTGAAGGCGAAATCGGGTATCTCGTGACGGGCCTCAAAGATATCGGTGATGCGCGCGTGGGGGATACGATTGCGTCATCGCCGGAGCTTTCCCTGCTTCCCGGTTATAAAACATTGCAGCCCATGGTCTTTGCCGGTCTCTTCCCCACGGAAGCGGATGATGTACCGAAGCTGCGGGATGCTCTCGAAAAACTGAGCCTCAACGATGCCGCGCTTTCGCTCGAGCCCGAGCAGAATAGCGCGCTCGGGCACGGTTTTCGTTGCGGATTCCTCGGGCTCCTCCATCTCGACATTATCCAGGAGCGGCTGGAACGCGAATACGACTGCGACCTCATCGTCACGGCACCGAGCGTAAAGTATGAAGTCGTCTTGCAGGCAAAGAATCCCGCATCGATCGTGCGATCCAGCTTGCTCAAGGTCGATGAACCAAACGTCGCTGTTATCAGCAACCCTGCTGATTTCCCCGACCGTACGTACGTCACGGAAGTGCGCGAGCCCTGGGTGGCGCTCGAGGTGATTTGCCCTGCGGATACCGTAGGCGGCGTCATGGGACTTGTCGCAGAGAGACGTGGCATCCAACGCTCTCTCGAATACCTCGATGAAGGCCGCGCGCTCCTTCACTTCGAGGTTCCGCTCCAAGGCATCATCCTCGATTTTTTTGACAAATTAAAGTCGCTCACGGCCGGGTACGGCTCCATGAGCTATGAACTTCTCGGGTTTAGGGCCGAAGACCTCGTGAAGCTCGATATTCTTCTCGTCGGGGATCCGGTGGAAGCCTTGAGCACGATCGTGCATAAGAGCGAGGCGCATCGGGTGGGAGGAGTGATTTGTCAAAAGCTGAAGGACGTTATCCCGAAGCAGCAGTTTCAGATTCCCATTCAGGCAGCAATTGGCGGCAAAATCGTCGCGCGCGAAACACTTCCGGCACTTCGGAAAGACGTCACGGGGTATTTGTACGGAGGCGATGTTTCACGGAAGAAAAAGCTCCTCGAGAAACAGAAGAAGGGGAAGAAGCGGATGAAGGCGATGGGGAAAGTGATCCTGCCGCAGGAGGCGTTCCTCTCTGTGCTGCAGCGGTGAGGGAGTTCTTCGTTATGCTGAAATTCAGTATACTGTGAGCTCAAGCGGGTATAGTACAATGGTAGTACGCCAGCCTTCCAAGCTGGACATACGGGTTCGATTCCCGTTACCCGCTCCAAATTTGCGAAGCAAATTTGGAGCGGGGCTCGCCCGCAGGGCGGCCCGCTCTCTACAATATTCGGTATGTATCACGTGTATGCCTTGCAGAGCCTCCGCGATGGACGAACCTACATCGGCTATACAGACGATATTGAACGGAGATTATCTGAACATAACTCAGGGCGATCAAAGGCAACAAAACACCGACGACCATTCAAGACTCTCTTTGTGGAACAATTTGCAACTGCCAAAGAAGCAAAGAAAAGAGAACAGTGGTGGAAAAGTGGTGCAGGACGAAGAAAGCTGAAAGAGTATTTTTCGTGGTGTGCAGAGGTCTCTTCTCAGAACGAGCAAATCCGCATCGAATCATACAATGTTGTGTGGCCAAAAAAATTCGCTTCTGAAAAAAAGTGCATCGAAAAAACGATTGCTCCTTGGATTGTAGGTGGCATTCACCACGTCGGCAGCACCTCCGTCCCTGGTCTCTCTGCAAAACCAATAGTGGACATTCAAGTTGGGATAAAAAACTTGGAAGAAGCGAGGGTATGTATCCCACTTCTGGAAGGCATTGGCTACTATTATTATCCCTACCGACCATACATGCACTGGTTCTGTAAGCCGTCCCCATCACATCGAGAATTCCATGTGCAGCTTATGGAACTCGCGCATCCTCAATGGAAGGCGAGGTTGGCCTTTCGTGATTATCTGAGATCACATCCTGAAACAGCAAAAGAATATGCCACACTCAAAAGGGAAATGGCAGAAAGATTTCGGAACAATCGTGAAGGGTATACGGAAGCCAAGGGTCAATTTGTGGAGTCTGTTCTGAAGAAAGCTAAGGACACAAACTCCTAGTTGGACCGATCATAGTTGTAATAATTTCCAGTAATTCCGTTCTTTCTTGTAAGAAATGGCTCAAAATCTCGTTCCTATCCCTTGCGATCCACTATACGTTTGTTCTACAATATGTTCGTATCAAGACGAAAGGGATCCGAACGGCCTCGTGCCTAAGGAGACCTTTCTTTAGTATGCGTGAGCGGCTAAGAATTGAGGAAATCAGTTTACGACAAAAATGGCTTATTTAAGACAAAAAGTATAGCATCATAAAATGTACTTTACCGTGGGTAGATACTACGATAAAATGGAGTTTATGGAAATCGATCCAGCCATCAAAAACTACGTTCGGACGTGGAGCGAACAAGGAGCTGCAAGGCTTGCGAACAAACTTACGGATGCGCGAGGGCAGAAGCACTATGTGCGTTTCCCATACTTCCGCTTACAGAAGCTGTTAGATGATTTCAGAACAAAGGGGAAAAGCGAGCCTCGGTGGGTGGTGATGACCGGAGCGCGTGGTACAGGGAAAACAACAATCCTTGCGCAGTTGCATGCCTATCTTCTTAAACAACAGTTTCCTCTGCAAAATATTTTGTATCTCGTTCTTGATGAGGCGAAGCAAGTGGTGGGCGCAAACCTTCAGCAGTTACTCGCAGCAATCGAAGAAGAACATGGGGCTTTTGAATTGCAGAAGGCACCGTTTGTACTCCTCCTCGATGAGGTACATATAGATGCAGAGTGGGCCAGTGCTATCAAATCTTTGTACGAGCGAACGAAGAATGTTTTTGTTATCTGCACAGGTTCCAGTGCTGTGTCGCTAATGATCAATCCTGACGTGACTCGTCGAGCACATATCGAGAAGATCGTTCCCATGAGCCTCCCGGAATACCGCATGCTCCGTGAACGAAAAACGCCGACGTGGCAGTTGAAGGAAAAAATCGAGACTGCTCTCTATACAAGTTCTTCTGCTCAACATTGCTTGAAAAGTTTGCAAACGCTTCAATCCGACGTGGAGGCTTTTTGGAAGCCTCTGCCTCAAGACTACCTTAAACACTACATTCTTTGCGGAACACTGCCGTTCACTGTACCGCTAGAAAATGAACAGGAAGTCTATCAGCGTATCATTACGACTTTGCAGCAGATCGTCCTCAAGGACCTTCCTCTCTCCGCAGCCTTCGATTCACATACGCTCAATTCCGCGCTCCGCGCTTTGTTAATAGTCGCCGGATCGGACACGATCAGCTTGCAGAACATTGCGGGAGCCATAGGCTCCATATCCGCGCCAACCATCAGCAAGTTGCTCGATGCATTTGTGAATGCGGAAGTGCTTGTCGCCGTACCCCCACGCGTCGGTTCAGCAAGAGGAGCTGTGGTCAGAAGTCCGAAATATCATTTTCTTTCTCCTAGTTACCGAGCGGCTCTACTCGCAGAAATCGGCCTTCTGAAATTCGATACCCACTGCGGATTGCTGCTGCAAGATACAGCGATGCTCTATTTGCATAAGATTGGAAGAATCAAAGGATTGATCCGCGTTTCCTATGATCCGAGCGAAGGGGGGACAGACTTTATTCTTGGCAGAGATTCAAAGCAGATACCGCTCGAAATCGGCTGGGGGCAGAAAACAGTGCGGCAGGCCATCAGTCGCGTAGGCGCGGGCGAGGGCGACTACGGGCTTGTTGTATCAAACAGCACGCTTTCTATAGTAGAAAATGTCGTGCATGTGCCTTTGAAGATGTTTCTCCTTTCGTGAATTCGCAGCAGTATCGGACCCGAAGTAGTCATGGACATAGGCTCCTAGCCGGACGCATCATGGTTGTCATAATTTCCAGTAACCCGCTCCAAGCCTACTGCATTGCGATTTTTACAAGCCTTTCCCTGCTTGGCTCTTTCCACGGATGACAGCCGAGGAGTCTTTTCAGTGTCAGGAGGACTCCAACGAAGACTCCCCGAGCGAGGAACACCCGCTTCGCATACTCCGAACACGTGGGGGTGAGCCGGCAGAAGCCGTAGGGGTAGAAGACCGAGAGCAATCCGTGATCAGGAGAGAGCGTGCGCTGATAGAGCATGATGAGCGCTGCGATTCCTTGGCTTGGGAATCGCCTGAAACCTGCCTGCCGGCCCCCTCGACCCTGCTCGGGATAAACTCCGCCTTGGCGGAGGCTGGATGCCTGCCACCTGAAACCTATTCGTATCTTGCGCATAGAGCAGTCTCTCCCTATCCTACACCCCATGATCCAGAACCCCGGAGATCTTCTCACACTCGTAGCAACGATCGGTCTTGGAGTCGTCCTCTTCCTCCTCGCGATTCTCCTCTACCACCTCATCTTTGTCGTAATGGACTTCCGGAAGATCATGCATCGCATCAGTGATTTCTCCGAGCAGGTGGAAGGAATGCTCACGGCACCGGTCGCTCTCCTCAGCGAAGTCTTTGAGTGGTTGCAGGAGAGAGTGTGGGATACGTACTTTGGGGAAGGGGGGAAAAAGACGAAGAGGAACAGGAAGAAGAGAAAGAAAAGTGGGTTTGAGGAGCGGGAGGTTTAGCGTGAGAAGATTACGAGGAGTACGAGGAGTACGAAGAGTACGAGGATGGTAGAATTGGGGTCCATGCATTTCATACGTACATGCGTGCGAACACTGAAGTCGCTCATTCCCGAGCGACACCCATTGCGTCTCTCCTGG
>CAYIRQ010000068.1:5460-8573 GCA_964365905.1 uncultured Candidatus Peribacteria bacterium
CGGCAAAGCGCTCATTGCCGCACTTCGCTACGGTTTCCCCGCGCGCGCTCTCACCGTCATCGCGATCACGGGAACGGACGGGAAAACGACGACGGTCGCGATGGTGACGCATATTCTGCGCAAAAATGGAAAGAAAGTGGGATCGCTCTCGACGGCCTATCTCGATATTGCGGGTTCGATGGAGGAGAACCCCACGCATAAGACCTCCGTGAGCCCCTTCATCCTGCAGAAGTTTCTCCAGGACGCGGATCGTGCGGGCTGTTCCCATGTCGTCATCGAAGCGTCTTCTCACGGTCTCGTGCAGGGAAGGCTCTCGTTCCTCTGGCCACAGATCGCCGCCGTGACGAACGTCACCCCGGAACATCTCGATTACCACGGATCATTTGAGAAGTACCGGGACGACAAAGGAAAGCTCCTGAAGATGCTCAGGAGTAATGGTACGAAAGTGCTGAATGGGAATGACGGCAGTTTCATTTCGTATAAAAAAATCCCTTCGCATGAGACGATTGTCTATGCAAATGGAAAATTGCGACCGACGCCGGACATTTGGCTTTCTGATGTTGAAGAAGGTGCGGAGGGAGTGAGAGCAATTCTCCGCACAAGTCTTGGAGGAGAAGTACCGTTGAAGATCTCCCTTCTTGGAACGTTCAATCTCGAAAATGCGCTCGCTGCAATCGGTTGTGCAACTGCAGCAAACATTCCCCTCGAGCAGTGCGTACGTGCGCTTGAAAGTTTCAAGGCTGTTCCCGGCCGGCTCGAGGAAATTTCGGAAGGACAGCCCTTCCGCGTGTACGTTGATTTCACGGTGACGCCCGCTGCATACGAGAAAACACTCGCGGCACTCCGTGCGTCGCTCTCTTCCGGAAAACGTTTGCTTGCACTCTGTGGTGCCTGTGGCAATCGCATGCGGGAAAAGCGTCCGCTCATCGGGAAGATAGTCAGTGAGCGCGCGGACGTGTGTGTCGTAACGAGTGATGAAACCTATGGCGAGGATCCTATTGCAGTCCTTGAAGAAGTTTGGTCTGGAGTGCCGTTGGAAGCGAGGAACGCACGCAAAATCATCGATCGACGGGAAGCGATTCGCTTCCTCGTGAAAGAAGCGCGACCGGGTGATGCGGTCGTCCTCTGTGGCATGGGCCCCTACCGAACTATGCAGACGCTTCAGGGCGAGATTCCGTGGGATGAGAGAGTGGTGGTGCGGGAGGAGTTGAGGAAATTGGGGTATCAAAAATGAAGTTGTGTCATCCCGAGTAGCTGACACAAGGGCTGGGCGTATCGAGGGATTAACTTCCCGGCGACCGGCTCATCTCATACTCCTCGAAGTGCGTTTCGAGGTCTTCGTGCTTATTCGCCTGCTCGTTTTCCTCCTCTCCTTTCTTCGCAAACGACGGTTGTGTGTTTGCAGGAGCGCGCTTCACGATCTTCTTTGGCCGGGTTTTGAGAGGAGTTTTTGCGGGCATCTCTAGAAATTGAATGTAAGTCATTTGTGGTCATGAGTCAAGGAGAAGTATACTTCTGCTCATGAGCACCCCCGTCATCGCGGGCATCGACGAGGTGGGTCGTGGAGCAGTTGCCGGACCGGTCGTTGCCTGTGCCTGCGTTTTTGAAGGAAAGAATGTGAAAGTTCCCCGGAGAGTGCGTATCGCAGATTCGAAAGTGCTCACGGAAGAAGAGCGCGAGACATCGTTCGCATTTCTTTCGGGAGAGAATGTTCCCTATGGCATCGGGATCGTGGAAGCCGCAATCGTCGATGCCATGGGCATTCTGGAAGCGACGGAACGCGCGATGCAACGCGCTCTCCAAAATTTGAAGCGTCTCCATCAGGTGACCTACCTCCTCGTCGATGGCAGAGATCATTTCTGGTTCGATCTTCCGCATTCTTCAATTATCGGAGGAGACAGATCGGAGCCCTGTATCTCGGCCGCTTCCATCATCGCGAAAGTGACACGGGATCGCCTGATGACCCGTTCCGAGCGCGTATTCCCCGGATATGGATTCGGGGAGCACAAGGGATATGGAACCCCTGCTCATATGGAACGCATTCGTGCGACGGGCCTCTGCCCCTTGCACCGGAGATCCTTCCTCGGTAGGATCACCTCACAATCGACGCCTTCGGGCGCCTTTTCCCGCTGAAAAGAACTCTCATGAACATCATCGATGCAACACTTGGGTACTTCCGCGGTTCTCTCGAAGAGCTGCATCATGTTCGGTGGCCGACGCGAAACCAGGCCGTTCGTTTGTCGGTGATCGTCCTCGGATTTACGCTCGCGTCTGCTGCAGTGTACGGTTTCCTCGATTTTCTCCTCGGTCAGGGAATGTCTCTCCTCCTTCAGGCAGTCTGATGGGCAAGCAAGATCCCAGTGCCGGCCGACATTGGTACGTCCTCCATACGTATGCGGGATATGAAGATGCCGTTGAGCAGGCGCTGAGGCAGCGCATTGATTCCATGGGAATGCAGCAGTACATTTTTGACATTCAGGTGCCGAAAGAGAAGCAGATCGTTTTCAAAAAGAGTGAGCCGATCGAAGTTGAGCGGAAACTCTTCCCCGGCTATGTTCTCGTCGACATGATCGTGACGGATGAGAGTTGGTACGTCGTGCGGAATACCCCGAACGTCACGGGCTTCGTCGGCTCGGGCAACATTCCTGTTCCCGTGACGCCCGAGGAGTTCGGTGTCATTCAGCGCCGCATTGGAGAGCAGGAGGCAAAGTATAAGAGTGATTTCCAGGTGGGGGATCTCGTTGTCATCATTGACGGTCCATTCAAGAACTACGAAGGGAAAGTGGACGCGGTCGATGTGGATAAAGGAAAAGTCACCGTCCTCGTCCTCATCTTCGATCGGGAGACTCCTGTGGAGTTAGATTTTACTCAGGTGAAGCATAAATGAAGAAATGCCCATTAAACACGACGACGGAATACGGAATGAATTCCATGTTGCCCCCGTTGGTTAGCCGGCGGTTTAAACCGCCGGCTAACGGGAGAATGTCCGGCGATTTCCGTCGTTGTGTATATGAATGAGTGCGCGAAGCCAGGCTTTGCCTGGCTGGAGCGCCTCCTCTAAGGAAACTCGCAAAAATAACTTGATCTTTTAGGGGTTTCCCTGGAAGCTGATG
>CAYIRQ010000069.1:0-8563 GCA_964365905.1 uncultured Candidatus Peribacteria bacterium
GGCGGGACGCACGATCAATCTCATTGATACTCCGGGACACGTGGACTTCACCGCAGAAGTGGAACGTTCGCTCCGTGTGCTTGATGGCGGGGTGATCGTTTTCGATGGCTCGCAGGGAGTAGAGCCGCAGAGCGAAACTGTCTGGAGGCAGGCAGATAAGTACTCGGTTCCCCGCCTTGCCTTCATCAACAAGATGGATAAGACCGGCGGTGATTTCACCATGTCTCTCGCGAGCATTCATGAGCGCTTGAGTAAACAGGGAGTAGCCATTCAGCTTCCCATCGGATCCGAAAGCACCTTCTCGGGCATCATCGACCTTGTCACCCAGAAGGCCTTCCACTTCTCCGGGGAGCATGGGGAAAAAATATCGGAAAGCGAGGTGCCGGCGGACATGGCGGAAGACGTGAAGAAATATCGCCACATCCTGATGGAGAAAGTGGCTGAATCGAGTTCGGATGAACTGACAGAAGTGTTCCTGGAGAAAGGCGGGCTTTCGCTCGAGCAATTGCAGAAGGGTCTGCGTATGGGAACGGTCTCGGGAAAAATCTATCCGGTGCTCTGCGGATCGTCGCTCCGGAACATGGGCGTGCAGCTTCTGCTCGATGCCGTCGTCGCCTACCTCCCCTCCCCGCTCGACGTCCCACCCATCAAGGCCAAAAATCCGGATACAGGTGCGGAAGAGGGTCGCAAACCTGACAATGACGAACCATTTGCAGCGCTCGCCTTCAAGATCGCGACCGACCCCTTTGTCGGGAAACTCACGTTCGTTCGCGTCTACTCCGGCGTGTTACGAGCCGGGAGCGCCATCCATAACGTGACCTCCGGCAGAAAAGAGCGCATCGGACGTCTCGTGCGTCTGCATGCGAACCATCGGGAGGAGATCAAGGAGATCGAAGCAGGAGATATCGGTGCCGCCATTGGTCTGAAGGAGACCCGTACAGGAGACACTCTCAGTGATGAAGATCATCCGATTCTCCTCGAAGCCATCCATTTCGCGGAACCCGTGATCTCCATGGCGATCGAGCCGAAGACGAAGGCCGATCAGGAGAAAATGGGTCTCTCCATTCAGAAATTTGTCGAGGAGGACCCGACCCTGCGCGTTCGCTCCGACGAGGAAACGGGGCAAACCATCCTCTCGGGCATGGGAGAACTCCATCTCGAAATCATCCTCGACCGTATGAAGCGCGAGTTCAAAGTCGAATGCAACGCCGGGAAACCGCAGGTCGCCTACCGCGAAACGATTCGCAAGGAGATGGAGGGGGAAGGGAAATACATCAAGCAAACGGGCGGCCGCGGCCAGTACGGTCATGTGGTCTTCACCATCACCCCGCAGGAACCCGGGAAAGGATACGAATTCGAGAACTCCGTCGTCGGAGGACGCATTCCGCGCGAATTCATCGCTCCCTGCGACAAGGGGTTCCAGGAAGGCATGAGCCGCGGCATCCTCGCGGGGTACCCGGTGGTCGACGTCAAGGTGGAACTCACGAACGGCTCGTATCACGACGTCGACTCCTCCGAAATGGCGTTCAAGATGGCAGCCAGTATCGGCTTTCAGGAAGCGGCGCGCCGTGCGGATCCTGCGATCCTGGAGCCCATCATGAACATGGAAGTCGTGACCCCCGAGCAATTCTTCGGGGACGTCATGGGAAATCTGAATGCCCGCCGCGGCGTGATCCAGGAAACGGGGAATCGTGGAACTGCAAAAACCATCCGCGCGCTCGTCCCGCTCGCCGCGATGTTCGGCTACGCAACGGAGCTGCGCTCGATGACCCAAGGACGCGCGAGCTTCTCGATGGAACCGAGTCACTACGCTGCCGTGCCTAAAAACGTTGCAGAAGAAATAATAAAACAGCGCACCGGAGCATAATCCCAAGAAGAACGCCTGCCCCGCATCGAACCGCAGCGAAGCGGAGGTTCTGGTGCGGGGTGGCGGAGGAAATCATTAAGCAGAGAACGGGGGCATGAGCGCGTTTTTCGTTTTTCGTTCGTTCGTTTATTCGTTAACGAAAAACTTATAACGAAGAACGTATAACGTCATCAAATGTATCCTTCCTGATGCACATCCTGCTTCGGCACTCCCTTCGCCATGAACCATTCCTTCACATCCTTCACCATCGCAGGGTTGCCGCAGATGTAGGCGGAAACACGGGAGAAGTCCGTAATCACAGCCGGCATGATATCCGTGACGCGGCCGCGTAATCCTTTCCACTCCCCATTTGGTTGACTCACGGCAATGGAGGCATGAAAGTTTGGGTACTGCTTCTCAAGTTCCCGTATTTCTTCGACCCAAAAGAGATCCTCTTCATGACGAACGCCGAAGAAGAGATGGAGCGGCCGTGCGTCTTTCTTTGTTTCGAGAACCCATTTGAGATGTGCACGGAACGGCGCAACGCCGCTTCCCGTTCCCACGAAAATGTACTCCTTGTCGGTCTTATCATCGAGCGTGAAACGCCCGAGTGGCCCCTGAATCCGCACAGGATCACCAACGTTAAGCATTTGAGCCACCCACAGACTCGCACGGCCTTCGGGCTTATAGCGAAGAATAAATGTGAGCTCCATGTCTTCTGTCGGGGGAGAGGCAATGGAATAAGCACGCGGCTGAATGTCTTCAGGTTTTCCGAGAAGCGGCACATCGAAGAGGACAAATTGTCCTGCCTGAAAGAGAAACTTTTGGCCCTCGGGCATCTTCAATTTGACCTCCCAAACGTCGTGGCAGAGCTTTTTATTTTGAGTACATGTTGTGATGTAACTCGGCGTCGGCATTCAATACAGTATAGCATGAATAGGGTGTCAGGTATCAGGTTTCAGCTTTCAGTACATCGAGGAACTCATCAAATAAATAATTCGCATCCTCCGGTCCGGGCGTTGCTTCAGGGTGAAACTGGACGGCAAAGAATTTCCCGCTCTCATGACGGATGCCTTCGACGGTGCCATCGTTCGCATTCCGCATCCACACGCTCCAATCCTTGGGCAACGTCTTCTCGTCCACCGCGAAGCCGTGATTCTGACTTGTGATAATGCAACGCTTACAGCTTTCAGGTTTCAGGTTATAGGTTTCAGGCCTGACACCTGACATCTGACATCTGACACCTACCTCAAGACAAGGTTGGTTGGCTCCCCGGTGGCCGTACTTCAGCTTGTACGTGTTTCCTCCAATCGCGAGCGCCATGAGCTGGATGCCGAGGCAGATGCCGAAGGTCGGAATCCCCTGCTTCATGGCCCATGTAACCTGCGCAATCGTCTCTTTGCACATCTTGGGGTCGCCTGGGCCGTTACTAATGAAGACGCCGTCATATTTGAAGTCTGCCTTCGAGAGATCATAGTTCCACGGCACGCGAATGACGCGCACTCCCCTCTTGAGGAAGCTGCGAAGAATGTTTCTCTTCATGCCACAATCATAGGCGACGATCGTAGGGCTGGGGTTCGGGCTGGGGTTCGGTTTGTACCAAATGACTTCTTTGCAACTCACTTCCGCAACTAAGTTTTGAAGATTGGGATCTTTGATTTCCGAACCCGAATCCGAACCCGAATCCTGGCTGATTCTCCCCAACATCACTCCATGCTCCCGTAATTTCTTGGTGAGCGCCCTCGTATCCACCCCCGTCATTCCCGGAATCCCATGCTTCTCCATCCAAGATTGGAGCGAGAGCTTGGCGTCGTGGTGACTGAAGTCCTGCGAAACCTGGGAGCAGATCACCGCACGCACGTGGATATTCTCACTCTCGAAGTGTTCCGAGAATCCATACTGATTCAGTTTCTCCTCCGGAATGCCATAGTTTCCGATGAGAGGGTAGGTAAACACGAGGATCTGCCCGAGGTAGCTCGGATCCGTCATGCTCTCCGGATATCCCGCCATGCCGGTGTTAAACACCACTTCTCCATCGGCATCGACCGTAGCTCCGAAGGACTCTCCTTGAAATACCGTGCCGTCCTGAAGAATGAGCTGCGCCATCAGGAGCAATCATACACAGGTCATGCGGACTTTGCCTGCACTCCCCCGTTTTCTCCCGGCTTTTTTCCTTTCGTCATCTGCACAAATTCCCATGCCGCCGCGAGCCAGTCGAGACGGGCTGCAGGGGTCATCCGCATGCTGACCTCCATTTCCAACTGCCTCTGATCGCAGAGAGGATTATCCATGCATTCTATATTCTAACAGGTTTTGTACGTCGGCAATATCCTGCTCGCGTCCTGCCTCTCTCTTCATGGAAAGCAGATCATCAAACGCAATGACAGGCAACTTGGACATGTACCTTTGTACCGGTACAAGAGTACAAGTCATCTATGCTGCCATGCTCTCGTCAGGGCTTCCAGCGAGAGTGTTCTACACTTTCGTGCTGGTTGGATGACGGTGCACCCGGAGAGCGTCTTTCATTCCATCTTGCGATCAGAACGCAACCGACCATTGCTGCAAGAGATTATGACTACATTACTGGCAATTGTACTACATAATTGCCAATGATCTTTACAAGATTACTATCCTCCCCGAAGCGCACCGCATTTCTCTTCGGCCCTCGTGGGACGGGAAAATCCACATGGATACGGCAGAATGTTCGTGGTGCTGTGACGTATGATCTCCTGGCCGTCTCCGAGCAGTTGCGCCTAAGCAGAAATCCATCGGCGCTCTATGACGAACTGCAGCATCTCCAAAAGGGTTCATGGGTTGTCCTCGACGAGGTGCAAAAAGTGCCACAGCTCCTCGACGAGGCGCATCGACTCATCGAGGAGAAGAAGCTGCGCTTCCTTCTCTGTGGTAGTAGTGCACGGAAGTTAAAGCGATCAGGAGTCAACCTCCTTGCAGGAAGAGCGGAGATTCTGCGCATGTTTCCCCTTGTTTCATCCGAGGTACAGGATCTGCCGACACTCGACCGCGTCCTTACTCACGGCATGCTTCCAACAGTTCTCACCGGCGATGATCCTGTCGCATATCTGCTATCGTACGTCGAAGTGTATCTGCAGGAGGAAATTCGCCAGGAGGCGCTCACGCGCAATTTCGGCGCCTTTGCCCGTTTCCTTGAAGTGGCAGCACGGCAGAACGGTCAGGTGACGAACATGCTGAACATCGCACGCGATGCGCATGTCGCCCGGCAGACGGTCGCCGCATACTTCGATATTCTCGTCGACACGCTGATCGGAGAATGGCTCCCCGCTTGGAAACTGAAGCGCGCGACAAAGCAAGTGACGCACCCGAAGTTTTTTTTCTTCGACGTAGGCGTCGCCCGTGCTCTCTCCGGCAGGCTTCCGTACCCGCCCGCGCCGGAGGAAGCCGGCGTGCTCTTCGAGACATTCATCCTGCAGGAGATGCGCGCCTATCTCGGATACAGCCGGAAACACTACCCTCTCTTCTTCTGGCGCAATTATGCGGGCAGCGAGGTGGATATCGTCCTCGAGACGCAAAAGGGATACGTGGCAATAGAAGTGAAGTACGCAGCGGAGTGGCAGCCGAAATATCAGAGAGGACTACGAACCTTCGCAGAGGAAACGGGCGTGAAGAAGGTGCGGCAGTACGGCGTTTTCACAGGAGCTCGCCGCACGACGCAGGGTGCTGTGACTGTCCTTCCCTGGCGTGAGTTTCTCCGGATGCTCTGGGACGGGGAATTGCTGCATTAACGTCACGCAGCTATGTGGTAGCCCGGGCTCCCGGCGAGCGTGTTATAGACCTTCGTGCGGGTTTTCTGCATGACAGGAAGGATGATCGCATGGTATCCTGCATTCCATGAACGAGCAGAATCCGCTCTCGGCAACTCTC
Organism: uncultured Candidatus Peribacteria bacterium; assembly: GCA_964365905.1. Classification (GTDB taxonomy): domain Bacteria; phylum Patescibacteriota; class Gracilibacteria; order Peribacterales; family Peribacteraceae; genus CAYIRQ01. The sequence goes on from CAYIRQ010000069.1 coordinate 5,747, forward strand.
ATCCTCGAGGCGCTCCGTGATCTCAAGGAGGATATTCGCAATCTTCGCAGTGAGATGCTGGATCGATTTGAACAGGTAGACAAGCGTTTTGAGCAAATGGAGCGGCGTATGGATCGTATAGAGGATGCCTTGCGGGACGATCGCAAGAAGCTTGAAGAGGTCTATGCATCGCGCGATCGCGTGAAGATCACCTTCGGCTGGCAGTGGGGACTCGTCTCTCTCTTCATCGCCATCGTCGCCGCAGGCATCACGAAGGTGTTTGGATGAGACAGGGATTTTCATAAAAAACAATTCCAAGAGAAAGAAGGCGGTCTCCCGGATGTGTACCTTTGTACCGGTACAAGAGTACCAGTCGTCTATGCGGCCATGCTGTAGTCGGCTTTCCCGGCGAGCGTGTTATAGACCTTCGTGCGGGTTCTATTGGTGATGCTTCCGGCTTTATGGAGAAGAGATCACCGCGCGGACATGGATGTTTCACTTGCGAAATGCTCCGAAAATCCATACCGATTCAGTTTCTCTTCCGGGATGCCGTAGTTTCCAATGAGAGGATAGGTGAAGACGAGGATCTGCCCGAGATAGCTCGGATCGGTCATGCTCTCCGGATACCCCGCCATGCCGGTGTTAAATACCACTTCTCCGTCGGTATCGACCGTGGCTCCGAAGGATTGCCCCTCAAATATTGTTCCATCCTGCAAGACAAGCTGTGCCATCAACAACAATCATACACAGAAAACTTTTTTATGTGCACACTTTTCCCGTATGTTCTATGCATGAACCACATTGTTTTCGTGACAGCTTTTCTCTGCTTCCTACAAAGCACGCTTGCCGATGAGTGGCTCAACGAAGCTGACACGATCGCATACGATGATCTGTGAGTCCTCACATTGAAAATAACCATGACGTTCACCATGATCATTCAGCAGGATGCGGACGGATGGTTCCTCGGAAGTTTCCCGGCTCTCCACGGATGCCGAACACAGGGCCAAGTCTCTCCCGGAACTTTACGAGCGCCTCAAGGAGGTCGCTCTGCTTTGTCTTGAGGAACAGAAGCATCCTGATGTGGAGCTCCGCTTCATTGGGGTGCAGAACATCGATCTTCCGGCACATGCCTAAGAGTTGCCGGCAATCTCCGGAAAGGAGATGCTGGCATTCCTGCAGCGCGAAGGATTCGTCATCAGTTGGAGCCGCGGAAGCCATTTTTCTCTCAAGCATACGGAAAAGCCTTGACTTAGTCAGATAACATGACTATAATGAGAGCATGGTCAAAGTGAATATCCACGAACTGAAAGCGCGACTCAGTCACTTCCTCCAGCTCGTCCAGAATGGAGAGAAGGTGATCGTGATGAAGCGCAATATTCCCATCGGGGAAATCTCTCCTCCCGCACCACAGAAGAAGAGAGAGCTTGGACTCGCGCGGAAACGCTATGCGAACTGGAAACCGGACTTTTCCGCGCTTCTTGCACCCATGAACGCGGAAGAGCTCGCCGAGTGGGAGAAACCTCTCTTACAGAAAGAATGAACCTCCTCCTCGATACGGTGACGTTTGTCCTGCTGACGGGAGAGCCTCGGCGGCTTTCCCGAAGAACGGCCTTGCTGTGCAAGGACCCAAAAAATACGCTGTTCCTGAGTTCCGTCTCCGTCGCGGAGCTCATCATCAAGCACACGCTCGGCAAATTTCCCCTTCCCGTCCCACCGTCTGTGTTTGTCCGGCAGGAACGCGCGGAGCATGGAATTCAGTCTCTTCCGTTCGACGAAGCATCGGCGCTCCTTCTCGAATCTCTCCCTTTCCTGCACCGCGACCCCTTCGACCGTTTCCTCGTCTGCCAGGCAATCGCGCACGAGCTCGCGATTCTCACGCCTGACGCACACATGGCGAAGTACAAGGTAAAAACGATCTGGTGAAGTTCCCTACGCCGCCATGCCGTAGTCGGCTTTCCCGGCGAGAGTGTTATAGACCTTCGTGCGGGTTTTATTGGTGATGCTCCCGGCTTTATACAGGAAGAGAAAGATGCTATAATAATAAGATCAACAAAAACACATGTCTGAAGGAAAAAACTTCCTCGACAGGCTGCGAGCAAGTGCTGTGGATCCCACTCAGCGGTCGTTCGATAATCTTACCGCTATCAATACTGGGTATGGGCAAATCGAAGGAGCTCTGCCAGGCATTCAGCACATTGGGTATCACACGCTAGGCGCTGCCTATCACACTCTCATGCTTCCCAAGCGAGCTCTTGGGACCGTACTTCGAACTCCAGGAACGGTTGTATCGGCAATATCAGGTCTCATTCGAGGAACGAGTGACATGTATCGGAGAGCACTTCTCTATGGAGAAACCCAAATCGATAAAGTTTTGAAGAAGCCTGAGGGTCTTATTGAGAAATTGCGGCCATCTGAATCAAAACATTGAAATTGACAATATTGTGTTAAATATGTAATATAATACTATGGCAACTGCCCCAGAAAAGGATGGCTCTCGTAGGGAATTCCTCAGAGGATTATTTCCTGCCTCCAGAAATTCCTCTGAAAATCTTTCAGTGGAATCCTCTGGGCCAGTGGCAGAAGGCAGAAGAAGTAATCGACGGAGCTTTCTACGGGTTGTGGGTATTGGAGCTTTAGCAGTTGGTGCCTCGCTTGGAATTCCCGGATGTGGAGGGAGTACGGAAGAAAAATTAAAAAAGCTCTCAGGGAAAGATCTGGATGCACGGAAACCTAAGGATATTCCCGACATTGTGTGGGGAGGAAAAACTGATGACGAAAAAAGAGAGTTGATCATTGCGGATGATGAGTACGAACAGGCAGTAAAAGAACAAAAAAGAG
>CAYIRQ010000070.1:0-8052 GCA_964365905.1 uncultured Candidatus Peribacteria bacterium
GCATCTTCATCGCTTCGAAGAGGGCACGCGCCTCGTCGTCATTCTTCGCCGTCGTCTTCAGGGTCACCTCCAGTCCGAAAATTTTATTGGCATCCGAGGGGGGGGCAACTTCCGGAAAGACCGTGTGTTCGCGGATCCCGATGCTGTAATTGCCGTGGCCATCGAGGCGCGTGGGGGTTCCGCGGAAGTCCCGCACACGGGGGAGCACGACATGCAGCAGGCGATCGAGGAACGCCTCCATGCGCTTGCCACGGAGCGTTACCATCGCACCCACGATGAGACCTTCGCGAATTTTGAAATTGCTGATGGACTTCCGTGAGGCACGGAGCACGGGCTTCTGTCCCGTGATCATCTTGAGACTCTGCTCAATGTATTCGAGAGCCTCCTTTCCCTCATACTTCGATCGGTTGATTCCGACGTTCACCGTCACTTTCTCGAGACGGGGAAGCGCATGCACGTTTTTGATCTTCAGACGTTCTCGGAGGTGATCCGCAATGTCGCCACGCAGCCGTTCATGGAGAGAGACGAATTTCATTGGGAGGAATGAGGACGATGGACTAAGGGTTGGAGGCAGATAAAGTTTTGGAGGATTCATCTTTTTTGTCCTCTGTCCTCTGTCCTTTGTCCTCTACACGCATTTCCTCCTCCACCAGAGCTCTTAACTTCCTACCACTCACAAGGGACTCTTTACTCCGCTTCGCAAAGCGCTCCTTCTTCCCATCACTCGTCAACCGGTATCCGATGCGCGTCGGCTTCTTCAGTTTGGAATCGAGGAGCGCAACGTTGCTCGCATGAATGCTCGCCTCGTACTGCACTTTCCTGCCGGGCGTCTGTGGAGTCTTCTTGAGATGGCGCGTGCGCATATTCACTCCCGCAACAATGACGCGATCCTCGAGGAGGAGAACACGCATGATGCGGCCGGTTTTGCCCTTATCTTTGCCGGAGATGACGACCACCGTGTCGCCTGCGTGCAGTTTCATAAAACTTCGGGAGCAAGAGAGATAATCTTCTGGTATCCCTTTGCGCGCAGCTCTCTCGCGACCGGCCCGAAGATGCGCGTACCCTTCGGCTCTTTCGCCGCATCGATGACCACACAGGCATTGTCATCGAAACGGATGCCGCTGCCGTCACTCCGTTTCACGAGTCGCTTCACCCGGACAATCACCGCGCGCTCCATGGTCTTCCTGCGCACAAGTCCCTTCGGAGCAGCTTCTTTGATCGCGATGACCACGACATCCCCGAGACCCGCATAGCGGCGCCGCGTCCCTCCAAGCACCTTGATACACATGGCGCGCTTGGCGCCCGTGTTATCCGTGACCACGAGCATGGATTGTTGCTGAATCATTGGGAGAGGATGAGAGGAATGAGAGGGAAGAGAGGAATGAGAGGTTTGAGAAAATGAGAAGAATATTACGACGCTGCAGGGAGCTTTTCAGATCCTCTCCTCTTCTCCTCTTCTTGTTCCTCTCCTCTTTTCTTTCCGCTTGCTGCTTGTAATTCATCCTCCAAAGACGTCTCCGCAAGACCCGTACCTTTCACAAGAATTTCGAGAACCTTAAAGTGCTTTCTCTTGCTCAGAGGACGCGTCTCACCAATGAGAACGGTATCCCCTTCACGGACCTTCCTATCGCCCGAATCTGCGAGAAATTTCTTCGTCACGCGGAACCGCTTGCGATACTTGGGGTGCATCACGAACCGGTGGACCGCAACCGTGACGGTCCTCTGCATTTTGGCCGATGTGACGATGCCGCGTTTGGTTCTCATGCTGCTTTAGGGGTAGGCATTCTAGAGGGCGCCTGCTTCCTCTGCAATTCAGAAAGCACCGTCAATATCCGGGCAAGTTCTTTTTTCGCGTTGCGGTAGAGATGCACTCCCTTCTCTTTGCCCAGCTTCACATGGAGATGCAGCTCCGCTTTTTTCTTGCGATGACTCGCGACTTCCTTGCGGAGATCTTCCGCGCTCATCTTTCGTAGCTCGACGAGGGTGAGTGCTTTTGCCATCAGGCGGCGTGAGCGGAAGCTTGGCGCAAGCGGGCCTGCCCGGCGAAGCCTTGCAGAGAAGAGTGGGGAATAAGCCCTGAAGGGAAGAATATGCTAAACATGGCGAAGTCGGGTGACGATCTTTGTCTTCACCGGAAGCTTGTAGGCCGCAAGACGCAGCGCGGAGCGCGCGGCATCCTCTCCGAGACCATCGAGCTCGAAGAGAATGTGGCCGGGCTTGATGCGCGCAACGTAGAATTCCACGCTCCCCTTCCCGGAGCCCATCGGCACCTCCGCAGCTTTGCGGGTGATGGGCTTATCCGGAAAGACGCGGATCCAGATCTTCCCGCCGCGCTTGAGACTGTGCGCCATGGCGCGCCGCGCCGCCTCGATCTGGCGACTGCTGAGCTCCGCCGCTTCGAGCGTCTTCAGGCCGATCGTCCCGAAGTGCAAGGTCGTGCAGCTGCGCGACTTCCCACGGAAGGATCCGCGGAGGCGATGACTCTTGCGATACTTGGTTTTCGCGGGTTGAAGCATGGGAAGCGGGGTGTAGGGGCGCCCCGCTGGGGCGCCCATCCATTAGGAAGCGGCTGCCTGAGGCAGCGTCGAAGACTGAATATCTTTGAGATCCTTGAACACCATTCCTTTATAGATCCACACTTTCACACCGATCGTTCCGTAGGTCGTGACCGCGTGCTGCACGGCGAAGTCGATGCTCGCGCGGAGCGTGTGCAGCGGAACGTTGCCGTCCTTGAACATTTCTTCCCGCGCAATTTCCGCTCCATTGAGGCGGCCGGAAACCCGAATCTTCACACCCTGTGCTCCCGCCTGCATTGCCTTCTCGACCGCCATCTTCACCGCGCGGCGATACGGCATACGCCGTTCGATCTGGCCGCGAATGTTCTCCGCGATCACAAATGCCTCCATATCCGGAGCACGGATCTCCCGGATATTCACTTCAAACGATGAGCCGAACCGGCGCTCCATCTCCTTCCGCAGATCTTCGATCGCCGCTCCCTGCTTCCCAATGATCACGCCGGGCTTGCTCGTATGAATCGTCACCGTCACTTTCTTCGCGCGCTCGATCTCGATGCGCGCGACGCCCGCATCTTTGATGCGACTGTGGATGAAGCGACGGATGAAGGTGTCTTCGAGGAAGAGGGTCCGGTATTTCTTCTTCGAGGCAAACCACGTGCTCGGCCAGGTGATGATGACGCCGATGCGATAGCCGATGGGGTTTACTTTCTGTCCCATAGATTAAGAGCCGCGGCCGCCGCGGTGATGAGGTTGGAAGGTCGGACCGCTCGGTCCCGTTTCTTTGCCTGAAAAACCTTTGCCCTGTGAATCGCCCGTGCGCTTCGTTCCATCCGAAGCGGCTCTCGGCGCGGAAGAGACGTGTTCGATCACCTCTTCTTTTTCCTCTTTCTTCGCGGGCTTTTTATTCTCTATTTCTTTGAGTGTCTTGCCCTCGGGAACCGTGATCCCAAGCTCCACCGTAATATGCGACGTCCACTTATCGATTGGACGTGTACGCCCGCGCGCCATCGGAATGGAACGCTTGAAGCTGGGGCCTTTCTGGATAGTCAAGGATTTAATGTAGAGATTTCCGCGATCCTGACCGGCATTGTGCTGTGCGTTTGCGAGAGCAGAGGTGATCACCGCATGAAGCATGCGCGCCCCTTTCTTGGGGAGATGCTCAAGGAGATCCAGTGCCTCGGAAACGACGAGTCGCCGGACCATCGCGGCAACGAGGTTTGCTTTCTTTGGGGCGAGCCGAGCATGGTGAAGTGCGGCGCGCATAGACTATGTTTTTGCGGGAGCGGGAGCAGCAGCGGGTGCGGCTGCAGGCGCGGCAGCGGCCACCTTGCTCGCATCTTCCTGAGCCTTCGCCATCTTGCCGCCGTGAATTTTGAATTTTGTCGTGTAAGAGAATTCCCCGAGCTTGTGTCCCACCATCTGCTCCGTGATGTAGACGGGAATAAAATCCTTTCCATTATGCACGGCGAACGTGAACCCCACGAACTCCGGCGAAATGTCACAGTCCCGCGCCCACGTCTTCAGAATTTTCTTCTCTCCCACATTGATCATCGCCGTGATCTTCCGAAGAAGATTCGGATCGATGTACGGGCCTTTGCGGGAAGAGCGGGACATGGGAACGAAAGGTGTCAGGTGTCAGGTGTCAGGCCTGAAAGCTGAAACCTGAAACCTCGTTAAAGCTGGAAGAGGATATCAATGGATATGCGCCTGTGCAAAGGAAAAGCCCCTTTATCCCTGCGTTTGGGTCTTCTTTGTTATCCGGCGGCGGATGATGAAGCGGTTCCTGGGATGGCGCTTTTTGCGCGTTTTTACGCCCAAGGCGGGCTTTCCCCACGGAGTTTTGGGGTGGACGAGACCAATGGAGTTATGGCCCTCTCCTCCCCCATGCGGGTGATCCACGGCATTCATGGATTTCCCGAGCACCGTCGGTCTGCGGCCCATCCAACGCATCCTGCCTGCTTTTCCGATGACAATGAGGTTGTGCTCGAGATTGGAGACAGTCCCGATCGTGGCATAGCAGCGCTTCGGGAGATAGCGCACCTCCCCACTTGGAAGCTGCATCTGCGCATACGTCCCTTCGAGCGACATGAGGGTCGCCGAGGTCCCTGCTCCGCGAACCATCGCGCCTCCTTTACCTATGGTGACCTCGACATTATGAATCTTGAATCCTACGGGGATGTGCTGGAGTTGCATGCGATTTCCCACCTTCACTTTTGTCCGCTCCGCACAAACAACCATATCGCCGACTTTGAGTCCATCCGGCGCGAGCATGTACCGCTTCTCGCCATCCTTATAGAGAATGAGTGCGAGGTAACCGGAGCGATTGGGATCGTATTCGATCGCAGCAACCGTGCCGGGAATTCCCAGCTTATCCGATTGATGGAAATCAACAATGCGCAGAAGCCTCTTATGACCTCCCCCGCGGTGCCGCACCGTGACGCGACCGAGATTATTGCGTCCGGATTTTTGGCGCTTCCCACGCGTGAGAGATTTCTCCGGCTCCTTCTTCGTGAGAGAAGAGAAATCCGCCACAAGCATGTGGCGGCGTCCGGGGGTCGTTGGTTTAAAGGATTTGAGGGGCATAGTGGGGAAAGGTTACAGGTTGCAGGTGTCAGGTGTCAGGAATTTCTCGAGATCTGAAAGCTGAAACCTGATATCAGATAGCTCGTATTATGTCTGGAATTTCGTAAGATCAAGCGGCTTGCTCTTTATGCCAAGGGTAACGAGTGCGCGTTTTTCATTCGCCCGCTTCTCGATGCGCCGACCGCGGCCGATAAGACGATGCTTGCTGCGGACTTTCGTAATACGTACTTCCTTCGGATCCACGCCGAAGTATTGCCGGAGCGCATTGCGCACATCAATCTTCGTCGCATGTGGATGGACGCGCAGCGTCGCAACTTTACGGATCTTCAGGCGCTCTGCCTTCTCCGTCACGACTTCGCCGAGAATGACATTCGTAAGGTCCATGATCAGGAAACTTTCTTGGAAGGTTTCGTAGACTTTCGGGAGGAAGGAGAGATTGTAGAGGACGAAGAGGTTGAAGAAGAAATTTTCCTCTCATCTTCTCCTCCTCTTTCTCCTCTCCTCTTCCCGAATACCTCCTCCGCCTTCTTCAGAGCATCCACGAGGAAGATGACCGCGTGCGCGGAGAGGAGATCTTCGGGATTGAGATAGGAAGCGAGGATCGTGCGAACACCGGGAACGTTGCGTGAGCCGCGTTCGAGGGCGTCCATACGAGCGGGTATGACAAAGAGAATTCTTCTCCCCTTCTGTACGGGAAGCTTCGAGAGGAGAGCGACGAATGTTTTCGTCTTCGGGGCACTCGCGTATTCCGTGAGACCGACCACCTTTCCGCTCTTTGCGACGTATGCGAGGGAAGAGAGAAGCGCTTGCCGGCGCTGCATGCGCGGCATGTTCTTTTTGAAGTTCCGGTCTTTGCGCGGACCGAACGTCCGACCTCCTCCGCGCAGAAGCGGCGATCGGATCGGACCGCGCCGCGCACGGCCTGTGCCCTTCTGCTGGAAGAGCTTCCGCGTACTCCCCCGCACTTCGCCCCGGGTCTTCACATGCGCAAGCGGACGCCTGCGACTGCTCTGCTGCATCTGCACAGCTCGATGCATGAGCGCGACATTGATCTTTCCCCCGAAGAGGGATGCGGGAAGCTCGAGCATTCCCTTTTTTTCGCCAGTCGGTGTATAGAGATCAATGATCATCGATTTCATTCTTTCTTGGAGGAAACGGCTTCTTCCTTTGTGATGAAAACAAACGCCCCCTTCGGTCCCGGAATCGCCCCCTTGATCGCGAGCAATTTCTCCGTGGCATCGGAAACAATCACAGGCCTGTGCTTAATCGTGACTCTCTCAAATCCCATGTGCCCCGGCATGCGCTTCCCCCGGAGCACCTTCCCGGGCTTCGCGCGCATTCCCACGGACCCCGGCTCCCGGTGGTGGTGTGATCCATGGGAACTCGGACCACTCGAAAAGTGATGACGCTTGATGACGCCGGCGAATCCCTTTCCTTTGGAAATACCGACGACGCTCACCGTGCTTTCCGCGGGAATCACCTCGACCGTCACTTCGGAACCCACCGTCACCCCCTCGAGCGAGGGAACAGGAAATTCCTTCTGCACGAGAAAGCGCGTGTGCTCCTTCCCCTTCCGCGTCTTCCATTTCTTTCCGCCTACTCCGAGCACCACGGCATCGTATCCATCGCGGTCTTTTGTCCGAGTGCGCACAATCACATTGGGATCGACCTGCAAATAGGTCACGGGAATCTCCGTGCCATCCTCGTGAAACACGCGCGACATGCCGATTTTTTTGGCGATGAGTCCTGCCATGGGAGAGGTTCCGATCCCGCTTATCCTTTATATGTACGTCATGCTGAGTGTGTCATGGTGAGCCTGACGAACCACGAAGCACGAGAAATGGAGGCGGGATACAGCGAACGAAGCTGGGGAACTGTATAGAAGGAAGAGGCTTCATGCAAGAAAGCTTTGCACAAAGCGAAGGAGTAAATTGACAAATTATCCATTATATATAAAATGTACATGTGCCAGATAACGTGGATTTCAAGGTTTCTGATAGGCAGCCCAAGAATCAAGAATCAGATGTTCGCAACATCAAAGGAAAAGCACTTCTCGCCCGAGTGCTTCTCGCAATTAGCGTGATAGGTTCAAGTGCGGCAAGGTTGTTTGCACAGGCACATCCTGAAGATCAGGATGAGCAGAAACAAGAAGGAAAGCAGGATGTGGAACAAGAAAAACTACAGAAAGAAAATGGAGGCGTGATTACGAAGCTTGAGAAAGTTGTTGCTGGCTTACGCGAATTTTCGAAATTGCGGAAGGAATTGGAAGAGAAGCTCCCAGCTCTTCGTGCAGCATTTGCAGAAGTACTCGGGGAAGAGCAATGGAATGCCTTTGAACACGAAATCCGCGCGATGACTTCTCCCACCTCCTCTGCTCTTCAGGACGAGAAGAGTCCATGGCAGATTTCCATTGCAGAAATTGTGCGACTGCTCGAGAAGTATGGAGTGGATTTCAATGATGTGAAGCACCGACAAGATTTGCTCACTGTCGTGGGAAGTACCAACACAACATTCCGTTTTCTCTACAAGTCGGATGATCCTCACCGCTTGAAGCCGCTGGAACGAGAGCCCTTTGCACAACTTCCTCCTCTCAAACCCGACTATCAGAGCTACGAGCGGGAATTCCCGACTTCGGAGGCGCTTCAAACATTTGTGACTGATTCCATCGAGCGTCTAGGTACGGCTTCCCCGCGCCTCCAAGCGGCTGCTGCGAAAGAAGGCCTTTTGATCCATGATATTTGCGACGCGCTCCGGGAAACACTCACGAAACCTTCCATCCTGAGTGATCGCAAATTCACCTGGGATGAGCTTGCGACATCGTTCGAAATGCTCGGCATTCCTCTCTCGGATCCGGATACTCACAAAGAAGTACTTCAAGCATTCCGCGCAAACTCTCTCGTTAGGAAACTCGCAAAAATAACTTGATCTTTTAGGGGTTTCCCTGGAAGCTGAT
>CAYIRQ010000071.1:0-7823 GCA_964365905.1 uncultured Candidatus Peribacteria bacterium
GATGGTTGTTCCGCGAGTTGCAAGGTTGAATCCTGTGGCGACGGTGTCGTCGATAATGATGGAAGAGATAATGTTGCAAGCAATCAAGATGACGAAGAATGCGAGCCGGATACGATCATCAGCAAGTGCGTCGGCGGTCCGGATCACAACAGCTCCTGCGTCACGGGTGCGAACTGCCGCTCTCCGGGAGTATGCAAAACCTGTCCGGCGAACGGATGTTCTGCGAATTGCAAACTGCCGAAGCCGGGAGATTGCTCCGTCGGTTGCTGGGAACAGTGCGATGATGGAATCGGTGGAGGCGACCAGCCACGAGACACTTGCAAGGATGGGGTTCTCGAGTATTGCGGAGATGGTTCAAAGAATAATTGCGGAGAGGAATGTGATCCTCCTGCGGATTTGAGCACGATTACTCCAACATGTTGTGGCACGGGCAGCTGTTGCCCTCCGAATGCTGCGCCCGGAAGCTGTACAGCGAGTTGTGATGGTTCCTGTGTTATTCCTGCAGGAACCTGCATGCTGGGGTGCCGTGAATCCGACGGATGCGTTTCGCCTTCCACACCTCCGAATTGCCCTGCAGCGAGCCCCTCCTGTGGTAACGGTTGTGTTGACTCGGGAGAAGAGTGCGATGGCGGTGACTTTTGCAATAACTGCAAACTACGACGCTGTGGCGATACCAATGTGGATTCCATTTATTGCGAGGAATGCGATCCCGGGATGCACTGCGTGGGAGGGTCAAATGATGGCAATAGCTGTACGGCCGCAAGCGGCTGTCCCGGAGGATCTTGCAGCGTCACGAGCACCGATACCTGCTCATCAAGCTGCCTTCTCATTAATTGCGGCGATTGCAGGGCCGATAATCCGAAGGAAACGTGTGATGACGGCGGACCGCCGGTGAGTAATGATGGTTGCAGTTCTCAGTGTCAGAGGGAATATTGCGGCGACAAAACAATACAAGGACCGCTCGGAGAGCAGTGTGACGATGGGGGGATCTGTTTCGATGGTGCCAGTTGCAAGACACAGGCTCTGCGGCCGCCGGACGCTTGCCCGAAGGTTCCCTACGTCTGCTCTTCCGGTGGCGGATCCTGCGCCACGGCAGATCCAACGGTGGGCGCAGCTCCGGAATGCGGCGCTACAGGAAGTTGCACGCAGACGCGCGCTGCCTGCATTCAAGATCCCTGCGATACCTGCAGCAATTCCTGCAAACTGAAGAAGTGTGGCAATGGCATCAAGGAATGCACGGAGGAGTGCGATGATGGGAATACGGATACGCATGACGGATGCAGCGATACCTGCAAGTTGGAATATTGCGGGGATGGAGGGTTGTTGCCCGATGAAGATGGGCCGGACAATAAGCCGGGAAAGGCAAATATCGATGATGATGGTATTCATGGGATTGATGATGTGGGGGAGAAATACTTCCCAGGAACGGACGATGAGGAGTGCGATGACGGAATATTCAATAACGATACGAAACCGGGCGCATGCAGAACGAATTGCAGGGTCGCATCCTGTGGCGATGGGGTAACCGATGTTTCACTCGATGAGCAGTGCGATCAACCCACCTGCCCGAATGGTCGTCCCTGCGTTTCGCACGCAGAGTGCGGCATCTTCTGGTGTCGCAGTCGCAGCGGTGATGGTGGGTGCAATGCGGATTGCAAGCTCGAAGGGTGTGGTGATGGCGATACCCAACCTGCCTTTGGAGAAACCTGCGACGACGGTGGTTTCTGCGCGGGCACAATCGATGCCTGTCAGATTGATACGGCGGAGGATGACTGTGGTTCTGGCATTCCATGCATTCCCCAGAATGGAGATGGCTGCAGCAGCACCTGTGAACTGGAATTCATCTCCTGTGGGAACAGAATCTTTGAATCAACAGGTGGTGACGGAAAAGCCGGTACCCCGGACGATGAAGAATGTGATCCGGGGGATCTTGGAACCGGCGGCATTTGCCCGGGAGAGAAAGCATGCACGTGCCCGCCGGACAAACCGGACTGCACGCCGAAGCAGGCGATCTGTCATCTCGGAGCCTGTGATCCTATAAAGCACCTCTGCGCCAATGGAGGATATTGCTCAAAAGATGAAGACTGCATTCTCCCCTGCAGGGAGACGTGTACACAGAGCTGCAAACACGCTGCTCCCACATGTGGCAATGGCATCCGTGAAAGCTGGGAGCAGTGCGACGACGGGAATAGCAAGAATAACGATGGCTGCTCCTTCCTCTGCGCCGTGGAACGTCTCGATCGCTGCGGGAATGGCATCGTGGAGAAAGAGTGGGGCGAGGAGTGCGATCAGGGGCATCCGTATCGCACACTGGAATGCACGCCGTATTGCCGCTTTGCAGAAAATGCTCCCATGTGCGGGGATGGGCGCAAAGATCCAAGCGGAGATGCGCGCCGCGAACTTCTGCAAACTCTTCTCCTCCAGCGTGACGGATTCCGTCTCGACTGGCGGACGCCGGATGGTTCAGTACTTGGGGCGCCAGAAAGTATGCAGTCGATTCCCGTGGGAACGCAGGGCGATGTCCTTCGGGGTGGCGGTGGCTGGTACGTCACGCCGCGCGTCTTCGATCCGCTCCTCGAAACGCCCCTCCAGAAAACGCATGAACCATCCCGGGATCCAGCAAAGATCAACGACCCTCTTGCCAGTCGCACGTGCAGTCTCTGCGGGAACGGCCGCCTCGAAGAGGGGGAGATGTGCGACAGTGGCCGACTCTCCGGTGGATACTATCCGCAGCACCGAGCGAACATGCGCGAGTGGCGTCGGATGATCTACGGCGCCAGCTTCATGCGGTATGGCGCTCCGTACTACTGGCAGTGGTACACGAATCTCTTTCCCTTCGGCTTCCATCCGTTCTCCGCGCTCACGTCTCTCTGGTATCTCCCGCTCTGGAATCAGTCGCACTACGTCAATTACATCCGAGCGACCTACGGCGGATGGCATTGGTACTATGCCGATGCTGGATGGAGAATAAGCAGGGAGGTGGAGGAAACGACATTCCTCGGGGAGAACTGCTCAGCGAGTTGCACACTCACGCTCTGTGGGAATGATCGGATCGATGTCGGTGAGACCTGCGATGATGATAATGTCCGCGTGTATGGGAGAGTCGTGAGCGGTGACGGGTGTTCCACCCGGTGCTTCCGTGAAACTGGATTCAATCTTTCCTCGACTCCCGGCATCTGCGGCGACGATGTGATGAATGCATCGGAACAATGCGATGACGGTGGCGTTTGTAGGTATCGAAGTGGCAGCCTCTCGAAGATCTATTGTCGCATCGAGACAGGGCGAACATTTTGTGATCCGGATGGAGAAAACAACATTTCGGGCGATGGAGATGATCAGATTGCCTGTGTTCCTGTTCCCGGGGATGGCTGCAGTGTGTTATGTAAAATTGAACCCATTCAAGTGTGCGGCAATGGAGTTCTCGAGCCCTATGAAGAATGTGACAATGGAGGGGAATGCGATGATGGAGATGCAATGACGGAGGATGCGGATTGCTTCAAAGATGCAGATTGCACCGGTGGACTCCTGTGTGTGACGAAGAATGGTGATGGATGCTCAGCCGTGGGATCTCCCCTTGGGGAATGCAAGTTTGAACCGCCTCTCTGCGGCAATGGAATTCGTGAGCCGTGGGGCGGGGAGGATTGCGATGATAAAAATACCGATGATACCGATGGATGTTTGACGCTCTGCAAAATCGCCAGTGCGACGTGTGGCAATGGAACGTTGGAATCAACGGAGCAGTGTGATGATGGCGCAAGTAACGGCACCGATGCGAATGATTGCCGTCCAAACTGTGTCTTCCCCTACTGTGGAGACGGTGTAATGGATCGCAATGAGGAATGCGATGATGGCAATATCATCCCGCGCGATGGGTGCACGTTCTGTCTTCGGGATCTTTGCGGCAACGGCAGGCTGGATACGGGGGAAATGTGCGATAAGCAAGGTATTCGCTGCAAGGGGACGGGCACGTGCACGGAGTGGTGCATGTGCAAAGGAGAATGCGGGAATGGGGAGATTGAGGCGGGAGAACAGTGCGATGATGGCAATGTCTGGGGAGGGGACGGATGCACCGGCAGCGGATTCACGCTCGCGGCGGGGAATGTTTCCGTTCCTCCGTGTCAAATTGAGTACTGCGGAGACGGCGTCGCACAACCCGGCCTTGGGGAAGAGTGCGATGACGGCAATCTGAATGACGGAGATGGATGCAGGCTGAACTGCCGCATTCCTGTGTGCGGGGATGTCCGGGTGGATGATACGAAGATCATTCTGGATGGCAGTGAAACGATCTACAAAGAGCAGTGCGATCCCGGAAAGCACTGCAGCCATGATCCCACGGTGAGTTGCAAGAATGATCACCAGTGCCCCATCGGGCCGTGCATTCTTCCTCTCGTCGGTCCCGGTCGCTGTGCGGGTGACCCATCACGGATCTGTTCCTCCGATCGAAATTGCCTCCTCGGATCCTGCAAGGTGCTCGATACTCCGAAATGTACCGCAAACTGCACCACGCCCCCTGTCTGCGGCAATCGCGTCGTGGAGATCGGCGAAGAATGCGACCCTGCAGGCGTGGGGTGCACATCGAAGTGTCAACTCGAGCAGCCGCTCCGTTGCGGGAATGGTGTGATCGAAGCAGGGGAGCAGTGCGACGATGGCAACCGATCGGAGCACGATGGCTGCACGGAGACTTGTCAGCTCGAAGCCATGGAATGCTCCTATGCCGATTCGTGTCTGGACGTCGGGTTTGAATTTGTTTGCGAAAGAAGCGGATCCTTCTGCGACCCGCAATCGAAGACGGACTGTGACAAGGGTGATACCGGTCCATGCGTGCTCAACCCGGATTGCGTTACAGAATGCGTGTTTGGAACGTGCGGCAATCGGATCGTCGATCCCGGTGAGCAATGTGATGACGGCAGACATTGCTCACACGATCCCGAAGATGCGTGCTCCACGCATGCAGATTGCACGGCGGGGAGCTGCATCGATGCGAAGGTCGCTCTGGGTATTCCCGGATACTGCTCCGGTGATGATCTCGGTCCGTGTGATCTCACGAAGAACGAGTGCACCCGCAATCGCTCGCAGAGCTGCTCGAGCGACAAGGATTGCTATCTTCGGGCCTGCATGAGCAATGAGGATTGTGAGTCTCTCTGCATTCCCACGAGCGGCGATGGATGCTCGTCTTCGTGCAGGCAGGAACTGCCGAAGAGAGCGGATAAAGCGATCCTTACGCTGTGTCAGGAGGAGATGACGGGCCGTTCGGGGTTTGGAACCGTCGGAGCGCGCATCGGATCCGGGCAAGTGCTTCTGTGGCAGCGCACGCTCCTTGAACCGCACCAAAACCCATTCCTTGAGCAGAGTCTGCAGGGTGTACGCTTCCTCGGAGGGCGTGGCGGGCCCTGGTGGTCGTATCAGTGGCAATGGTGGGATCCGAATGCGTTCTCCACTTTTTCACAGAATGCCTGGCCCTGGTACTGGGGGTCCTCCTTTTGGTCTACATCCTGGTGGGCAGGATTTTCCGGGTGGTGGTCAGGATGGCAGGGGTATTACGGCGCGTCGCTTTCGGGATGCGCTCCCGGCGTCTTCCCCAACTCCCTCGGTAACGTCATTGCGGCGACTGCGGGATGTCTCGAGAGCGTTGCGAAACTGAAAGTCACTCCCGATCGTGTCGCCATCATGCCCTATGAACCCACCGGGATCACGTCGGGTTTTGCGTGCAGGGAGCCGCGCGCGCAGCTTGCGAGCATCGCCGAACTGCCGCCTCTGCCCACGATCGCGCTTCCTCCCTATGACCCGCGGACGCTTCTCTCGCATCTGGAACGCGCCATTTGTGCTGCCGCAGGTTATCCGGAACGAAATTTCCTTTTCCTCTGTGCCGATCCCACAAACCTTGCGCCGCCGCTCACGTCGCTCCTTGGCGAGGGATCTTCTCTCGCGTATCAGGGGGAATTGAATGACGAAGTCCGGTCGCTCCTGCTCAGTCAGGCTCTCGATGCTGCGTACCGGGCAAGCGATGAAACACTTGATCAGTATCTTCGCGAAGCGTTCTCCGCGCTCACGGTGACGCTGGAGACGGCAACGCAACTTATCCGGGATCTCGGGCGTTTGGAGTTCACGCAGGAAGTTTGTCCCCTGGATGGGAAGTCCCTCTGTCTCCCGTAATTTCCGTGCGCATTCCTCTTCCCGCTTTCGGCTTCCCGCTTCTCCTCTTTCTTCTCTCTCCGGGAGAAGCGCATGCGGCGCTCCCCGCGCCGCCGTTCCCGCCGGTCATTGCGCGTCCCTATCTCGACCAACCGGATGCGGCGGCTCCCATGGGACTCTTGCAGCGCGTCAAAAAATACCTCGATGACGCGCAGCCCGATCCTCCGCCTTCCTGCGCGGCCGGAGAAAAAATCCGCTTTGAAGCCGAAACTGCGCGCGCATTGCGCGATGTTCTTTTTGATCTCCGTGGAGGAGTGATCGAACCCTCGCAGGATATCGGACGGACTGCATGTCTGCGTGCGGATGCGGAGGCGCTGGAGGGATACATTCGGGCACTCGCAGAGCTTGCGCTTCAGAGCGCGCGGGATAGCTGCGACATGCAGGCGGCAGCTCACTACCTCACGATGGTGGAGTTCGTGTGGAACACCCTGCGCGGCATGCGTCGCTTCGGACTCGATCCTGCGACTCAAGTGCCGCTCGTGGGAACAGGGGCCATTGCTCCTCCAGCGGGGGCCACCCCGGACAAAGATGATAATCTCTGCCCCTATCACAGCAGCTACGCGGGTATGCAATTTGGGGGGCTCGGCTGTCAGGATCTCACGCTCCCTGCAGCGACACCCTCCTTCCGTCTTTTCCGGGAGGTGCGCATCTTTGAATCATTACGGAAACAACTTGATATCAATCTTCTGACCCCCAATCTTGGCCTTGCGACTCAGCTACGCACCTTGCGGAAGATGCTCGATGAAATCAGGAAGGCGACCGATACCTATGTTTCTTCCTTTATCATCAAGCGTCCCCTAAAGGCTGCATCCGGTACAACATTCACCTTCACTCCTTTTGCCGCTCTGAATGTGCAGGAGAGAGGGTGCCTTGGGTGGCCATCCAATGTCTCCGGCATTGTTTCAGGAAAAGACGTTTCCCTTCAGGAAGGTTTCCCCTTCCTTCTCACACAAGAACTCCGCGAAACCTTCGCCTATCTCCGCATGCGAGAGAATGATTCGTGGTTGGAATACGAGCAGGCACTTGGAGACGAACAGAAAACAAACGAGGAACAACCCTTTGCGACCGGCGGGAGCTTCCTGCCCAATCTCGACTCCGAAAACCGCAGGCATCTTCGCCTCGAATCGTTTGCGATACTCACGATCCGGGATCCCCAGGAACGAATGGAGGAACTCGGCGATCGCCTTCATGAGCGGACGCGTGAGCTTGCATCCTTCGCGACAAACATCGATGCGAAGACGTGGGCGGAACCCGCAAAAACCCCGCCTCTGCGCGCCTTCGCTCAGGCAATGGCGTCCTTCCTCTCGCGCATGTGCGTGAATCGCGGCTGCGAGGAGCCGCTGCTTCGGGTCGCGGAGATGTCTCTCCGGGACGAATGTTTCTCCGCTTTCCTGATGCATCTCTTCTTCAAAGGAAACCCCAATGCCGCTACGCTTCCTGCGTGCAGAGCGATCTACGCGGAATAATAGGCATCCTGGGCTTTGGTGTGGATGGGCAGGCGGTTGCGGAGTTTTTGGAAACCCAACCGGAAGTGAAGGAGGTGAGGGTGTTTGACGATGAGGCGAGGTGTCAGGTGTCAGGTGTCAGGTGTCAGAAAGGGACAAGTTTGGATGGCGTCTCCCTCCTCTTCC
>CAYIRQ010000072.1:0-7624 GCA_964365905.1 uncultured Candidatus Peribacteria bacterium
ACTACTCACTTTCTGAGCAACTACTCCTCCCGAACCTCATTCGCAAGTGTGATGTTGCTTTGATGCATTTCCCCCATTTCAACGCTCCCCTCTTCTGCCCTGTTCCGTACATCGCAACGATCCACGATCTCATTCTGCACAAATTTCCAAACGAAGCTTCCTTGGGCAAGCGACTTGCGTATCGATTTCTCATGAGGAACACCGAGAAGAAAGCAAGACATCTCATTGCGGTGAGCGCCTCAACCGCGGATGATCTTGAACGCACGTATGGAGAAGGCGTTCGCAAAAGAATCTCCGTGATCCATGAAGGTATCTCACCAGACTTCCAGAAAGCTTCGGAACAGGAGACGCAACGCGTTCGCGCGAAGTACAACCTTCCTCAAGGTTTCATTCTCTACATCGGATCTGCGAAGGAGCATAAGAATGTACAGGCCTTGATTGATGCTTGCCCGGAGGAACGTACACTCGTGCTCGTGACAGGCGGGAAAGAAGCTTCCCATTTGAAACTTCGTGAGAACGTCCGCATTCTTTCAAACGTTCCCGACGAGGACCTCCCCGCGCTCTACAGTGCTGCCTCGTGCACCGTCTCTCCTGCCCTCACGGAAGGCTTCAACTTTCCCGTCCTTGAGGCGCTCGCGTGCGGCTGCCCGGTCATTGCGACGAACCGCGGCGCGACGCCGGAGATCTGCGGAGGTCACTGTCTCCTCGTGGAACCGACGGTGGAAGGGCTAGCGAAGGGCATGCGAAAAATGGACAATGGACAATGGGCAATGGACAATGACTCGATGGAATATGCACAGAGTTTTACGTGGGAGAAGGTAGCGACAGAAACGGTGAAGATTTACAGATCCCTTCTCCAAGTTTACCCTGAGCAGAGTCGAAGGGCGGGAGAAGGTTAGCCCCCGCCCGAACGTACCGTTCGGCCAGCCCGACAGTGGTCTGGCGGGTACGGGCGGGGATGAGGGGTTGCCCCTCACTCTCACTCTCTCCCGAAGGGAGAGAGGATGTTTGTGTTTTTTGCTACACTCACCCCCATGTACTCCCTCTCCTCCCTCCTCCCCAAAGTCCTTCAGAAACGGGGAATCAAAGGGGAAGTGGATGCTGCCCTTGTCGTCCATCGTGCGAATCTCTGGATTCAGAAACATCTCCCCGATTTCCGAGAAGAAATCGAAGCATGGACCTATCGAGAAGGACTGCTCATCATTTCCACAGCAAACTCCATAGCCGCACAGGAATGCCAGTCACAGTCGCACGATCTTCTCGCTTCTCTCCACACAGATTTTCCATCTATGACGATTGAGAAAGTGCGGATCGTGCGACTGTGAATAATTGGCAGTTGGCCATTAGCAGTTGGATACGCTGTAATTTCCAATTTTTCCCCTTGCCAAATGCCAATTACTAACTGTTAACTGTTGCGAACGCATATGCTCGTCATTCGTTTTCAGCGCACCGGCCGTCGCAACATCCCCAGTTTCCGCCTTGCAGTCGCAGAGAAAAGCAAAGCTGCGAAGGGGAAAGTCGTCGAGGTGCTCGGGCACTACCTGCCAGCACGTGATCCCGCGGTCTTTGAGTTTCGGCGCGAGCGCATCGAGCACTGGGTGAAGATGGGAGCGCAGCCGTCGGATACGGTCGCGAGACTCCTCAAACGCGAAGGTGTCGCAGGTATGGAGCACTACATCATTCCGTATAAGAAGCAGAAGAAGAAAGGTGAAGAGGCAGCGGCGCCAGAAGCACCGAAGGCCGAGGCAAAGCCGGAAGCAAAGACGGAAGCAGCAGCTCCGGGTGACAACGAAGCAAAAGCAGCGTAAGCTCCGCGCATATGACAGCTGAAGAAACGACTCCCGGTCTCTCCTTCATCACCTACGTGATGGAGGCGCTGGTCGAAGAGAGAGAGAAGCTTGCGATTGAGGTAAAAAACGACGAACAGGGCACGCTCATCACCGTGCAGGTGGGCAGGAAGGATATGGGGAAGCTCATCGGCAGGGGTGGACAGACGATCAAGGCATTGCGTACACTCGTGCGGATCGTCGGAAGCAAGCTGAATCAGCGCATCAATCTGAAAATTCTCGAACCCGTGGACGGGTCCCTCACCTGATCTCTTCTACTACTCCCCAACTATCATCATGATCCGTGAACTTCTGGAGGAAGGCTCGATTGTTGAAATCTTCGCGACATTCGTCGCACTCGCGATCATCTTCGCGTTCTTCCTGAGCCTCGTTTTCATCATCATCGGTGGTATCGCATTCATTCTCTCCGCGGGAGACGAAGGCAAGATCAAGAATGCAATCCACACGGTCCGGTATGCATTGATCGGACTCATCATCACCTTCCTCGCATTCTTCATCGTCTCTGCGATCGCGAAGCTCCTCGATCTTCCGTTCGAGATCAGCTTCGGGATGATTCTCGCGATCATGCAGGATCTCGGGGATGCGCTGAGAGGCCGATAATTTCGAGAAAGGAAATTCTACGTCATGGTGAGCTATGTCATGCTGAGCCCGTCGAAGCACGAACCATGTCCTCGAAGGGATAAGTGCCTTCCGAGGATGTGCCTCGACACGCTCCTCGATACACTCGGAGCGCTCGGCATGACGTACCTACCGTGCTAGGATCTCTCCATGTCCGAAGCAGGAGGATTTGAAATATTTACACCCGGCGAAGGCGCGAAAGGCGCACCAGAATCGCTCAGTGAAGAAGCAAAGCGGCGTTTTGCGGCCGCTGCGGCTGCCATGCAGCAGCTTCGCAGAGAAGAGAAGCAGGCGCGGAAGAAAGACGATCAGGTGGCGCGCACGATCATCCAGTTCCTCCAGGATCCTGCGCATACGCATTTCTTCGTTCTCATTTCGCAACTCGTCGCTCGCAACTGTCCGAGCATCTTCATCCTCGGCATTCTCTCGCTCATCCACGCAGATTGCCTCAAAGCGGTCGAAGAATATTTCGGAGAGCACGCGGAGCGCGGTGCACATGAGACCGTGGAGGAGACGCTCTCTCTCGTCGAGGGCACGGCCCTCCGCGATGGAACCAATCGCCAACTCATTGACTGGATCACGCGTCTCCAGATGATCCTCGCGCATGATGCCGAGAGGATTCTCGAGAGTCTCTTGCTCCCGGCAGAGGAAGGAAAAGGAAGTCACCTCGACGGATCCATCCTCCAGCTCACCGTCTTCACCCTCCAGCGCTTCTTCCTGCTCGAGGAGAAAAAAGATCTTCCCTACGACGCCCTCCAACCCCTCACCGCATCCATCCTCCAAACGGTGTTTGAGCCGTTCATGGGGAGGGTCAAAGCGAAGATTCCGGAGAGATCGGAAGAGTAAAGGGGAAATCCCTGATCGACGTCTGCTTCACACCATCGGTCTCGGCATACAGCCTGAGCCGATCGCATGGAATCTCAAACGTAACATCGCGGAGAAGCTTCATGATCTTCTTTTTGTGCACATGAAACTCGTTTGGATTGCGCATACGTGCGAGAGTGATGTGAGGGGAAAAGGGACGGAGGTTCGGCCCCCGAAGCCCGAAGGGCTCCCCTTTGGGGAGGGGGCCCCTTTGGGGCCACGGGCAAAGTTTCTTAAGTGTTGAAAGTTCTGAGCTGCGTGAAATGGAAAGAAAAAGGACATGCTCTGTAGGGGCGTAGCGCGCTACGCCCCTACCGCCACCACCAAACGTCTCTGCTTCGGTAACCTGAATTGTGAACGACTTCGTCCGCGCAGCAATTTTCTCTGCCTGCCTCACAATCTGTCCATGTTCAATCTCCATAACTGTTGACCAAAAATAGAGAGACAGATGCGGGGTCTCCGGATTCTGGAAGCGGAAGAGATCCTCATACTCTCTGAGTCGCTTCTGAAGTTCCTGAAAATGCATCTTCGCTTCACCTTCCAGAGGGAGAGCAAGGAAGACGCGATGGAGAGGGAATGAGAGCTGCATACAAGCGCAGTAGCGCAGTAGGTTGTAGCGCAGTAGGAATCGACCATGATGCTACTGCGCCACTGCGCTACTTACTACTGCGCTTAAACGATGCTATAATGAAGCGAACATTCGATTTCCATGAAATTAAAAATCGGCATCATCGGCTCGGCTTCCGGCCCTCAGACGGAGGACCCCGTTTCCATCGAGAAAGCGAAAATGGTCGGGAGGGAAGTCGCGAAGCGCGGCTACATCCTCATTAATGGAGCCTGTCCCGGAATTCCGGATATTGCCGGCATGGCTGCGAAGGAGGCAGGAGGCATGGTCATAGGAATTTCGCCGGCATTCTCCGAGTACGAGCACGTGAATGAATATCTCTCCCCGCACGGCCACGACATCCTCATCTTCACGGGACTCGGCTTCATGGAACGCGACATCATCAACATCCGCTCCTGCGACGGGATCATCCTCGTGTCGGGAGGCATCGGCACGCTCAACGAATTCACGATCACGTACGATGAAGGTCGGCCTCTCGGCGTTCTCACGAATTCCGGCGGGATCAGCAATTCCATTCCCCACATCGTCGAAGAGCTCTGCCATCGCAAGATTCCTCCAAATATGGTCTTCGATGATGAACCCGCGGCACTGCTCGACAAACTCGAAGTTGCGATCAAGACCTATCCCCTTCCGATCCATCAGGATGGGAGGGTGAAGGATTAAAGGCTGGAGCGAGGATAAAGATTCCAAGAAACCAAAAAAATAAAAGAACATTCTCTCTCCCACGGGGAGAGAGGCAGAGTGAGGGGAATAGAACAAATGCATGATGAATTTTGTTTGTTTTCTTATTCCCCCTCATCCTCACCTTCTCCCCAAGGGAGAAGGAATGTTTTGTAGTTTTTGTTTGCTTGGAATCTTGGCACCTTGGAGTCTTGGCATCTTACGATTTCTTCACCCACCGCACCGGCGTCCCATCGAAGCTGTAGTGTTCACGGAGGCGGTTTTCGAGGAAGCGGAGCGTGGAGACACCGAGACGACGGGGATCCCGGAGGAAAAGTGCGAACGTCGGCGGAGCCGTATCGACCTGTGTCACATACTTGAATGGAAGCCGACCGCCGGTCGCCGTTTGATTGCCTGCAACGATTTCTTCGAAGAGACGGTTGATGACGGGAGTCGCGATGCGGCGTCTGCGATTTTCAGAAACAGCGGTAATGAGGCCGAAGAGGTGCGGCAAATTCTCCCGGGTTTCCGCGGATGTAAGGAGCAGTGGTGCCCAGCGGCAAAAAGGAAAAGAGCTTTGAATGTGCGCGCGAACGCGTTCCCGCCCCTCTGCATCGAGGAGGTCCGCTTTATTCCCGAGGAGAATGAGCCCCTTCCCTTCCTCAATCGCAAGCCCCGCGATGTGCTTGTCCTGCTTGCTGATCTGCTGCGTGCAATCAAGGACGAGCACGGTGACATCGGCATCCGCGATGGATTGAATGGCTCTGAGCACCGCATACGCCTCGAGATCCTCTTCCACTCTGCTCTGCTTTCGCAGTCCCGCCGTATCCACGAAGGCAATCTCTTTTCCCTCTCTCCGGATGATCGTTTCGGTGCTATCGCGCGTCGTACCCGGAACCGGACTTGTCAGTCTCGGAGACATCTTGCGCTGCTCATCGGACATGAGCGCATTCACGAGCGAACTCTTGCCGACGTTCGGTCTCCCTACAATCGCAACTCGAGGAATTTCTGAATCCTGAGAACTGGGATCGGGAGCCTTTCTCTCGAAATGCTGCTTCCTCAACGCCTGGAGAATCCCCTCCCGCAACTCCTCAATGCCTGTGTTATGCATCGCACTGATCGGGAACACCTGATCCGCCATCCCGAGTTCATAGAAACGCGGCATCGCTTCCTCGTGCTTCTCCGTGTCATCGCACTTCGCGACGACGAGAAAGACAGGCACATGCCGGCGACGCTCCTTGCGCAGAAGATCGACGACCGTGTAATCGCTCGCCGTGAGTTCTTCCTTCCCATTCACAACGAAGAGAATGAGATCGGCATGCGCGAGCGCGAGGATAGATTGGCTATGCACATTATCTTCGAAGTCTTCGTCCGCGGATCCGCCCCCGAGGCCCCCCGTATCCATGAGCAGGTACGTAAGATCCTCCTCATCGATGCGGAGCGAGATGTGATCCCGGGTGGTTCCGGGGATCTCACTCACGATCGCCGTGCGTCTCCCCGCCATGCGGTTAAACAGCGTCGATTTCCCGACGTTGGGGCGCCCGATGATGGCTACGATGGGAATCTTTGCCATGGAACTGCTATCCTAGCACACCGATGCGCGGCAGCTATGATCCATCGGCCCTCGAAAGCAAGTGGCAGAAAAAGTGGGAAGAAGCAAAAGTGTATGAAGTAGACCTGAAAGGGGCACAAAAACCGTACTATACCCACGTCATGTTCCCCTACCCCTCGGGGGACAAGCTCCACGTCGGGCACTGGTACAACTTCGGGCCAGCGGATAGCTTTGCACGCTTCATGCGTATGCGCGGGCACGATGTCTTTTCCCCCATGGGGTTCGATGCGTTCGGACTTCCTGCGGAGAACTACGCCGTGAAGACGGGGATTCATCCCGCGAAATCGACAAGCGAGAACGTGGCAACGATGATCCGACAGCTCAAGCGCATCGGGTGCATGTATGACTGGGAGAAGATGGTGAATACGAGCACCCCCGAGTACTACCGGTGGACACAGTGGCTGTTCCTCCAAATGTTTGAGAAAGGACTCGCATACCGAAAGGAAGGACTCGTGAACTTTTGCCCCAGCTGCCAAACGGTGCTAGCGAATGAGCAAGTACACGAAGGCCGCTGCGATCGGTGTGAAACCGAAGTTGTGCAGAAGCCGCTCACGCAGTGGTACTGGAAGATCACGGATTATTCTCAACGACTGCTCGATAATCTTCATGCGCTCGACTGGCCCGAGAAAACGAAGACGATGCAGAGGAACTGGATAGGGAGAAAAGAGGGAATCAATATCGCGTACGAAGTGCAGGACTCTAAGGAAAAAATTGTCTGTTTCACCACTCGTCCCGATACGAATTTTGGCGCGACCTTCATTGTGCTTTCCCCGGAACATGAGTTCGTAAAGAAGATGCTCATAGGGGCACTCACACCTCCGGACAGGAAACTTGCCGGACATGTCCGTGCATACGTTGAAGCAGCAACGAAGAAAACGGAATTGCAACGACAGGAGGAGGGCAGATTGAAGACAGGTGTTTTCACGGGATTTAACGCCATCAACAATCTTAACGGGAAGAAGCTGTCCATCTGGGTCGCCGACTTTGTGCTCAGCACTGTAGGAACAGGTGCGGTCGTTGGAGTTCCTGGCCACGCCACACGAGACTTTGAATTCGCAAAGGAATTTAATCTTCCTATTGTCCGTGTCGTCGTTGCCTCGGACAAAGACACGACTCCGATAGAGAGGATGGAACAAGTACAGGAAGCAGAAGGAACAATGATCAATTCCGATTTTCTCAACGGGCTGGACATTCATGAGGCAACACAGAAGATCATGGACCATCTGGAGCAGAAGGGATGGGGAAAACGCATCGTTACGCATCGTCTGCGTGACTGGTGCATCTCGCGCCAGCGCTATTGGGGCGCGCTCATTCCCATCGTCTACGATCCCGCGGGAAAACCGCATCCGATCCCGGAGGAGCATCTTCCGTGGCTTCTTCCAACCGATGTCGCATTCA
>CAYIRQ010000073.1:0-7587 GCA_964365905.1 uncultured Candidatus Peribacteria bacterium
CGAGTTCGCAACTCTCTCAACTCATGGACCAGACGAATCCTCTCTCGGAACTCGCGCACAAGCGCCGACTATCCGCGATGGGACCGGGAGGACTCTCCCGGGAGCGTGCGAGCTTCGACGTGCGCGACGTGCACACGAGCCACTACGGCCGTATCTGCCCGATTGCGACTCCGGAAGGTCCGAATATCGGTCTCGTCGTTCATCTCGCAAGCTACGCGCGGGTGAATGCCTACGGCTTCATCGAAACGCCGTACCGGGAGGTCGCGCACTCGGTGCCCCTGAATCCCGACGCCGTCCTCGGACACATGATGGGGGAAGCCGTGCGGGACGGTCGCAAGGTGATCGCGCGCGAAGGAGAACTCATTTCCTCAAAAGGAATTGCAAAGCAGATCGTGACGCAGTGTAAAAAGGAGGGGAAGAAGTCGGTCCCCGTACGGACATACGTAACGGGGAAAGTGACATTCTGTGACGCGGAGCAGGAACGCCGGCTCACGGTCGCGCAGGCGAGCTCCGGCTTGAGTGAGAGCGGAGAATTCCTCTCCACGCGCGTCTCCGCGCGCCGCGCAGGAGAACCCCTCCTCGCGCACGTCCGGGATCTCACGCACATCGATATTGCGCACCAGCAGATTCTCTCCGTCTCGACCTCGCTCATTCCATTCCTCGAGCACGACGATAACACCAGAGCTTCGATGGGAACGAACATGCTCAAGCAGTCCGTGCCGCTCGTGCGTCCGCACGCCCCGCTCATCGGAACGGGAATCGAGGGCCTCGCTGCTCGCTCCTCGCGTCACGCACTGATTGCGGAAGAGGCGGGACAGGTCACCTTTGCCGATGCCAACCAGATCACGGTGGTCTATAGCTCCGGTCGCAAAGTCACGCACACGCTCGATACGTTCCAACGGAGCAATCAGGCGACCTGCTTCCATATGCGCCCGCGCGTCCGCTCCGGCGAAAAGGTGCAGCGCGGAGAAGTGCTCGCGGACGGAGCGGGAGTCGAAGGCGGTGAACTCGCGCTCGGTCAGAACCTCCTCGTCGCCTACATGCCGTGGCAGGGCTACAACTTCGAGGACGCGGTCGTCATGTCCGATCGTCTCGTGGAGGAGGGTTTCTACGATTCCATCCACATCGAATCCTATGTCACGGACATGCGCGACACGAAGCTCGGAGCGGAGACGGTGACGCGCGATATTCCGAATGTCGGCGAAGCAAAACTGAAGGACCTCGACATCGAAGGCATCGTGCGCCTCGGAGCGACCGTCCATGAAGGCGATATCCTCGTCGGAAAGATTACGCCGAAGGGAGAGACGGACCTCACCCCCGAGGAACGGCTCCTGCAAGCCATTTTCGGAGACAAGGCGAAGGATGTGAAGGATAGCTCCCTGCGGCTCCCCGGCGGCGCCGGAGGGAAGGTCGTGGGCATTCAGGTTTTCGACCGCGCGGATGGAAACGAACTTCCCACCGGCGTGATCAAGCAGATCAAGGTATTCGTCGCGCAGACGCGGAAGATTCAGGTAGGAGATAAAGTTGCGGGACGCCACGGCAATAAAGGAGTCATCTCGAAGATCGTTCCGAAGGAAGACATGCCGTTCCTCGCGGACGGCACGCCCGTGGATGTCATCCTGAACCCGCTCGGTGTCACCTCCCGTATGAATATCGGTCAGATTTTGGAAACGCACCTCGGATGGGCAGCATCGAAGCTGGGAGTGAAATTCGCATCTCCCGCGCTCAATGGCATTGATACAGAGATGATCAGCGACTTCCTCGAAGCAGCCGATCTCCCGCGCGATGGCAAGGTGCAGCTCTTCGATGGACGAACGGGCGAACCCTTTGCGATGAAGACGACCGTCGGCATCGCATACATGCTGAAGCTCCTCCACCTCGTCGAAGACAAGATCCACGCCCGCTCCGTGGGCCCCTACTCCCTCGTCACGCAGCAACCGCTCGGCGGCAAAGCGCAGCATGGAGGTCAGCGCTTCGGGGAAATGGAGGTATGGGCGCTCGAGGCCTACGCCGCGGCCCACACGCTCCAGGAGATGCTCACGATCAAGAGTGACGACGTGCTCGGCCGCAGCCGCGCCTATGAATCGATCGTGAAAGGTGAAGCAATCCGAAAGCCAAGCACTCCGGAATCCTTCAATGTGCTCATCCAGGAACTGAAAGCACTCTGTCTCAAGCCCGAGCTTCTGAAGTTCAAGGAGGATGTCGTGCCGGAGGAACGCCTCACGATCGAACCGGGTGAAACCGAAGTCGTGGAACTCGCGGAAGAGAGCGGCGATGTCATCGCTATCCCCGTCTCCGATCAGGTGAGCGAGCTTGCGGAGCCGACGACGGAGACTGCGGAGGAAGTGGAGGAGGGCGTGGAGACCGGCGTCTCGGATGCCACCGGTGAAACGATGGAAGAAGAACTCAAGGAATCCGTCGTCTCCGAAGAAGCCCGGGAAGCCGCATGACGAGGTATTAGGTATTAGGTATTAGCTTTTAGGTCCATTCTCTATCCATTCATAACTTCTCCCCCTCCATGAATCCCTAATTGTCCATTCTCCATTTTCCATTTTTCATTCTCCCCCCTCTCCCCAAGAAATCCGATTCGTTCGACGCCGTGATGCTCAGTATCGCAAGCGGTGAAGACATCCTCGGGTGGTCCCGCGGTGAAGTCACGAAACCGGAAACGGTGAACTACCGAACGCAGCGCGCGGAACCGGACGGCCTCTTCTGCGAGCGCATTTTCGGACCGACGAAGAACTTCCAGTGTTTCTGCAGTAAATACAAAGGAATTCGCTACGCGGGCGTGGTCTGCGAGAAATGCGGCGTCGAAGTGACGCGCTCGATCGTGCGACGCGAGCGGATGGGGCACATCAACCTCGCCGTTCCGATCGCGCACATCTGGTTTCTCCGGAGCTCCCCTTCTCGTCTCGGTCTCCTCCTCGATCTCCCGATCAAGACCCTCGAACAGATCGTCTACTTCGCGGCCTACATCACCATCACCGTGGACGACGAGCAGAAGCAGAAGTCGAGGAGCGAGCTCAGTGCGGAATACGAGCAGCGCCGCAAGCAGGCGAAGCGGGAGTACGACGACCTGCTGAAGCAGCTCAGAGAGCGCGATGGCTCCCGCGAGCAAATCGATGCGCTCGAGGCAGAAGCGGCGACGCGCATGGAAACCCTGAAGACGAATCACAAGAGAGCGCTCGAAGATCTCGACAGTCTCCGCGTCGGCGGCGTGCTCTCGGAGCTCAAGTTCCGGGAAGTGAACATGAAATTCGGTCACATCTTCCGGGCGGGCACCGGTGCGGAATCGCTCCGCGAAATCGCGATGAACGTTGATCTTGCGGAACTCCTCGTCACGCTCGAGAAAGAACGAACGCAGGCGAGCGGCCAGAAGCTCAAGAAGATCATGAAACGCCTGAAGCTCGCAAGCGCTCTGCTCCGTGCCCAAATCAAGCCGGAGTGGATGATCCTCTCGCGACTCCCGATCATTCCGCCGGATCTCCGGCCGATGGTCCAGCTTGATGGCGGGCGCTTCGCGGCGTCAGACCTCAACGACCTCTATCGTCGGGTCATCAACCGGAATAATCGTCTGAAGAAGCTGATGAGCATCGGTGCGCCGGAAGTGATCTGTCGCAACGAGAAGAGAATGCTGCAGGAGGCCGTGGATACGCTCCTCAATAACTCGGCGCGCGCCGGAAAGACGCTCTTCACCGCAGGGGACCGGCGGAAGCTCCGCTCACTCTCCGATATGCTCAAAGGAAAGCAGGGGCGCTTCCGCCAAAACCTCCTTGGCAAACGCGTGGATTACTCCGGACGCTCGGTCATCGTCGTTGGACCGGAACTCCTCCTTGATCAGTGTGGGCTTCCGAAGGAGATGGCGATGAAACTCTTCAAGCCCTTCGTGATCGGGAAAATTCTCCAGCGCGAGCTCGCGCATAACGTGAAGGCAGCGGAACGGCTCATCCTCGACGGTCGCAGGGAAGTCTGGGACATCCTCGAGGAAGTCATCCACAACAAGCACGTTCTCCTGAACCGCGCGCCCACGCTCCATCGTCTCGGCATTCAGGCCTTCCGCCCGACGCTCATTGAAGGGAAGGCGATCCAGCTTCATCCTCTCGTGTGCGCCGCGTTCAACGCCGACTTCGATGGCGACCAGATGGCCGTCCACGTCCCGCTCTCCGATGCCGCACAGGAAGAAGCGGCCAACCTCATGAGCGCCGCGAAGAACCTCCTCAAACCCTCCGCCGGCGATCCGATCATCACGCCGACACAGGATATGGTGCTTGGCTGTCACTTCCTCACCTCCACCCCGATCGGCAAGGATTGGAAAGAGGCACCCGCTTTCGCGAACGCAGAAGAAGCAAAACTCGCGGAAGCGCAGGGAATCGCGCACCTTCGCGACCCCATCAATGTCCGCATGACAGGGGCACAGGGAGAAGCAACGAGTCTCGTCGAAACAACCGTCGGACGTCTCATCTTTAACGAAGTCGTCCCGCTGGAACTTGGGTTTGTGAATAGCGCAATGACGAAGAACAAGCTCTCTGACCTGATCGCGCGCAGTCTCGAGCTCGCCGGCCCCGAACGCACCGTCGTCTTTACGGATGCCGTGAAGCATCTCGGGTTCGTCTATGCGACTGCTTCCGGGATCTCCATCTCCGCGTCCGATATCCTCGTGCCACCGGAGAAGGCGGAGAAACTGAAGGAGGCGAATGAACTCGTGGACAAGATCAACACGCAGTATTGGAAGGGATGGATCACCGCGGACGAGCGGTATCGCCACGCCATCCGCATCTGGTCTGCGGTGAAGAGCGACCTCACGAACCGTATGATTCAGCTCTATCAGAAGGAACCGAATAATCACATTGCCGCGACCATTCACTCGGGGGCCCGGGGAAACTGGGGACAAGTCGCGCAGCTCGCCGCCATGAAGGGCCTCGTCGCAAACCCCGGAGGGAAGACGATCGAGCTTCCGATCCAGTCGAATCTGAAGGAAGGCTTCTCGGTGCTCGAGTTCTTCATCGCGACGCACGGTGGACGCAAGGGAAAGTCCGATACCGCTCTCAAGACCGCGGAAGCAGGCTATCTCACCCGGCGCCTCGTCGACGCCGTCCAGGACTTCCTCATCACGGAAGTTGACTGCGGCTCCAAGGATCAGCACATGATCACCCGCGAAGAGAGCGAGCAGATCGGAGAGAAGTTCGAGAAGCGCATTTTCGGACGCACGCTTGCAGCGGACGTTCTTGGAACTGGCGGTGAGGTGCTTGCGAGCCGGGGTGACGACATCGATGCGAATCTCATTGAGCACTTGAAAGCAAATGGTATCAAGGAAGTCGCGATCCGCTCCGTGATTACGTGCGAAACGGAGAAAGGCTTGTGCGCAAAGTGCTATGGGCGGGATCTCAGCAACAATAAGACCGTCCAGATGGGGACGCCCGTGGGCATCATTGCGGCGCAAAGCATCGGAGAACCGGGCACGCAGCTCACGATGCGGACCTTCCACATGGGAGGCGTCGCGGAGGGATCGGATATCACCCAGGGTCTCACCAGAGTCGAAGAACTCTTTGAGGCGCGTCCTCCGAAGACCCCGGCAACTCTCAGCGATATCTCCGGAACCGTGAAGGTGAGCCACCGACAGGGGAAAGCGACCATTCAGGTGATGGGAGAGCAAGGGAGTGAAGATACGTACGGCATTCCACCCGGCTTCCAGGCAGTCGTCGCGAAAGATCAGGTCGTGAAGGAGCGCTGTCCTATCGCGAAATCGCTCCGGGATAAATCCGTTGTCCGCGCCCTCATCCCCGGCACCATTTCCATCGTCGAAGCGGACAGAATCGTCGTGAAGCACGCTGACATCCAGGAACGCACGTATGAACTGAGCGGCCGTGAATCGCTCCTCGTGAAGAACGGGCAGACGGTCGAAGCGGGGCAGCCGCTCAACGCCGGTCACTTCAATCTCCACGAACTCCTTGCGAAGAAAGGCATCCCTGCAGTGCAGCGATACATCGTTTCCGAGGTGCAACATATCTACGCCTCCCAGGGACAAACGATTAACGATAAGCACCTCGAGATCATCGCGAAAAAAATGTTCAGCAAGCTCCGCGTGCTCGATGCCGGGGACACCCCGCTCCTCGTCGGGGAAACGGTGGATATTTCCACCTTCCGCGCGGCGAATCGCGAGGTGATGGAATCTGGAAAGAAAGCGGCGGTCGGAGAGCGCCTCCTCCTCGGACTCACGCGCGTTTCTCTCGCGACAGACTCCTGGCTCGCCGGCGCCTCATTCCAGGAGACCATTCGGGTGCTCGTGGAGGCAGCCGCGACGAAGAAGATCGATCCGCTCGAGGGCCTGAAGGAGAACGTCATCATCGGGCGACTCATCCCGGCGGGGCGCATGTACCGGGAGACGTTTGTGGCGGAGGAGGCGGAGGGACAACCGCAAAGTGTCGCGAGTAGCGAAGAAAGTGCTATTGCCTCATGAGGATGAGAGGAAAAAGAAGAGGAGAAGAGTAGAGGAAATGATTGCATCCTTGAGCAATCCCACCTACTGTGTCCCCGTTTTCTTCTTCCCGCCAATGCCAACGATCAATCAGCTCATCCACCGGCCCCGTCATCCCCTCAAGCGAAAAACGAAGGCTCCGGCACTCCAGTTCACCTGGAACTCCCTTCGAAGCCAAAGAGTTCCACTCTTCCGTGGATCCCCTCTGAAGCGCGGCGTCTGCCTCAAGGTGACGACGATGACGCCGAAGAAACCAAACTCCGCTCTCCGGAAGATTGCGCGTGTCCGCCTCACGAATGGCATGGAAGTCACGGCGTACATCCCCGGCGAGGGTCATAACCTTCAGGAGCACAGCATCGTGATCGTCCGCGGCGGCCGGGTGAAAGATCTCCCCGGCGTCCGTTACCACATCGTCCGCGGCGTGCTCGATACGGAAGGCGTCCAGAATCGCAAGCAAGGCCGGAGTTTGTACGGTGCCAAAAAACCCAAGAAGTAACATGGCGAAACGCATTGTCCCCTACGTTCCAACCGGCTCCGATCTTCTCGTTGAGAAGTTCATCAGTTGTATCATGATGCAGGGCAAGAAGAGCATCGCGCGACGCATTTTTCAGGATGCATTGGGAATTGTAAAAACACGCACGAAGGAAAACCCTCTCGATGTCTTTAATAAAGCCATTCTGAATTCCACTCCCCTCCTCGAGGTGCGCCCGCGTCGCGTGGGAGGCGCCGTGTACCAGGTTCCGGTGGAAGTAACGACGAAACGACAGCAATCCCTCCCCATCCGTTGGCTGGTTCGATCCGCGCGGGAACGCAAGACCGGAAACATGGCGGAAAGACTCGCGCTTGAGCTCCTCGATGCAGCTTCAGAGCATGGGGGCGCCGTGAAGAAGAAAGAAGATCTCCATAAGATGGCGCAAGCCAATAAAGCTTTTGCACATTTAGCGAAGGCAAACAAATAAGCACTGCATGGATCTCAAGAATGTCCGCAACATCGGGATTATCGCGCATATCGACGCCGGAAAGACGACGACCTCCGAGCGTATCCTCTTCTATACCGGCAAGAACTACAAAATCGGAGAAGTACACGAGGGAGAAGCGACGATGGACTGGAT
>CAYIRQ010000074.1:0-7269 GCA_964365905.1 uncultured Candidatus Peribacteria bacterium
CGGGAGTCTCGACGTTCCGTGTGCGCAGTAACCAGAGGAGCGCGTCATTCAAGCGCAGTGGTTCCTCAGGATAAAAGTCAGCGTCATCATTCAGGATGCCGCGTGCTTTGGCGAATGTGAGGAGACGAAATTGTGGGTGTTCTTCCGGAACATCTCCGAAGGGAATTTCGCGGGTTTCCTCGATTGTTCGATGGAGCGATTCCCATAGCGTCGCAAACCCCTCGACTCTGCTCAGGACAGGCCCTTCGGCGCGACTCAGGGCAGGTTCTGCTGCGGAGAGCAGCGCGGGCATAAAGAGAGCCGCGAGAAAAACACTGCAGCGATAAACAAAGGTTTTTCGATGCACGGTTTCATTATAACACTGTCATGGTTCGTCTCCGCTCACCATGACACAAATCCACTTTTGTGAAATCAACTTTCTTTCACCGGAGCACTCGCGAGCACCACCTCTTCGCCTCGCTTTGTGATCCGGTGCTGTCGCCAGGCGGTGAGGAAGGCGCGCCGCGTTTGCGGGCCGACCATGCCTGCCCCCGCATCCCCCGGCGTCTTTACAATGGTGTGTTCCTTTTGAAACTCAAAAACCGTGCTCAGGAGATCCTGATCGTAGATGCCGTCAATCTCGCCCGAGTATTTCCCGAGCAAAAGCAACATCCGTTGCAAGACGCGGACGGACTTGCCACTTGTTCCACGCAGGAGAATATCTTCTCCGGGCAAAGGAACAGCGAGCTCGGCCGCGAGCAGCCGATGCGCGACGAGTGCGCGGCGGGTTGTCTCATCGGCGACGTCTCCCTTCCCCTCGAGACGCAGATCCCGCTGAAAGAGCGCGAGTGCACCGCGCGTCACTTCCCCGAATTCGCTCGTAATCGCGTGATCGAAGTAGCCGAGCGTCTTGAGCGCGTGCTGCATCGCGGCGACCGCAGAGCTTGTGTCGCCAAATTTTGGATCTCCAATTCCAAGAAGAGTAATGGGATTACTGGGGAGATGCTCCAGGGCGCTCGCGGGTGCCGCGAATTTTGCGAGATCGAATGATTCCTCCGGTGCTCCTTTTGCTTTTGGCGCGTACACATGTCCTTTCACGCGCCTCACGCCCCACTCCATGGCTCGCGCGAGTGCTTGTTCTCCATGCCCCATCCAGAGATCGAGGCGCGCGACGCCGTCATCATCCACGGTAATCATGCTGCCACGGTCGTGAACGGAGCCGATGACTCCGAGCTCCGGGAGCTCAATCCGTGTGCCAAAGGCAAATTCCTGCGGCGCCGCAATCATGCCGGGGTACACCGGAGTACCGTCATTCCCTGCAATGCCGTGGCCATTCATCGCAATGTCCGCCTCATAACTTCCCATCGCGTAGTGCGTTTGATCCGGAAGGGGGGAATAGTATGCGGTTGCGACGAATTCCTGTTCGACCGTGCAATGCGAATCCGCGCTCGCGGGAGGCGCAAGACTGAGAAGCAGTGCCGTGAGAACAATCGTTCCGGGAAATAATTGCGGTTTGTGTTTGATAGACATGTATCAGGTTATTGTAGCACAGATTTCGCCATAATGACCCCAAAGAAAGAGCAAAGTATTGCAAACATAACAAAGAGATGGTGAAAGAGTGGATTCGCACCATCTCGCTGCTCTTTTTGAACGCCTGCCCGTGTCAGAAGTGGTGAAATATTTTCTCCTTTTCCTTCAATGCCCTCATCCCTCAACTCAATGCGATAGATCGTTTTGAGAGTACTCAGAGGAGTTTGTGTCGCGACAAGTGACGTTGCAGTCAGGCTTTTTACTTTTTCTTTCTTCGGCGATTTCTCACTTTTCTTCTTCGTTGCAACGATGGGGGTTCTGCAGATGGTTTCTTTGCCGGGAGTTGGGAGACGCGTGATGCACCAGCCTTCGCTCGCTTGCAGCGAGCTACGGCCGGCAGGCCACTCTTGCTGTTTCAGGGCATACGCCTCGCCACGTTCCAGTTTTGGATACGTCACACTCGCGATCAATGTCCCATCGGGGGCAGAAAGCGAAAGTGCTTCGCCCTCGTTATTCAGGCTGATCTTCAGTGCTTTATCAGAGAGCGCCAGGAACCCTCCTGCAGGGATGATGGTTCCTTCGGGGAATTTCTGCGGCTTGCTGCTTGCATCGATCGCATCATCGAGAATCCATCCTTCTAGGTTCACTTCCTGAGGCTCCGGATTCCAGAGTTCGAGGTATTCGCCGAGTTCCACAAGTGGTCCTTCTTTCGGCCCCCCTTCGCCCTCCGGGCTACGGGGGGCAGGCGGATTACTCATGACTTCGGAAATGAAAACATGTCCCCATGGCCCCGTTTGTTCTTGGGAAAGAAATGCACCCGTCTCCTGCAGCACTGTGCTTGCAAGGAGGAGGGTTCCTGTGCCTTCCCCCAGGCGAATCTCCTCGGGAATATCGTCACTCTGAACAACAAATTCTACGGTTTTGTCATCCGCCCAGAGGCCCCACTTGTTCCTGCGCGCTTCTTCTTCATAACTTGCAAAAAGCTGAGCGAGGCCAAAGGGGTAGCGGAGGTATGCGCGCGCGAGCCCGCGGCGGACAAGCTCACCATTGACGTTCAACCCATCATTGAGAATGACGTATGCGAGTATCCGGCCGTACTTATCGCGCGTCGTGGATTCGAAATGGAGGTTGACCACCCGATCTTTGAGGAGCGCCTTCAGCGTCTCCCGCGCCTCTTCTCCGAATTTTTCGAGCGGTTTCCACGGATGTACGGTTTCCGGCGTATCGATACCGAGGAGACGTACGTGTTCTTTCTTCCCTTTCACTTCCACATCGATCGTATCTCCATCAATGACTGCGATGATCTTCGCCTGCACGCCGTCTGCGAAAGAAATGGGACGGTATACCTGCCCCGATGCAGCATCCTGCCATGCAAGGAGTGATGCGATCGTTCCGCCGGGGTCGCGTAGGAGCGCGGCATCTTCGGTATTCACGAGCGCAACATTCGTTTCGCGGCTCATGAGTCGCACTATTTCAAGCGGTCGCATGATGATCCCATCGAGCGCAAAGGGTGTGCCTCCTTTTGTGTGCCCGAGTGTCCAGCCACGCAGATCCGCGGCGTGATCGCTTGTATTTTCAAGTTCCACCCATTCATTGCCTTCATCTCTCCCGTCAGGATTCGGAAGAGCCGCAGCAATAATGACCGATGCTTGCTGCACTGTACCCGCTTCGCGAAACCGATTCGTATCACCGGGCGTTGGGAACGGCGTGAAGACATAGACGCCATCCGTGCGGCGGGCATAACTTTCTCCTTCCGTACTCTCC
Organism: uncultured Candidatus Peribacteria bacterium; assembly: GCA_964365905.1. GTDB lineage: Bacteria > Patescibacteriota > Gracilibacteria > Peribacterales > Peribacteraceae > CAYIRQ01. The sequence goes on from CAYIRQ010000074.1 coordinate 3,274, forward strand.
GTATATGCAATTTCCTGCACGGCGTCATTCGGAGCGATGAGGCGAATGCTTTCATTCGTATTATTCAATGCGATCTTCGTGACTGTTCGTGGCAGAAGGAGAAAGCTCTGGGGTGGAATCGAGTAGGAATCGAGGTGATGGGGTTTGCTTCCCGGAGCCTGTCCTGCCCGCCCGCCGTAGCTTGAAGAGCGAAGGAGGGAGCTCGTCGAAGGAGATCCATCATCGAGCTGCCATCCGCAGAGCGAGATTTCGGTGTTATGCGTATTTTCAAGTTCGATCCATTCAAGCTCGGCATCATCCCCATCGGGATTGGGGAGTGCTTCGCTCAGGAGGACGCCGTCGAAGATACCCGGTTCACAGGATGTTCTTCCGCCACCACTGCTTCCGCCGTGACCACGGCTCCCTCCGCCGCCACTGGATGATGGTGGTGGAGTTTCGGTCGGCGCAGGCGGAGAAAGGGATCCGACGGTTGCCGTGAGAGTCCGTTCAGAGACTTCCAAACAGAAATCCGTATACCGCAGCCGAATAGCATAGGTTCCTACGGTTGCGATCGTGTGCGATGGCGGATTGCAACTCTCAGAGACATGACCATCTCCATAATCGAAGTGACAGAGCGCATGGAGCGTGGATCCGGTTTCAACTTCCGCGATCAGATTGAGCGTCACTTTGGCAACGCCAACGGATTCTCCACTTTGGATGACGATACGAGGATTCGAAGATGTCACAATATTCGGGTTTCCTCTCGTCGGCACGCAGAATGAACGAAAGATATTTGAGTCCGACGCATCTTTTCCGTAGCTCACTTCCTCGGCAGTTTCGATAGAACGCCACTCATCCATCGAGATGCTCCCCCGCTTGAGCGAGACCATTTCCCCCTGATTATCGAGCGGAAGGCCGGTGATCTCTTTCCCGAATGCGACGTGTTCTCCGGGAATCAGGGTGAACGAAGAATCTCTTCGTGGAGCGATGACGTAGTGATTGGATGAATTCCCTTCATCGAGGATCCATCCGGCGATGTCCACTGCTTCCGGTCCCAGATTTCCGATCTCGATCCATTCCTCGTCATCTGCGCCTATGGGATTTGCGAGCACTTCCGTGATTTTCACCTCGGGAAATAACTTCGAGATCGTGCTCACGCCGCTACTTGTATTTCCGCTCGTATCCCTCGATTTCAAAGTGAATGTAAAGCCGATGCCGCTGCCGATTCCTTCCGTGAGTGTTATGCCGGTTGCTGTCTGTGGCAGAAGCCACTGCGAAGTTCCTGCAATTGCGGGGCTTACGGAAAGTTCCTGCTCGAGAAGATCGAGTGACGTGCTTGGTACCCATGTTACGAAGATCGTTGCTTCGCCCGAACCCGAATCCAAACCCGAACCCGCGTTCATGACTTCCGCACTCAGTAGGGTCGCCTCATGAGGAGGAACAGTATCTTGCGATGGTCCCGTGCCATTCTGCGCGCGCGGCGTGCCGAAGAGGGGAGCGCCATCGTCGAAATGGAGGAATGTTGTCGCGGTCTGCCAGTTTTCTTTGAGTTGTCCTGATCCAGAGAGGGCAATCCGCTCCATCGATGCTTTTGGTGGATCATTGGAACCAGCAAACGGTGCGCCCACGCCGTCATCGACTGCATCGATGAGTTCCCCCAGCGCGTTATAGAGTCTGAGGAGGAGCTGGGTGTTCACGAGACTCACGGAAGTCGTGATGAGATCCGGTGCAATCCCGAGTCGCGACTCTGATTCTCCTTTATTACTGATGAGGAAATAACCGCCTGATTGAGCGACTGTTCCTTGCGGAAACGTCAGCATCTCCACTTCCTCTCCATTGGAGAGTTTCGTGATTCTCCATCCATCGAGCGCAACGTCCCCCGTTCCGGTATTTGCAAGCTCGATCCATTCATCGCTGCTACTGAGGTCCGATCCGCTCCAGAGGAGCTCGGAGATCACGACATTTGCCAGAGTTACCGCCGGAAAGAGGGCAGAGAGGAGGAGCACGGAGAAGAGCCTTGCTCTCCACCTGTGGTGAGCCCTATCATGCCGAGCCTGAAGCACGAACCACATAAAGGGATGGATGATAGCAAGGTGTGGAACTTCGATCCATACCTTTTGAAGCAGCGATTCATGAATCGCTGCTGCACAAGTGTGTTAAAATGAAATATTCTAATAATATCGCAACTACATTTCTTGGCTTTTGCAAGCCCAGATCCGCTCCCAAAGCCCTGAGAAAGCCCATCGCGTTTCCCGAACTTCTTCTCTAGAATAGAGAGGTATTTTCTCTCGAGCCCATCCCATTCTGATATTTCTTTTGATCTCTTCTCAACGTCTCTTCTCCAAAATTTTGATCTGAGATCATCGCAGGGAACCATCACGAAGGATCTTCCTTCCGGGAGTTTGCGCTCGAGAATCGATTCTCCCCCCATGCACCAATGGAATACATCATTGCAGTACTTGCGCTTCTCCTTGGCGGAGGAGCGGGATTCTTCCTTGCACGCAGAAAGAAGGAAGGTGAGGAGCTGAGCGCAAAGCTTCGGGAACAAATTGCTTCAGAAGAGCGATCGCTCCAGCAGTTGCAGGGTCAGGTTGCGACGGCCAAAGGTGAGCTCAAGTCAGCGGAAGCGGAGGCAAAAGCGAAGGCCAAAGAAATTCTCGCGGAAGCGAAAATTCTCGCGCAGAGAGAGCGGCTCGAACTCGATAAAGAAACAGCCAGACTCGAAGAGAAGGAGAAAGGAGTGAACGAGAAGGCGAAGGAAGTTGCGGAACAGAAGGGGCTGCTCGAGCGCAAACTCGAGGAAGTTACGAATCTCCGAACGGAGCTTTCGAAGGTGGCTCAAACGCACCGGGAAGCTCTGGAAAAGGTGGCGAAACTCACGGAGGCGGAAGCAAAGGAGCAGCTCTCGCTTGAGCTCAAGGTTGAATTCAGCGGACATTTCGCTTCCCAGATCGATCTTCTGAAGCAGGAGGCAGAACGGGATGTCGAGGAGCGCGCGAAGAATCTGCTTGCGGAAGCCATGCAGCGGTATGCCTCCGAAGTTGCTGCGGAATCCACGGTCACGGTCGTACAACTCCCGGCGGAAGAGATGAAGGGAAGAATCATCGGAAAAGAGGGACGGAATATTTCCGCCTTTGAGCGTGCCACCGGCGTAGATGTGATCATTGACGATACGCCCGGTGCTATCGTGATTTCCGGATACGACCTTGTTCGCAGGTATGTTGCAAAGCGCGCGATGGAAAAACTCCTCGAGGACGGTCGCATCCAGCCTGCGCGCATCGAGGAAGTCGTCGAAGCTGTAAAGAAAGAGGTTGGGAAAATGATGGTGCAGTTCGGGCAGCGCGCGCTCGATGAACTCGGGATCAGCGGCTACCACGCGGATCTCGTCAAGGTCATCGGTCGGCTCCGTTTCCGCACGAGTTATGGTCAGAACGTCCTCAAGCACTCTGTCGAAATGGCGCATCTCGCGCGCATGCTTGCGGAAGAAATTGGCGCAGATCCAAAGATTACCGTGGAAGGGGCTCTCCTCCATGACATCGGAAAGGCCTTGGATCACGAAGTCACCGGCACTCACGTGCAAATCGGCGTTGAGATCTGCAAGCGCTATAAAATCCGTCCGGAAGTGATCCACTGCGTGGAGGCGCACCACGAAGATGTGCCCATGCGCACTGCGGAAGCATTCGTCGTTGCCGCGGCTGACGCCATCAGCGGCGCTCGTCCCGGTGCCCGTCGCGAGTCGCTCGAGGCCTACATCAAGCGTCTCACGGAACTCGAGGAAGTTGCGCGGTCGTTCGGCGGCGTGGAGAAAGCCTATGCAATCAGCGCGGGTCGCGAAGTGCGCGTGTTTGTGAAAGCAGAGGCAGTCGATGACCTCCAGCAGCGTGAGCTCGCGAAGGATATCGCAGGCAAGATCGAGAAGGAACTCACGTATCCGGGGGTGATTAAGGTGAACGTGATACGCGAGACAAGGGTGGTGGAAACTGCCAAGTAACGGGAATACAGGGGAAGGTCCCCTTA
>CAYIRQ010000075.1:0-7253 GCA_964365905.1 uncultured Candidatus Peribacteria bacterium
TTCATATACCTTTGCACACAAGCTTCGGCCGGCAAGCCGCGGGGAGAGGGGATGTAGAATATTCCTATGTCAGATCCAAATCTCGACCGTCGCCTCTTTGAGGGAAAACTCCAAAGCTCCATCGTCTACCCCGAGTTTTTTCCGCTTTCACCCGAAGAAAGAGTTGTGAACCTCGGATGTGGAGTAGGGCCGCAAGTCGCGATCTACCGGGGACATTTTCGGGAAATGCTGTGCGTGGACACGGATGGAAATCGCCTTCGTCAACTGATTTATTTCATGCAAGAGCACGAGGTTTCCAACTTCAAAGTACTGGAAGCACGGGTGGAAGCAACAGGGCTCCCGGATTCATCGTTCGACAAAGCACTCTGTATCGACATTATCGAGCATCTCACGGACCCAATGAGTCTCGTCTGGGAGGTTCATCGAATTTTGAAACCCGGAGGGCGGGCGCTCGTCACGGTGCCCGTCATGCACGACCGCTACACTCATACGTTGCGTTCCCTTCGCGGTTTCTTCTCGCGGAAGAAGACAAAGGAACTTCCGGAAGGGCACCCCGATCGTCACAATACGAATTTCTCGAGAAGGGAATGGATGCACCTTTTTCAAAGAAGCCCGCTTCAACTTGTGAGTGTTCGCGCAACGACCCTCTTTCCGCCGCTGCATCTCTATGGCATGCCGCGCTTCTGGTTCACGAATGCAGCCATTCATGCGGTGGATCGATGGTTCTCATCGACTCCGGGAATCCGGAGACTGGGGCAATCATGGATGTGTATACTTGAGAAAACATGAATCAGGATGCACTCATCATCATCCCGACTTTTAACGAGCGAGAGAACATCGGCACGCTCATCGAGGGGATCTTCGTGCTGGCATCCCCCCCCGATATCCTCGTCGTTGACGATCATTCTCCCGACGGGACTGCGAAAGTAGTGCGGGATCTCCAGGCGAAATACGGTGTTGATCGTCTGCAACTGCTCGAGAGGAACGAGGGTAAGGCGGGGAGGGGATCCGCCTGTCTTGCGGGATTCAGGATTGCGCGTGAACGCGATTACAAAGCGGCGATCGAGATGGATGCAGATCTTTCGCATGATCCCAAGGATATTCCGCGCTTTCTTGCGCAACTTTCCGGGGCGGACGTCGTCATCGGTTCCAAGTACGTTCCCGGAAGCAGGATCATCGGATGGGAGTGGTACCGGAAGGTTCTCAGTCGCGCTGCGAATCTGTACGCCGGTTTGATTCTGAGACTTCCCGTGCATGATTATACGAATGGCTATCGGTGCTATGGCGAGAGAGCTCTCGCGCATCTTCCGGAGCTCCAGATTGAGGGAACGGGATTTACGGTCATCCCCCAAATGTCGTATGAGCTCCATCGCCTCGGAATGCGCCTCACCGAGATCCCCATCACCTTCACGAATCGCCGTCACGGCACATCCAACATGAGTCTTCGGGAGATGCGTGAGAGTTTTTTGGCCATTCTTCACATCCGTTCCCGCTCGCTCGCGCTGCATGTCGCACAGGGCGCAAAATTTGTGACAACCGGCCTCACCAATTCATTCATTGATTTTGGAATCCTTGCTTTTTGCGTGGAGGTGCTTGCCTGGCCCCTTCTTTTCTCGAACGTTCTTTCCACGGGCATCGCGGTCACCAATGCCTTTTATATGAACAAGCGCTGGACGTTTAAGAATGAAGAACGGAAACATGCAGTGCAGTACGCGCAATTCATTCTCGTGTACGGATCCAGTTTTTTTCTGGCACAGGGAATTCTTTGGTTCTTCGCGATTGAGCTTGGGTTCTGGTACGTCCCCGTAAAACTACTGATCATTCCGGGAGCTGCCGCGTGGAATTACTTGTGGATGCACCATGCAGTATTTCGTGAGAGAAAACATTAGCAGTTTCCAGTGCGCCGCAGAGGGAAACGAAGACACAAACCAGTATGACGATATACTGGTATGTGGACGATAGGTATTACTTCTGCAACCTCCTCAAATCCGCTTCCACCATCATCTTCACGAGCGCTTCGAAGCTGACCTTGGGCTTCCAACCAAGGACTTTGCGCGCTTTGTCGCTCTTTCCGCAGAGCTCATGTACTTCGGAGGGGCGGAGCATCGCGGGGTCCTGCTGCACGTACGGAGTCCAATCGCCGATGTCGATCTCCCGGAATGCGGCGGTGAGGAAGTCGCGGACGGATCGATTCTCGCCCGTCGAGACCACGAAGTCGTCCGGTTTAGGTTGCTGCAGCATGAGCCACATGGCTTCCACGTAATCGCCCGCAAATCCCCAGTCACGGCGGGCATCGAGATTCCCGAGGCGAATGTCCTTTGCGAGCCCCAGCTTGATGCGGGCAACGCCATCGGTGATTTTCCGTGTCACAAATTCGATCCCGCGCAGGGGGGATTCGTGATTGAAGAGAATGCCGGAGCACGCGAAGAGCCCGTAGCTCTCGCGATAGTTGATGGTGAACCAGTGCGCGGCGAGTTTACTGATCGCGTACGGACTGCGCGGATGCAGAGACGTTCGCTCATCCTGTATGTTGTCGATGTTGGAGTTTCCGTACATCTCGCTCGTCGATGCCTGATAGAACCTCCCCTCCGGATGATGGTGTTTCATGGCATTCAGAAGATGCACCGTCCCCAGTGTGTTCACTTCCGTCGTGAGAATCGATTGCTGCCAACTGGTCCCGACAAATGATTGGGCGGCGAGATTGTAGATCTCCGCGGGTCGCAGCGATTCCATGATGCTATTGAGGGCGGTCGCATCCATCAGATCCCCCTCGAGAAAATGGATCTTGTCGCGAATCCCGAGTTCATCGAGGCGCCAGAAATTCAGAGTCGATAACCGGCGCACGAGGCCATACACATCGTATCCTTTCCCCAGGAGGAACTGCGAGAGGTAAGCACCGTCCTGGCCTGTGATCCCCGTAATGAGAGCTTTTTTCATAGGCGTGAATCATAGCATGGCATGTTTATTGCCTCACAATCGTGACCATCTCATCTTCGTACACCACCCCTCCGAGTCTGCGTGCCTCTTCAGGATTCTGGAGTATAAGGATATAGGGAGTGGGGTAGGGCGGATTCATCCGGCGACCGACGAGCGCTTCCGGTTTGAGATACCAGCGGATGTTGTGACCGGGGTATCCGAGTACCGTGATTCTCTTTTCGTCTTTGAGAAGATCGTTGATCGCGGCCGCGTGGGTGTTCCAATATCCCTCCGTGAGATAGAGCGATTCCGCGAAGCGCGTCCGCAGTGCGGGATGCGGAGGGAAGACGAGGAGCGCAACGATGAGTGAGGCAAGAAGAACGCCGTATTGGAAGACGGACTTTTGCCGTGCGAGCGCTTGCGCAATGAGGAGAGAGGAGGGGATGACGAAATACACGGTGTAGTACGGATGATCGGGTCCCAGAAAGAAAGGAATGACGACGAAGATTGCGGAGAGGAGATACAAAGGCCATGGCAACTTTCGTGTTTCTTTGGAAAATAAAGAGAGCATCATGAGAACGAGTGCGAGGGGAAACATGTGCCACCATGTGCTTGCAAGTTCAGCAATGCGCGCAAGAGGATTGGAAGCGCCGAACATGCCGCCCTGTGCGCCACCGGTATAGAGCAGCACTGTTGCGAGAATTTCCGGATGCGCGAGGAAATAGAATCCGATGGGAATGAGGCTGAGGAGGAGTGTCCATGCGAGCGGACTCTGCAAAACTCCCTGCCGCCTCTCGATGATGAGTCCGATGAGAAGGAACAGAGAGAAAAGAAGTCCCTGTCCCTTCACAAACGTTGCCGCGGTGCTTACCAGAAACGTGAGTGTCAACCACAGCATTGTTCGATGTTCCTCCGCGATCTTGCGATGCAAGCGCGAGAGCACTTTTCCGAGGAGAGAATGGGGTTGTTCTCGTATCTCATATTCACATTGGTGGGCTTTGAGGAAGCAAAAAAGAAGTGCAGTCCACGCGGCGCACTGGATGATATCGAGATACCCGAGGCGGCTAAAGAGGATATGGGGGGGGAAGAGAGCGGCGAGGGCGGTTGCGAGGAGGGCAGTGGTGTCACCCTTCGGCGAGCTCAGGGTGACACTCCGTGCGACAAAATATATCAGCGGCAACGTCAGAATTCCCACGATTGCCGCGACTAACCGAAAAATCAAGAGCTCCCGCCCGAAGAGTGCCATTGCTCCTTGATACAGTGCAATGCCGAAGGGAGGATGCGCCGCGGTCGCAGGGAGGATATATTGTGCCTCGTCGGTCGTGAGATCGGGAATCGTGAGATGTTGAAACCGTAGAAGAACACCGGCTGCAATAAGGATGCCAATGAGAATGAAGAAAGAGCGCTTCATGGTTGAATACGTTGCGTGACTGGTGTCACCCTGAGCTCGTCGAAGGGTGACATCGTGTGTCCATGGTTCGGCGGGCTCACCATGACACGCTGAGTTTTTGCAACACACGTTTTAATTTCTTCCGGTCTTGCAGTTCCTCTTCCCGACGTGTACCTATGTCCCCACAAGAAACAAATTTCCGTTTCGTCTTTTTTGACGCCAAGGAGATCGATATTCACGAGCCACAAACCTTGTTCTTCCAGCGTTCTCTGCGCTTCGGGAAATGCGGCTCGAACATCTGCGCTCACCAATGGAAAAAAGCGCGGGATTCTGGGCATTGATGGAATACTCAGGAGAATGCTGAGAGCGAAGAAGGCTAAGAGAAGACGGAGATGCATAGCGTGGATAACGGAATATCAGAGTAACAGAATAACAGGATATCGACTCATTTCTGTTATTCCGTTATTCCGTTACTCTGTTACTCCAATCCATGCTCTCCTTAGTTTTACCCACCTTCAACGAAGCCGAAAACCTCCCCGCACTCATCCCTCAGATGGAGAAGATTCTTCAGGACATTCCACACGAAGCGATCATCGTCGATGATAATTCTCCCGATGGGACCTATAAGATTGCGCGTGATCTCTCGGAACGCTTTCCCAATGTCCATGTCATTCGCCGTGTCGGCCGTCGCGGTCTCTCTTCCGCGGTCGTGGAAGGATTTCTTGCGGCACGTGGCAATGTTCTTGCCGTTGCCGACGCCGACGGACAACACGATCTCACTCTTCTCCCGAAACTCTATGAGGCTGTGTTGGGCAACCTGCCCACTCCCTCGGCACAACTCGGGACAAGCTGCGCTCCTCGCAAACGAGAGAAAATGAATATAGCTGTGGGATCAAGATATGTTGAAGGTGGGAGCGTAGGTGGGTGGGATGAACGACGCTATGCACTGAGCAAAATTGCAACGCGTCTTGCGATTGCGCTCTGTAAAGTGAAAGTGGCAGATCCGATGAGCGGTTTCTTCGCGCTCGACCGATCCACCTTTGAAGCTGCACTTCCGAAACTCAATCCCAAAGGCTTCAAAATACTCCTCGATATTCTTGTGCATGTTCCGCCATCGACCACCGTGCAGGAAATTCCCTTCTCGTTCGGGAAACGCCTGCACGGGGAGAGCAAGCTCAGCCGCAGAGTGCAGATCGAATTTCTCGAATACTTGTATGATGTGACACTCGGGCGCTTCATTCCTACAACCTTCATCAAATACTGCATCGTGGGAACACTCGGCCTCATGGTGCACCTCACGACGTACTTCCTCGTACGCAGCATTCTTATTGCGGAAGGATTATCCTTCATGGGCTTCTCTATCGCAGTCCTTGCCGCGATTGAAACGGCGATCATATTCAATTTCATTCTCAATAACCTGTGGACGTTCCGCGAGCAGCGCTTGCGGGGTGCGCAGGCGCTCACGGGTATTTTGAAATTTAACATCGCGTGCGCACTCGGAGCGGCGGCAAACTACAGTGTTGCGGCTTTCCTGTTTTCCCGGGGTACTGCAGAGATTCTTTCCGTCATGGCAGGAGCCTTCGTCGGGATTTTCTGGAACTACACGATGAACCGTTTGATCACGTGGAGGGAATGACGTGGTTCGAGGCTCGCCGCGTGTCATGGTGAGGGGTGCCTCACCACAAGAGAGACACTGTTATGATGTATCGAAACACTGGAACATGTCGCAGTTGACCTACATGTTGGAATGTTTTCGATACCATTCGACCCTTCGACGAGCTCAGGGTGACATCTCATCGAATTTCAGTTGAGTTCCACACTTTGTAATACTCGCGGAACCATGTCAGCCCTCAACTCGCTTTGCTCATTCGGGATCTATCGGTTGTTCTCTCAGGGGTAATCTACATGTTGTAATGCTTTCGGTACCATTCGACAAACCTTGGAATCCCTTCTGCAATCGTCATCTTCGGGCTATATCCAAGCATCTTCTTCGCCTTCGCAATATCCGCATGACTTGCGCGGAAGTCGCCCGGTTGCATGGGAAGAAGTTCGTGGTTCGCTTCTTTCCCACAAGCATGTTCAATCATCGCGACGAAGTCGAGGAGTTCTTCTTTGCGTCCTGATCCGAGGTTAAAAATTTCCTCAGGATAATTTTTGTCGATCGCAGCGACGGTGCCTGCGACGATGTCATCGATGTACGTGAAGTCGCGTTGCATTTTTCCTTCTCCGTAGATCGGGAGTGTTTCCCCCTTGAGTACTTTCTCCGTAAAGAGGAAGAGCGCCATGTCGGGGCGACCGTAGGGCCCGTACACGGTGAAGAAGCGGAGACCCGTCACGGGAATGCCGTACATGTGGTGGTACGTGTGCGCGAGGAGCTCATTTTCGCGCTTTGTCGTGCCGTAGAGAGAGATGGGATGATCGACGCGGTCATTTTCTGAAAACGGCAGCTTCTCGTTTGCGCCGTAGACAGAACTCGATGAAGCGTAGATGAAGCCGGGGATTTTCTGCTTTCGTACTTCTTCGAGAAGGATGAATGTCCCATGAACATTCGTTTCAATGTATTCCTCAGGATGCTGAAATGAGTACCGAACTCCGGCGAGGGCCGCGAGGTGGCACACACGATCCACCCCTTGGATTGCCTTCTCCACGGTGTGCCGATCGGTAATGTCGCCACGGATCAATTGAAACCGGCGATTGAAATCGCCGACTAACCGTTCCACTCTCGCCTCCTTCAGCCGCGGATCGTAGTAGGGACTGAAGTTATCGAGGCCGATCACCTCATCTCCCCGTTCGAGGAGCACTTTCGCCGTATGGAAGCCAATGAAGCCGGCGGCACCAGTCAGGAGTACTTTCATTGCATCAAACAAAAAATATACACATTCTCTCTCCCCGCGGGAGAGAGGTACCCGCCCGAACGTACCCGTTCGGTACGGGCGGGGAGTGAGGG
>CAYIRQ010000076.1:0-7080 GCA_964365905.1 uncultured Candidatus Peribacteria bacterium
CCTGCTCTTTATTTCACCTCGTCCAGGTGGGGCATTTGAGGGGTAAATGCAGGTTTGCGTCCATAGTATGACTATACAAATTTTTGTAAATCAAGTCAAGAAGCTATCGAATCCACTTTTGGCTTACACTCGGGCATAAATGCAACGCACCCTCATCCTCCTCAAACCCGACGCCATCAAGAATAAATTCTCCGGGAAGGTGATCCAACGCTTTGAAAATGCGGGGTTTCGGATTCTGGGGATGAAGATGGTGAAACCATCCGCAGCCCTTTGGAAAAAGCACTACGCACACGTCGCGGATAAACCTTTTTATCCGGACATCGCATCTTTCATGAGTTCCACTCCGGTGATCGCGATGGTGCTGGAAGGCGACAATGTCGTCGACCGCGTGCGTGAGATGCTCGGCGTCACGGACAGTCGCAAGGCGGCACCCGGAACTCTTCGCAAGGAATTCGGCACCGACATGATGATCAACGTCGCGCACGCCTCGGATTCTCTGGAAACTGCGAAGAAGGAGATCACACGCTTCTTCAGATCAGACGAACTTTTCAGCTACGAGGAGAATCCTCATCGAACCGCATCTCAATGACCTCCGGCGGGGGGTCCTGTACCGTCTCATCGCTCATGAGCTGTTCTACCGGGTCAAACACGAAGCGGACAACCTGCTTCTTTGCATCGTAAGAACATCGGAAATCCTCTATCAACGTCGAAGGCGCACGTTGCGCAAGAGCATCGAAGCGCACGGAAAAATCGGGTGACGCATACACAGCAGCAATGAACTCGCCCCCCAAGTGACTGATGCCACACGCATAAAAGAACTGCTCGTCAGGCGTGAAACCGTAGTAGGAGGGGGGAGCAAATTCCAGAACATTCTTCTGCGCCTGAGTGTCATAGACTCTCCCACCACTCCACTCCCATCCCCATGCTTCATACACGAGAAATCTCCCTCGGGGAGAGAATGCAAGATTTCTGAATAGAAATCCCCCCACAGGATTCTCCGGATCGTGGCGGGATTCCTCCACAACAATTTCCTTGCCATCCTGCGCGAGAAGAACGGCCGTACGTCCGTCTTCTTCTACCGCCGACGCCGTGCGATCATCGAATGTCGCCTCGTTCGCCAATTGCTCTGGTATTTCCGCGGGGGCATCGGGCGGCATCACGGCTTCCTCCGTTTCAAACGCCACCCCATCACCTGGCTTGGATGTCTCCTCAGTGGCCTGCTTCTCAAAACTGCAACTCGTCAGGAGCAGCGTCAGGCACACACAATCGGCATGGTTCTCATGAAGATATGATAGCCAAAACCGCGCATCTCTCTCCATTCACGTCACTACCATATAACGTTATATGGTAGTGAAATGTGTGTACGTCATGCCGAGCCTGCCCGCCTCGGCCGACGAGTCGGACGGGGCGAGGCACGTCCTCGAAAGGCAATGTTCCCTGCGGGGACATGGTTCGACAAGCTCACCATGACACAGCAACTGTCTTTCAACGACGCATCACCCTCAACATTACCCCCGCCCCCACCCCCCCGAGCATCGTCCCCACGACATACACCCACACCTGCTTGGCTGCCTCGAAATCGGGAGAAACAACGAGCGGGGCAATGGTGCGGACGGGATTCAGACTGGCAAGGTAGCCGGGAATGCCCGGAAGAACGAAGAGGTGGAGAGCAAAGAGAAAGATCCCTACGATGAGTGCCGCAATGTGAGGAGAAATTCCCATGCGCCGTGGCAGAACGATCGCGAGCGTGAGACAAGATGTGAAGACCGCTTCGAGAGCAATCACCTTCCAAATCGGGATGCCGCTCAATACCGTCTCTCCAAGAGCAACAATTTCATCGTTGCCACTGACGACGAAAGAGAGGAGCAATATCCCACCGATGCCCCCGATGCACTGCGCGAGAAAATATGGCACGAGATCATGGGTCGAGAGTGACCGGCCAACCCATGCGCCGAGGGAGACCGCAGGATTGCAATGAGCTCCGGAGATGCTTTGAAACAGAATCATGAGTACTGCATAGCTCGTGGCAGCAACCAGAGCGCCGAGCAACACATTCTGGGATGCTTCGAGGAACGTGAACGTTGTGAGGAAGAGGAGGACGAAGGTGCCGAGGGCTTCCACGAGGTAGCGTTGCATTGAGACAATTGTAGGCAGGGAATACAAAGAATCAAACATGATGGGTTCTACCCTCTCCCTTCGGGAGAGGGTTAGGGTGAGGGGCTGTTTTTTTGCTTCCCCCTCACTCTATCTCTCTCCCCACGGGAGAGAGGATTATGGGTTTCTTGGCGTCTTGGGGTCTTCCCCTGTGGGGATGTCCCCATCCAATAAGTATTCCACCGCCGCCGCCTTCTGCGGATCGTGATCCGCGGCGTAATCTTCCGTGGTTCGCTCAATGACGTAATCCGGCGTCACACCTTCCTTCCCCAGATCACGTCCGTTCGGCGTTTTCCATTTGGCGATCGTGAGGCGCAGGCTCGAGCCCCCGGGGAGATCGATGACGTCCTGCACTGTCCCCTTCCCGAAGCTCTTCATGCCCATGATGACGGCACGTTTGTGATCCTGGAGCGCTCCCGCGACGATTTCCGAAGCGCTCGCGGAGCCCTCATTGATGAGGACGACGAGAGGCATGTCCGGCATCACCGGATCCCCGAGCACGAACTGCGTGTCTCTCTCCTCTCCTCTCTTCTCGACACTCACCACTTCCCCCCGATCGAGGAAGAGCGAGACGATCTCGATCGCGCCATCGAGGTAGCCGCCGCCATTGAACCGCAGATCGAGAATGACACCGGAGAGTGTCCGTTCCTTCCGGAGTGTTTCGAGCGCGCGTCGCGCGGCCTCCGAGGTGTCATCGCCGAACTGGTTGATGGAAACGTAGCCGAGGGACCCCGAAGCAGTCTTCAGGACTTCCTGTTCCACACTCGGAACGAGGATTTCTTCCCGCACAATATCGAAGGAGAGCTCATCCGATGTGGCTGGGCGGTATACCTCGATCTTCACATACGTACCTTTCTCTCCGCGGATACGCCGGACGGCATCCTGCAAATTCATCCCATCGAGCAACACTCCATCCACCGCCGTAATCATATCGAGCGGGAGAAGACCGGCGCGCGCGGCGGGAGAACCTTTGAGCGGAGCAACGACGACAATGACACCATCCCGCAGAGTAAGTTCGGCCCCAATTCCCTCAAGTTTTCCCCGGAGCACTTCCTGAAAATCGCTGTTTTCACTCGGGGTCATGAATGCGGAATACGGATCCTTCATTGCTTCTACAAGTCCGCGGACAGCGCCGTATCGCAACTCATCAACGGTCAGCGCCTGCGGGTCGACGTAGTGCTTATCGAGGAGCCTCCAGACCGTCCAAAGGATCTCGAGATCTACCTCCTTTGCGGGATCCTCACGGACAGTGACACCCGATCCCGAGAGCGAAAAACGCTCCTCCCACGCATGGATCTCCGCCTCATAAACCCTCCGTGTGACCTGTGATCCAAGCTGCCATCCGAGGCCGAGAGCGACAACGCAGAGAAAGAGCGCGAGGAGGAATTGGCGGCGGGTCATATCGGGCATATTGAACAGGAGAATGAGGGTTGGGGCTAGGGTTAGGGTTAGGGCAGAAATTCATAAAGTAAAACTACACAGAAACTTCCCAACCCGAACCCGAATCCAAACCCTAACTCCCCCGCAGCTCCTCCCACAACTCCTTCTCCCTTCGCGATGTTTTTTTCGGCAGCTCCACGTTCACCTTCATAGAGAGATCCCCGAATCGCGAACTCCCGAGCACGGGCATTCCTTTTCCCTTCACGCGCAATGATTGTCCGGGTTGCGTTCCCTCGGGAATCTTGACGGTCAGCGGCCCGTCGAACATCTCGATGTGCACTTCCCGCCCGAGCACGGCATCGGGCACGGGAATCGTAACATCCACATGCAGGTCATTTCCCTCACGGCGAAAGCGCGGATCCGGCGTGGCGGCAATATGCACATAGAGATCGCCAGCGACCGCCCCTTGCCTGCCCGCCTCCCCCTTCCCGTGCACGCGGAGCGTTTGTCCGTCTGCGATCCCTCGCGGAATCTCTACTGTCACTTCTTCCACTCCCTGCACTCTCCCCTCTCCTTTACATGCGGAACATGGATGTTCGGGGACACGACCCGAACCATGGCACTTTTCACACATCGCGCTCTGCCGGATCGTCCCAAAGAAGGATTGCGCGGTGCGCGTCACCTGGCCCGTTCCGGAACAGTTCGTGCAGGAAATTTTCTTTGAGCCCTCCCGTGCACCACTGCCGCTGCATTTCTCACAGACGATGTATTTGCTGATCCGTAAGGCTCTGCGTCCTCCGTGATACGCGTCGCGCATGGAAATCTGAACGGTCGCTTCGATATCGCGCCCCTGCACTTCCCTCTCCACCCTGCCTCCCCTCCCTCCACCGAAGAACGATGCAAAGAGATCATCGAGTCCTTCCCCCTGGAAATTGAAACCGGAAAATCCGCCCCCGAAGGGCGATCCCTGCGTTCCCGCGCTGGCACCACCAGCGCCAAAGGGCTCTTCGGTCCCATATTGGTCGTACATCTGCCTCTTCTTGGGATCCGAAAGAACCTCGTAGGCACGGTTGATCTGCTTATACTTCTCCTCGGCAGCTTTCTCGCCCTTATGTTTATCGGGATGCCACTGCTTGCTTAAGCTTCGATAAGCCTTCTTGATTTCATCGGGAGTTGCACTCCGTGAAACACCGAGGATCTCGTAGGGATTGTCCGCCATGTGTGCCACGCATTGTAGCGGAGAGGGCCAGCGTTGACTCTCCCCCCGGCCTTCCCTAAGCTCCTTGTAATTTCTTTAACCAAGGAAACATGGCCACACCACAAGCACTGCCGAAAAATCCTCAGGTAGATGAGGTTAAAAGGAAACTCCTTGACTCCCTCGATTGGGAACAACTGGCACGTGTGCTCATCGCAAGAGCGCGCAAAGTGTGCACGAAAACTCTGAAAGGTGCTCCTCCCAGCTAATCCTCTGCTCCTCTCCTCCTCTTCATCCTCTCATCTTCTATGAACCCTCTCTCCCTCGAATTTCTCTCTCCGGCAATTGCGCTCGCAAGTCTCATCGTCGCCTCGTTTCTCTGGACATCCGTCAAGAATGCGGAGTCCGGCTCTGCAGAGATGCAGAAAGTCGCAAACGCCATCCGTACGGGATCGAATGCGTTCGTTACCCGTCAGTACAAAACAATCGGCTTCCTCACGGTCGCAGTCGCTCTCCTTCTCCTCGTCGCCTATGGAATCACAGGGGGAGAAACGGGATGGGAGCATGGCATGGAAGTCGGAGGATCGTTCCTGCTCGGAGCGCTTCTCTCGAGCGTCGCGGGTGTCGTTTCGATGCTCGTCGCAACGCGCGTGAATCTGAAAACGGCGCATGCAGCAAGTAAGGGGCTCTCTGCAGCGCTGCGCATGGCACTGCACGGCGCCACGGTTCCCGCAATCGTGATTACGTCTCTTTCGCTCCTGGGCATCTCCGGCCTTTACCTCCTCTATTTCCTCTCCTTTGGAAAGGAAGCGACAGAAATTCCCAAGCTCATTATCGGATATGGTTTCGGCGCAAGCTTTGTTGCATTATTCGCGCAACTCGGAGGAGGCATCTACACAAAGGCAGCCGATGTGGGAGCGGATCTGGTCGGCAAGATCGAGGCAGGCATTCCAGAGGATGATCCCCGCAATCCTGCTGTTATAGCAGATCTCGTCGGTGACAATGTCGGTGACTGTGCAGGGCGGGGAGCGGATCTCTTTGAATCAATCTCTGCGGAGAATATCGGCGCGATGATCTTGGGTGTTGGCCTCTATCCGATCTTCGGCGTGAAGGGCATTCTCTTCCCGCTCGTTTTTCGCGCCTTCGGACTCATCGCAAGCATCGTTGGTGTCTTCTCCGTGCGTGGAAAAGACCACGAAAATCCCATGAAAGCGCTCGTGCGTGGATATTGGTTCACGACGATTCTCACCGTGGTCGCGCTCTTCGCGACAAGCAAATGGATGCTCGATGTCCCACTCGCAGGAAGCACGGCAACGGGCCTCCTGAGTTCCACATCGTGCTGGTTCTTCCTCGCAGGCCTTGTCGGCATCTTCACCTCCATAGTGTTTGTCTACATGACGGATTACTACACGGCGAAGCAGTACCGACCGGTCCAGAGTATCGCTCAAGCAAGCACGACCGGCCATGCAACGAACATCATCGCGGGAACGGCTGTCGGCATGGAATCCACCGGTTTCACAGTCATCACGGTCTGCGTTGCGCTCTTCCTCTCCTACTGGTTCGGCAATCAAACGGGGCTCACCGCCGGAGGCCTCTATGGGACTGCCGTCGCGACGATGGGCATGCTCGCGACCGTGGGGTACATCCTCGCGATGGATATGTTCGGGCCGATCACGGATAACGCGGGAGGCATCGTCGAAATGAGCAAAGCCCCCGAACACATTCGCAACGTGACGGATGAGCTCGATGCGACCGGGAATACCACCAAAGCGCTCACCAAGGGATATGCCGTGGGATCCGCCGCTCTCGCTGCATTCCTGCTCTTCTCTGCTTACCTCGAGGAGGCGCAGATCACGGTCGTCGATCTTGCGAAAGTGGAAGTCTTCATCGGCGCTTTCCTCGGCGCGATGGTGGTCTTCTTCTTTACCTCCCTTGCCATTCGCGCGGTGGGGAGAGTTGCAGGCGTCATCGTGGAAGAAGTGCGGAAGCAATTCCGTGAGCATCCCGGCATCATGCGGGGAACGGAGGATCCTGACTACGCGGCATGCGTCGATATCGCGACGAAAGGGGCCCTCAAGGAAATGGTCCTCCCCGGCCTCCTCGCGATCCTCGCCCCGATCATCGTCGGCGTGCTCCTCCGCGCGGAAGCGGCCGCTGGCCTTCTCATGGTGGGCACGATCGCAGGGGTGATCCTCGCCGCCTACCTCAATAATGCGGGCGGCGCATGGGACAACGCAAAGAAATATATCGAAGCAGGGAACCTCGGCGGTAAGAAGGGTCCGGCGCACCAGGCCGCAGTCACCGGCGACACCGTCGGCGATCCCTTCAAGGACACGGCAGGCCCGAGCCTC
>CAYIRQ010000077.1:0-6919 GCA_964365905.1 uncultured Candidatus Peribacteria bacterium
ATGGTCTGGATTACTTGAACCTGTAGCCAAAAGCTCACGAATCTTTACCGCTTTGTGTATCGAGGGGATTGAGTTTTCAGCTTCTTTCTGCTATAATTCAGAGATTTAGTACGCCTTCAAAACCCAAAAACAAAAGTGTCTGTCCACTGCCTCATGTTCGGTTGGGAATATCCGCCCGCTCACCTCGGCGGACTCGGTGTTGCATGCCAGGGACTCGTGCGGGGACTGCTGCAGCATGGGGCAAAAGTGACGCTCGTGCTTCCGCAGGGAGAGGCCGAAATGGATCCCGGCATGTCCGTCATCTCCCCCACCGAGCAGCACGTGCAAACTGTGCGAGTGAAGAGCATGTTGCAACCCTATGACTCCTTTGCAAACTACGCGAATCGTCTCCGGAATGACGCAATTCCACGTTCAGGCATCGCGCTCTATGGACGCGATCTCGGGGAAGCTGTGCACACATTCACCGAACTGAGCGTGGAACTCACGAAAGACGTGAAAGCGGACGTTATCCACAGTCACGACTGGATGACCTTCGGCGCCGGCGCTCGCGCCGCTCGCTATCATCGCATCCCCTTCGTCGCGCACGTGCATGCGACCGAACTCGACCGCACGCATTTCCGCCCGAACGAATGGATCTACTGGCGCGAGCGGGAAGGACTGGAGCGTTCCGATCACATCATCACCGTGAGCAACTACACGAAGCAGATCCTCGTCCGTGAGTACGGAATTCCCGGAGACAAAATTGATGTCGTGCATAACGGCACCCACGACACGCCGCAGTTCGCGCCAATCACAGCGCTCAGAGAAAAGCATCCGATGGTGCTCTTCCTCGGACGACTCACCGTGCAGAAAGGACCGTTCCACTTCCTCGAGGCTGCACGGATCGTTCATCACCATCGCCCCGACGCGCAGTTTGTCGTCGCGGGAGAAGGGTATCTCCTCCCCGAACTCGTGGATCGCGCGTGCAACATGGGGCTCCAGAGCAGCGTCCTGTTCGCTGGAAAGGTGAATGGCGCGGAGGCGCGCGAACTCTATAAGCATGCAAGCTGCTTTGTCATGCCTTCGACATCGGAACCCTTCGGCCTCGTTGCGTTGGAAGCCATCGCGCAGGGAGCGCCCGTCATTCTCAGCAAGCAGTCGGGTGTTGCCGAAGTCATTCCGCACGCCTTCCATGTCGACTTCTGGGATATCGATAAGCTCGCGGACTGCATTGCGACAGTCCTCCGTGAGGAACCGCTCGCAGTACAACTGCGATCCGAAGCAACCCACACGCTCACGCGCCTCCGATGGGAAAACCAGGCAGCGAAGGTTTTATCAATCTACGATAAGGTTCGTATGAAGTTTTAATTTCTCAGATAAATTTCAAATTTTTAATTAATAATTTCAAAACAATTCCAAATGAAAAAATACAACAAACACAAACATCCTCTCTCCCAAGAGGAGAGAGGGAGAGTGAGGAGGAACAATCAATATACAAAAAAGCAATATGTCTCCAGCGATGTTTCTGTTCCCCTCATCCTCACCTTCTCCCCAAGGGAGAAGGGATGTGTTTGTATTTCCCCTTCATCCCATGGCACCTTTCATTAGTTTCTACTTCCAAGTCCACCAGCCCTACCGTCTCCGTGATCTCCGGATCACAGAAATCGGACGCGAGGGACTCGATTACTTTGACCGCGCAAAGAACGAAGCGGTGTTTCGGAAGGTCGCAGAGAAGTGCTACCTGCCTGCAAACCGGCTCATGCTTCATTTGCTCCGAACACACCCGGAGTTCCGCATCGCATACTCTCTCTCCGGCGTCTTCCTCGATCAGTGCGAAGAGTATGGACAGGATGTTCTGCGAACGTTCCAGGATTTAGCCGCAACAGGGAGAGTCGAATTCCTGGGGGAAACGTACTATCACTCGCTCTCGTATCTCTCGTCCTTGCCGGAATTCTGCGAACAAGTCGCAAAGCATGCGCGCACGATTGAACGGCTCTTCGGGCAAAAACCACGCATCTTCCGGAATACCGAACTCGTGTATTGCAATGAGCTTGCGGAAGTCGCGCGACTTCTCGGCTTTCGAGGCATTCTCGCGGAAGGCGCCGATCATATTCTCTCGGGAAGAACACCGAATGTCCCGTACCAACCTCCGCGTTTTCATCTTCCTGCAAACGTTGAGCGAGTCACGCGGAAATATCGCCTGCACAGCCGACCGGAATCCATTCGCGTGCTCCTCAAAAATTTCCGACTCAGCGATGATGTTGCGTTCCGCTTTTCCGACAAATCCTGGGTGGGGTATCCGCTGAACGCGGAAACATTCACGGAATGGGCCAAAGCATCGGGTGGCCACAACGTGAATCTCTACATGGACTACGAAACCTTCGGCGAACACCAGTGGGAGGACACCGGCATCTTCGCATTCCTCGAGGCGCTTCCCCGTATGTGGGAGCAGTGGGGAGCGCACTGCGCAACGCCTTCGGAAGTTCTTGAGTCCTGGGGAGAGCAAACCACGGATATCTTTGACGCGCACACCTTCGTCTCGTGGGCCGATATCGAGCGCGATCTCTCCGCATGGCGCGGCAATCACATTCAGGAAGCGGCATTCGCGGGAATTTATGCGCTGGAACATGACATCAAAGCAACAGGTGATGTATTCCTTCTCGATACATGGCGGCGACTGCAGACCTCCGACCACTTCTACTACATGTGCACGAAGTACTGGAGTGACGGAGATGTGCACAAGTACTTCAGTCCCTATGAATCACCGTATGAAGCGTATAGACGCTACAGTCATGCACTCTGTGATTTACGAAAACGCCTGGAAAGAAGTAAGAATCAAGAATTAGGAATTAAGAATGCGTCTACAAAAAATATTCTTACTTCTTAATTCCTACTTCCTAATTCTCTCGCCTCGTGCCTCGTAGTCTCGTCCTCGGCAACGGCAATCTCCTCGCCACCTTCGACGAGCACCTTCTGCTCCGGGATCTCTACTACCCCTACATCGGCGAGGAGGATCACACGACCTACAATCACGTGCACCGCATCGGATTTTTCGTGCAGGGTCGCGGATTTTCGTGGCTCAATGACGGCTCCTGGCGGATCACGGTGAACTACGTCGGTGACACGCTCGTGGGCACGTCCCGACTTCTGAATGACAGACTCGGTCTCTCGATCGAAGCGGTCGATTACGTTCACCCCGTAAAGAACATTTTCATGCGACACTTTCTCTTCCGCTCGATGGATCCGGAACCGAAGGACGTGAAAGTGTACTTCCACCACGACCTGCACCTCTATGGCGAGAAGCAGAAGGACACGGCCTTCTATGAACCGGGAACCAATTCCGTCATCCACTATCGCAAAGAGCGCTACTTCCTCATCTCCGGAAGCGCGGGTGGAAAAGGCCTGACCTCCTTCACGACCGGCAAAAGCGAGTATCGTGGATTTGAAGGAACCTGGCGGGATGCGGAAGATGGGAGCTTAAGCCAAAACCCCATCGAGCAGGGATCCGTCGATTCGACGGTGGAACTTTCGTGTCGCGCCCTGCATGAAAAGGAAGAGCACCTCCATCTTTGGTTCTGCGCCGGGAAGCATCTCGCGGAAGTCCTCGCGCTCCATGATTTCGTCCTGGAGGAAACGCCGGAGCAGATGGAGCGATCGACGCGGAACTACTGGAAGAGCTGGGTGCACAAGAAATACCGGAGTTACGGATCGCTCGACGAGCCGCTCATCGATCTCTTCAAGCGCAGTCTCCTCATCGTGCGAACGCAGGCCGATAATCGCGGCGGCATCCTCGCCGCGAATGACTCCGACATCATGCGGTTCAACCGCGATACCTATACCTACGTTTGGCCCCGCGACGGCGCATTCGTTTCGATGGCGATGGATACCGCCGGCTACCACGAAATGACCCGCCGCTTCTTTCAGTTCTGCTGCGGCGCGATCTCCCACGAAGGCTATCTCCTCCACAAATACAATCCCGACGGCTCCCCGGGCTCTTCATGGCACCCGTGGTTCCGCGAAGGAGAGATGCAGCTCCCGATCCAGGAGGACGGAACAGCTCTCGTGCTCGTCGCCATGTGGAAACACTTCGAGCGATATTACGACTTCGAATGGCTGCAGGACATGTACGAGTGCTTCATCAAGCGCGCCGCAGAATTCCTCGCCTCCTATCGTGAACGGGAATCGCATCTGCCGCTCCCAAGCTATGATCCGTGGGAGGAACATCGGGGGGTTGGAACGTACACGTGCGCGACCGTTTTCGCGGGATTGCTCGCAGGAGCGAAGATGTCGCAGGCGCTCGGGCACGTGAAACACGCCCAGCGCTATCACGAAGCCGCGGACGAAGTGCAGCAAGCCATCCTCTTTCATCTCTACGATGAGAAAGCGGGGCGATTCGTCAAGAGCATCAAACGCAGGGATGGAAAAACGGTTGAAAAAGATCTCACGCCGGACGCGAGCCTCATGCTCCTCTGGATGCTCGATCTTCTCCCGCCGCATGATGCGCGGATCGCCTCCACCATGCGCAGTCTGCAGGAATCGCTTCGCGTGCAGACCTCCATTGGCGGATACGCACGCTATCCTTTCGACCATTATCAGTTCGACGGCACCCCCACGAAAGAAGTGCCCGGAAACCCCTGGATCATCACGACACTTTGGTTTGCAGAGTGGCAGATCGCACTCGCAAAAACCCCCGATGATCTCCGGGAACCGCTCGCCGCGCTTCGCTGGGTTGCTCATTACGCGACTCCCGCGGGCATTCTCCCCGAGCAGCTCCACCCCTACTCCGGGAAGCATCTCTCTGTCGCCCCCCTCACCTGGAGTCATGCGGTCTATATCGAGACGTTCCTCCGTTTTCGGGAGAAAGAAATGGAAATTTCCGGAATGAAACCGCCGGATCTGGAGGGGGTCGCGGGAGGGTCGGAGATGGGGGGATAGAAAAATTACGAGAAAATGTTTGCTGGCAGAGCACACAACACTTACGGTAGGTGCCTCTATGATCGAAGGGTTTGTCACCATCGAAGTTACTGTTGGCCAGAAAGGGTCTGATACAAAAAGGAGAAGGGATCTTCCTCTCAAGCCTTCCCAAGGACTCAACAATGTGAGTGAAATCCTCGCATCGTCTTATGCAAGTATTAAAATGGCTGTGAAAGAGGCACACATCAGTAATGGTAAGCTCTCTCGGGGACGCACAAACATTGGCCAAAAGGAAATTTGTCGCATGCTGCTTGAAACCGGCACATGCAAGTTGCGTATTCCGGAACGGAAAATAAATCTGGTGAGACGTTTCGTGAAACAGCTCTTCACGGATCTCCTCGGGTACCAAGAGGTCGCATTTAGGAGCAGTCATGAAGACTTCAACAACTGAAGGATGTACCGTTGCACGTTCGCAAAAATCTCCGTCTGCGGATTGAGAGCCGCAATTTCATCGTGTGTGAACCAGCGCGCTTCCCGCCCTTCCCGCTCCTCGAGCTTCACGACCTGCGTCTCATCGAGGAGCTTCGCGATATACAGAAAATCCATATGCTGGTGTGCAGGTTCGTTTCTCTCTTTGCTTTCCGGAATATTTTCCAAAAGGAAAGCAATGGGCTTTTTCAAGATGCGCCCCTCCGCGGGCGCGAGAGCAAAGAGGTCCCGTTGTTCCTCACCAAGGATTTCAACATTGAGCCCCGTCTCCTCCTTGCATTCCCGTTTCGCGGTCTCTTCCGGAGTTTCATCGGGATCCACATGGCCCCCGGGCGGCATCCAGCGAGAGAGACGCTTGTGCCAGAGGAGCAGGGTGCGCTTCTTTGAATCAACGATAAATGCGGTGGCAGTGAAGTGACGGAGCATGGAGGAGGAGAGGATTAAGAGGAGGAGAAGAGAAGAGGAATAATGCTAGGATACTTCCCTTTATATTCTTTCCCACATTCTCTCATGAATAAGCGGCCTTATCAGAACCTCATTGCATGGAAAGAGGCGCACCAACTTTGCCTGCGCGTCTATTCTTTGACGGGAGAATTCCCTTCGGAGGAGAAATTCGGATTGACGAGCCAAATGCGAAGATCTTCCTACGGCGTCCCAACGAACATAGCAGAAGGTAATGGAAGAAAAACCAAAAGAGACAGAAGCCATTTCCTAGACATTGCGACTGGTTCCATTGAGGAACTACACTATCAGTACGTTCTTTCGCACGATCTTGGTTACCTTACAACACAGGAGTGCGAAGAACTCCACGATCGTATCCAGCGGACCGGCTACCTGATTCATAAGCTCCAGCAATCTCTTTGATTTTCCTCTCATCCTCTCATTCCTCTCCTCTTCTCCTTCTTCTCTCCCCATGGTTCTCATCAACGACAACTCCAAAGCTCTCAAAATCGGCGATCCAATGCCTCACTTCAGACTGCCTGCAACCGACGGGCTAACGGTGGATTCAAAAACTATCAAGGATCCTGTTCTGGTTGTGATTTTTACGTGTAACCACTGCCCGTACGCGCAGGCGTATGAGGATCGGATCATCGCACTCGCTGAAGATTTCGACGAGGAAGGCGCGCAGTTCGTCCTTATCAATTCAAACGATGCCACAAACTACCCCGAGGATTCCTTTGACGCGATGAAGGAGCGCGCAAAGGAAAAAGCGTATCCCTTCCCCTATTGCCACGATGAATCACAGGAAGTCGCAAAGTCCTACGGTGCACTTTGCACGCCGCACTGCTTCGTGTTCAACCGGAGGCGCGAACTCAAGTACAAGGGAAGAGTGGATGATCACTGGAAGGAACCCCAGAAAGTGACAGAACGAAACCTTCACGATGCGATTGCAGCGGTCGTCGAAGACAGGGAACCACCGGTGCATGAAGCGAATGCGATTGGATGCTCGATAAAGTGGAGGGAATGAATTCCGATGGACGTTCCACCGTTAGCCGGCGGTTTAAACCGCCGGCTAACCGACGGAGGAAATACGGAA
>CAYIRQ010000078.1:0-1531 GCA_964365905.1 uncultured Candidatus Peribacteria bacterium
TAGAGCGCACGGTTCGGGACCGTGAGGCCGGAGGTTCAAGTCCTCTCGTCCCGACCATTCGAACACAAATCTTATTCATTAAATTTTAGCGCCCAGACACAGTGCGTCCTCTACAATACGCGTGATGCAGCGGATTCTTTGCCTGATCGTTCTCGGTCTTGCGGCAGCTATTCCCGTTTCTGCGCAGGATGCGCCCCGGGGGCTCGCGGTCGAGGGGAAGCCGATTTTTAAAGTTCGTCCGCGGCTCGCGCAGGAAGAGACGAGACAGTTTGCAGAAACATCCCTCCTTCAGGCGGAAAAAACCCAGCTTCTCGAAATTGCTGCTTCCGATTTGATTCTCGAATACTCCTCGGAGGAGCCGTTCGAAGTCCGGGTTTCGTATCTCTATGAAAATCCTGCGGGGGGAGAAGGAGCAGTGAATTACAATCCGTACCACACGATCAAAGTTCGCCTGGAGCCCCAATCGCACGGTCGTGTCTCTCTCGATCTCACACGGTCGCCCGCCTGGTCGCCGTTCCGTGACCAGTACCTCCTCCATGTCTTTGGGGTACAGGGACAAGTCATCGAGATCTTCGATTTGGCAATCCGTCCCCCGACATTCCTGCAGTCGATCGGTGCGGCATTCCGCCATATCAATCTCGACGAACCGACACTGCTCTCCTCGATCAATTTCCTGTGGGGATACCGCGTGCTCGACATGAGTTTTTCGTTCACTCTTGGAATATTGTTGATTGCTGTCGTTGTTGCGAGTCTCGCACGCAATTTTCAATTTTCCCGTTCAGGGCCTGAGAGCCCTTCAGGGCCTCGAACGGCAATTTTCAATTTTCAATTGATTGTTTGGATATTTCTTCTTGCCTTCTTTGTTTACGATGCCCGTTTTTCCTTCAATCTTGTCCGAACAACCGTGGCGGATCTCCGGCAGTGGTACGGCGACTATCAGTACCGACAACTTGGGCCCGTGCACGCCGTTTCTGACTACCTCCAGACGGAGCGGGCGCGATTCTCCGGAGAGATGAGAGTTGCCGTCTGCTACGACGGAACGGATTTCCTCGAGAAACAGCTTCGCTACATGCTCTATCCTACGCCCGTCGATGGAGTGGAGGATCTCTGGGGAGAGGCAACGCACGCGGTCTTCATGGATACGGAGAGGGGGAACATAGAGGAAGGGGAGACGGTTTCCTGCGGAGAGAATCTGCGTCGTCCCGGACGACTCCTCCGTTCCTTCTCTCAAAACAGCCGCGTTGTTCGTTTTTGATCATCGATGACTCTCTTGCTTTCCTTCGGCGTCATTCTTCTTCTCATCGTTGAGGGAAGACTTCTTATGCACCTTCTCGCTCGCGGGAACCTTACGTCACTCGAAGAATGGTCGCTCGGACTTCCTCTTGGAGCGTTCGTGAATGCATTGTTGTTTTTTGCATTCACTGTCACAGGAATTCCACTCACGCCGCTTTTTGTTGTTGGAGGGCACGCACTCATTGCGATTGCTCTTTTTGGTCTACCAAGGATATTGCCAGCATTGCGAGGTGCTTCG
>CAYIRQ010000078.1:1631-6694 GCA_964365905.1 uncultured Candidatus Peribacteria bacterium
TACGGCTTCACGCACGCCATTCTCCTTCCCACCTATTACTACGATTCACTCAGTCAGTGGAACATGCGATCGCGCATTTCCTTCGGGGAGCGGAAGATCGCGTTCGATGAGACGCAGGTGCGCGGTATCTCGAAGCCACAGTATCCCATTCTTCTGCATAGTCTCCAGATCGCCGTGATGCTTCCGCAGAATGCATGGCTTGCCGGCCGTAGCCTTGGCGAAGGCTGGCAGGACCGACTCGCAAATGCCGCAACGTTCCTCCTCACATGCTCATCCTTCCTCGCATTCTTCCTCCTCCTTCGGCGTTTCACGGGCAATCTTTTTTCTTTACTCACTCTTGGCGCACTCTTCAGTATTCCGTTGCTTTCCATCCATCTCGTGCAAGGGTACGGAGATCTTCACGTGATCGAGTATCTTCTTCTTTCAGCTCTCTTTCTCTTCTTTGCTTTTAAGGTCTCGAAAGAGGTGTCACCCCATGCTTCGTCTGGGCTCAGCATGACACCAGCCTTTCTCATGTTATCCGGTCTCTTCGCCGCCGCCGCTTCCTTCGTGAAGCTGGAAGGATTTTTCTTCGTCCTCCTCCCGTGGGTTACTTTGGTCGCAGGACTCCTTTTCTTCGCTCCTCCACGCGAAAGGTTGCGACAAGAATGGATCGCTCTCCTCCCGGGGATATTCCTTGGGAGCTTGTGGATCTTCTTTCTTCTTGCCCGCGGTTCTTCGATCGGGCCGCACTCCGACGATCTTTCTCTCGGGTGGCATAGTCAGGGTATTCCGCTCATCGTCAACGCCCTCTTCCTCTCGGGTTCGTTTGGAATTTTCTGGTATGCTCTTCCACTTCTCTTCGCATTTCTCCTCCCCGGCGCTCTTCGTGCATGGCAAACGCACCGTGCCTCCCTCGCGATTCTCCTCTGGGGTGTGGTGACATTCTTTGGAACACTTGCGATCTATCTGCTCACGCCGAACATCGAATTCCTGCTCAATAACCAAACATTTCACCGGACGATGCTGATGCCGGTTGTATTATTTATCGTCGGAACAGCTTTGCTCCTGCACGAGAAGAAAGAGATGACATAGCCGCTCGATGCTTCGTCGGAGCCTGCCCTGAGCAGGGTCGAAGGGCTCAGCATGACAAATACTGACCCTGAGTCATCTCTTCACTCATTTGTTCTCCTTCGTATGCCCGTGCTACAGTCAAACCCATGCGTTTGGCGCGTGGCATTCTCGCGGTCTCTCTTGTGTCAGTCCTGTTTCCGCTCTCCGCAGCGGCGCAATACTCCATCTTGGAACGGTTGAGAGAAACGGAGCTCACGGTGCGCGCGATCCCCCAGGATCTCACAGGGATTCCACGGGGGGCGCAGAGTGTCCGTTTTCTGCAACTTGCATTCAAGGCTTCCTGTGATGCGGATATCACCCTTCGATCCATCCGCGTCCATCTCCTCGGGAGAGGGGATGCAGCGGGATTCAAGGGTGTGTATCTTCTCAAAGGATCGGAACGGCTCACGCGTTCGACGACGTTTTCCGCAGATGACCGCATCGCGACTCTCCGGCCGACGAATCTCGTGCTCGGTGCGTGTAACCTCCTGCGTTTGGATGTCGCCGCTGATCTCTCTCCCGAAGTAGCCGTAGGGTCAGAGTACCGCATTGAAGTGCAGAAGAGAGAAGATGTCGTGTCGACCGCTACGAAACTTTCCGGGAGCTTTCCACTGCGAAGTCTCTCACCAATCGAAGCAAGTATTACGCCGCGTGCCGCCGGTGCGCTCACGGTGGAATTCCAGCAGGTCCCGGGGAAGCCGCGCGTCATCGTCGATGAGGTTCTCGCAAAATTTACCGTGGAAGCGAATCAGGACAGTCATCACATGATCTACGCTGTCACTCTGACAAATCAGGGTTCGGCGCAGGGACAGGAAATTCGGAACCTCTACCTCACGACGAGAGGAGGGCGGTCGCTCACGCAGGTGACAAAAATGATGGCGGGGGATGCAGTGACCTTGGAATTTTCGAGCCCGTACTTCCTCGAGAAAGGGCAAAAAGTCGGATTCGAGTTGCACGGGAGACTCTATACGAGCAGACAAACGCTGAATTTTACGCTCAAAGAGGAGAACGATCTGCGCGCGATCCCACAGTGGAGTCGGGGGAGGAAACTCTAGAAAATTGAAAATTGAGAATGGACAATGGACAATGAGAACGCGTCTTCGACGCGCACACGAACGCTGCTCATGATACTATTTTCATGTGCGTTTCTACCATATTCTCCCATTCGCTTTCCTTCTCTTCGCATCGTGTGCTGCGGAAAATCTTCCCGCACCTCCTTTACGCGTCGCAACCATTGTCATGTCGGGAGAAAAGATCGATCCCGCAGAGCCACTGCCGCTCTTTACGAACCGCTTTGAGGAAGGAGTGAAAACCGTCTATGTCTACGCGGAGTTTGCGAACGTGGAAACGATGACGGGGAGTTTCCCGGTGCAGATGACATGGTTCTCACCGAACGATTTCCTCCCTCCGCGCAACCGCACGACGGTCGAACTCACCCCGCCTGCAACAGTTGCAGAGTTTGAAATTCATAATGAAGAAGGGATGGAGGCTGCTCCCCACATGATCCAGATTCATGCCGGGAAAAATCTCACCGCGAGCGGCACGGTGCGCTTTTACGTCGGGATGACGCAGAAAGACATCGACGATCTTCTCCTTGTCGAAGCGGAATACAAGCAGCACCTCGAAAAGGAACGGAGGAAAGCAGAGGAGTCCACTTCGTCCGGTGCGGAGTTTACCCCGAGCTCGTCGAGGGGCGGACCAGGGGAAGAGAAAAAGAGGGCTGCATCGGGGGCAGCGATGACGGGGAATGTACCTGTCCCCTTTTCCCGTCCCCTGTCATTTCAGCAGATCTTTCAATTCGGCAGAGAGCAATGCCGATGGATTCAGGATGATTTGCTCCCGAGGATTGAAATTGTCCGCCGACATACGGATCACCTTCGTGACAATCTCTGCCCCCAACATGACCCTGTTGGTCTTTTTAAAGTACCCTTCGATCTTCCAGTGGAAGAGAGTGGCGTACTTCCTAAGCCTTTCAGGTTTATCTGAACTGGGTGGCCATTTCTTTGTAGAAAGCTGGATTTTGCCGTCGAGCGAACTATCAAGATCAATCCGTAGGTCTCCCTCCGCAAAGATGATCCAATTCTCGCTCACAATACAGATGATGCGCACCGTGCCCCCTTCTTCCGTCTGGTACCAGAACGTGAAGGAGAAATTGTCCGTGTAGAAGTCTCTCTCGATGAAGATGAGGTCTAGCTCCGTGACGGTGCGGAACTTGTACTGTTCGACGAGTCGAAGGTAACTTTCCCGCCAGTTTCTGATCCAGTTGTCGATGAAGGAACGGTTCATGAACAACGGAAACAAATCCTGTTTCAGATTGTCATTGCTGACGTCGTTCATTTTCAGTGTGAGCTTATCGAAAAGTACTCGTGGATCTCGCACGTCGATTCCCTTGGCCGCGATGTAATCGAAGTCCGGCGTCACCTTCCGTTCCATGTACCAGAGCAGATCGTAGATATCCCGTCCTTTTTCTTCATAGATGGTCTCTCCTATTCCGCGTGTTCCTCGGAGGAAAATCGCGGCAATCTTGCTCGCCATGAGGGCGGACATGTTATAGGTCAGAATCACGAATGAGAGCTGCCCCTGGGTGATAGGCCTTCGCTCCGTAACAGTTTTCGGCGCAGAGAAATGATTGAGATCGATCTTCACGTGTACCTGTTTTGAGGAATGTCCCAGCTGCAATGATGGGACATGAAACTTCAGTGTCAGTCCCCTCGTGCCAGTGATTTTGGCGTCCAGAAAATCAGCGTCTGCGTTGTGCGTTTCTGCAAAGTGATGCTCGACATCTTCCTTCAGCGATTCGAGAAACTGCTCCGTAACCGTGTGGGGAACCTCGAAGTCCAAATCCACTGACATGCGGTCGAGACCATGGATGATGCGGAGAGCCGATCCGCCGTACATAACCCATTTGCTATAGGTGGGGTGGTGGTAGATGAAATTGAGAATGTAGAGCTGTAAAACCTCCTTGAGCGCATTGCGACGCACTTCCGAGTCCCCTTGACTGGCGAGTTCATCAAGTCTGCTTTTGAGAATGGAGAGTAACTGTTCACTCATGGACAAAGGGGGTAAGCATGGCATGAAACTTCTTCTGTTCCGAGGCTTCCATTTCATTGAAATCGATGCGTAATTCCCCGATGAAAGCCATGATGCTCTCCCGTGACTGGCCACGGAACTGATGTGTGCGAAAGTACAGCAAATCGAAGAGCGCCTTAGAAGGATGGGCAATGAAGAATTCAAACGGGCCTTTGATGATGGAGAAATCACTGAAGAGCTTCCTGTTGATCGACTGGTATGCAAATGTTCCTGCCTTGGTCTGATACGTTCGTGTGATCTTAGGCGTGACGGACGTGATCGTCCGAATCGCTTCCGTGGTGAGATCGTAATACTGCAGCGCCGCCCACGAACTGATATAGGATGGTGTGCGGAGGACGTTCGCAAGGTAGAACAGATAGGAGGCATCCTGCCTGTTCTTACCGAATGCATCTGCCGATACGTATAGCCCTTTCTTCAGCTGCAAAAGCTGTCTGCGCTTCAAGAACCGACTGATATATGTATTGATGGTTGAATGACTCAGTCCCAGCTGCTTGCCCAGCTGCTGCACGCTGTCCTTGCTGAAATAGTGCATTTCCTTCAGGCCTTCGAGCAGATTTGCGCTGCTTTTCATAAATATGACTAGAGTGTATCAAATGTGAAATATGATAACAAGAGCATGTTTTGGCTGTCTATAGCGCAATTCTACGACTGGCATGTCCACTTCGCACCACCTCATGAGAAAAAGGGGACAGATACCTTTTCATCCTTTCAGGAGAGGCCCCGCACCAAGCCTTCGGCTGGTGCGGGGCCAAGCATCTTCGACTTCATCCTTCGCGCTCCGCGCTCGGATTCAGCTCGAATTCAGCTTGGTCGTCCTTATACGAAAAAGTGCCCATGATCGTGGGATTACGATGAGGGACATCCTTATCTCCTTCCCCATG
>CAYIRQ010000079.1:0-6628 GCA_964365905.1 uncultured Candidatus Peribacteria bacterium
GAATGCGGGGCGAAGTTGGGTTGGTCACCGCCCTCGAAGAGGCGGACAATAATGTCACTATCCGATCATTCCACTCTCAATATGCCACGGTAGCTCAGTTGGTAGAGCACAGGACTCATAAGCCTGGGGTCGTCAGTTCAATCCTGACCCGTGGCACCACTAATGCCGAAGAACCGCACCGCATTCTCCGAAGTCACTCGATCGATTTCGCCGATTGCGACGACGCTTTTGTCACTCGCAAACTCACGCAACTTCATATCTGATTTCTCGTTCCATTCGGAAGCCTTGTGAGGATGAACACCAATAGAAGCAGAGAGCATTGCAGGGAAACGCTTCGCAAGCGTAATCCCCTTCTCTGCGCTTTCGATGGAATCCGCGATGACGACACAGTGTGTGATGCCAGCTGTCTTTGCCCGCTCGAGAACTGCCTCCCGATCGTGATCGAACGCGGGATCCGCAAGGTGGCAGTGAGAGTCGATCATTTCTGATACGTCACGAGCTTCGGATTCTGCAGAAGCTCACTTTCGCCAAGTTTCTTCAAGATTTCCCCCAGAGCGATCTCTTCCTGCAGCTGCTCTGCTGCCGCGAGCGGAGCGAGACGAAGGCTCATCCGGAGGACATCACCCTGTGCCGAGGATGCTGCAATGCCACGAAGATCCTGCTCTGCAGCAATAAACGTGTTCCGTGTCTCCATTTCCTGACTGAGGAGCAACACTTCGATCGCAGCGATCTGCTCAAAAGTGCTGCGTTCGGGAGGAGCGGGGGAGAGGAAGGTGGCGAGGAAAATGCTGAGGAAAACGAGGAGCGCTCCAAGAGGCATTGCGAAACGCATGCTGCTCATCGGCATCGTCTGGCAGCGCTCGAGGAGCGCCACGCGGAATGCGTTCTTCTGCTCCGCCGAGAGCTCGGGGCATCGGATGAGCGTGAGCACGCCGCACACTTCATCGGGAGCCGGACCGCGCCCCTGATCTTTCCCCTCTTCGACGCGAAGCTGCTCACAGAGAAGAGCGCCGATCTGCCCGACCTCCCGTTCCACCGCTGCTTCCGTCTTCCCATAGACACTTGCGATCTTCGCGGAGCTCCACCGCAGGAAAAAACAAAGGACTGCGAGGCGCTGCTCACGAACGGGAAGTTTTCGGAGCACCTGCAGGAGATGTCGCATCCGCTGACGTTCCGCACTCCCCTGGACGCAGTGGAGAAGTTCCTCGGTGTAGTTGTATCCGGTCGCCTGCTCCTGCCATGCGGGCAGTCCTCCCATTTCCTTATCCGCAAGAGCGAGGACCATCGCGAGAGAGACATTGGTTTTCCACCAGAAGAATCGCCTGCGCTGCAGGAGCGAGAAATACACGTTGAGCGTGAGCTCGGAAGCCGCATCCGGGACACGGGTGCAATGGAGCATATAGGCATAGACCGCATCCACCGTCTTCTCAAAGAACGCAAAGAAATCCTTGAGCTCCGAAATGCCGAATTCCGTTTCCTCTTCATGATGCTCCGGAGGGGAAATGCCCCGATCAGCCAGTGATGGGAATGGGACGGGAGTCATGAGAGGAAATCCCGAAGAGCATCAAAGAGACGAAGAGGGAACGGGCGATGTGCCCGGGCAAGTGTCTGCGCTTCGAGGAGAAGTGCGCGGATTTCTTCCAGCGCCTCGCGCAGCTCCGTGGGATTTTCGGCATTCGCAAGAGCATGCGCTTCGAGCGCGACCATTTTTTCGACGATTTCCTTCTTCTTTTCCGGGGAGAGTGTGCTGAGAAGTCCTTCCTCAAGGGTCGCGCGCTCGCGCTCAAGAAATGCGCGCACCACCTCCTTCTGTGTTTCAAAGTTTTCTCCCGACTGGAGAGCTTCCACCTTTTCTTCTTCCCACTCTCCCCTCAGAAGCTCCGCCGCTTCCGCTTGAGGGGTCCCGCGGCCCACGAAGAGCGCGCGGATTCTCCCGACGGAGGAACGCATCCGGAAAAGCGCGCCATTCATCGCCTGTTCCAGTTCCACGAAGTTCGCCGTGGAGCGGAGATAGCGGAAAATTCCCATAAGATTGAGGAGCGATTTCGTCGAGGCGCTTCGGGATCCTGCTTCCACTCGATCGAGAGTGTTCCCCACCTCCTCTTCCGGAAGGCGAATAATTCCCGCAAGGGTGGCCTTTCTTCCCTGCAGGTACGTCAATCGCTGCTCGAGAGACGGAAGCGTGGCATCCGCATCACGCGCGATTTCCCGGAGATGCTGCGCGAGCTCCACGGAGTCACGGAAGGCATCCTTGGGACTTTCGGTCTCCTGCCCAATCCCCTCTCCCTGTGCGTATGTCAGGAAGATGGAGAAGAATGCAGCACGCTGTTCCAGCGAGAGCTCGGATCCGAAGAGCTCCTGCAACTCCCGAAGTTCCTTGAAGAGGGAAGGAATGTCAGCATGGGAAGGCATCGGAAGAAGTTGCGAAAGCGCGGAGAGATCTCCCTCCGCAGTTGCCTCCATGATTTCCTCCCGGTTCGGGAGAGCCTGAAGCAACTCCGCCGCATGAGGATCTGCAATGATTTTCTTCGCCAAGTCGATCATTTCCGCGCGCTCCGCGAGTGCGACGCGCCGCAATTTCGATCGCACATGCAGCGCAGGAACGGCCGTGAGCACATTCGCCCGCTCCCGATCGCTCATGCGCTCGATGAGGCGCGCATCAAAGGGCGTGAGATGACGCGATACGTCCTCGTTTTTGGAGAGGAATTGCAGAAGCTGCGTTGCCGCTTCGCTGCGCTCGAGCGCCCGCTCGCCCATCTCCCGACGTTGATTCTCAATCGTCGCAATGCTCCCCTCCAAAAAGATTCGGGCATTCTCCGTCAGTTTTCCCCCCTGCTCGCGAAGCAGTCTTTGCACGAAGCGAATGGCACGGCGCATCGCGACACGGAGTCTGGCGCGAAAAGAATAGCTGCACTCACCGCAATCCTCCGGACAGGACGTGCAATCCTCCTCCAGACTGCACCTGTTATCCCCGCAAACGATTTTCTCAATAGGCTCTGCGGGCTCTCTCCTTTTTTCCGGCGCAGGACAATCCACGGGGCACTTCTCAAAGCTTTCACCCTCGTTCAAATGACAGAGATCATCCCCGCATCTCTTCGCGCCGGAGCATGGACCGCAATCACCGCGGCAGGTCAGGCAGTTTTCACTGCCATCACAAATGAAATCACCGCACCGCTGAGGCTGCCCGAATGCGATTTCCCCTTTGAAGACCGTCAGAAGAAGAATGGGAAGAAAGACGGGAACAAGCCAAAGGATGATCTGCTTCTGCATGACTCAGGGAAGAAGTGTAGGCGAGGAATCCATGCCCAGCAACGTGTGATGAATACGCGACAGGAGCGAACTCGAGTTCTCCCAATATTGAAGCAGGCGCGCAATAGTGACATTCTGCGTTACCTGCTTTCGCACGGCGTACGGCGCGACGTTCACGGCAATGTCCGCGAGTTCTTTCTCCACGTAGGAAGCACTGATCGTTTGCACGCTTCGTTCCACGTCTTTGAGGTTCCGCTCGAGATCATCCTCCTCGCTCAAAAGAAGAACTTCTGCCGCAGCGATTCTCTGTCGCGTACCCGTGATCGAAACCGGCGGGATGAGCACGAGCGAGAGCGTGCTCGCGGTAATAAATAGCACCATGGCAACTGGCAATGCGAAACGGATGCTGCTTCCGCGCCCAGCACGCGATCGCTCGAGAATCATTTGTCGCATGGCACGCTTCTTCTCTGTGCTGAGCGAGGGAGCACGCATGGTGCCAAGAAACTGCCGCGCATCTCTCCCCCGGAACAGGAAATTACTCTGGAGTGCACGATCCAACTTCTTCTGCACCTCGTCATACTCGCGTTCGATCATTGCTTTGTCTGCCCCAAGAAGCTGTGCGGTGCGGGATGGCGGGAAACCGAGAAAGCACGATAGGATCGCCATCCGCTGCTCCCGGAATGAGAGAGCCCTGAGCACTCTCTGCAATACGCGCAGGGATTCCATGTTCTCAGTCTGCCCAGCGGGCAAGCATTGACTCAATTCCAATGCATACGCCCCGCTTTCTGTATCCTCGCGCCATCGCCCTCCGGATGCAATCAAGCGGTCTGCAAGCGCAAGGACCGTGGCAAGTTTCGCCGACTGTTTCCAGAAGAAAAATCTCCTGCGCTGCAGAAGAGAAAGATACACATCAAGCGTCATCGCTGCTGCGGCATCGGGGGCACGGGAGCAGTGCAAAACATAGGCGTACACATCGTCGATTGTCGCATCGAAGAAATCAAAAAAATCATACAACTCGTCCACGGTGTATCCCGTGGGAATGTCTTCCGGCGCGATGACGGGCAATTTTGCATCGCTCATGAGCGGATATCGAGGAAATCCTGGAAACGGTAGAGGATACGGAGGGGAAGCGGAGCACGAGCACGGACCGTGTTCTCCGCGTGCACGACAATTTCCCGGAGTTTCCGGAGCGCAGCGAGAATGTCCCCCGATGTCCTTGCTCCATGAAGGGAAACTGCCTGCCAACGAACAATGTCCGAGTCAAATTCCTTTCGCCTCTCTTCGCTCATGCGACTGAGCAGATCTTCGAGAAGCGGAAGTTCCTCCTTGAGCATCCGACGAAGAAGGTCCTGTTTCCCGCGAACATCGTCTGACTGCAGAATGAGAGCAGCCTCCGGACCCAGCCCTCCTGAAAGAAGCGCAGCCGCCTCCGCCTGCGGCGTCTTTCCCGGTACGAGCGACGCTCGG
The DNA here is from genome assembly GCA_964365905.1 of uncultured Candidatus Peribacteria bacterium. Taxonomy (GTDB): domain Bacteria; phylum Patescibacteriota; class Gracilibacteria; order Peribacterales; family Peribacteraceae; genus CAYIRQ01. The sequence continues at coordinate 4,717 of CAYIRQ010000079.1, forward strand.
AGACTGGAGAATCCCGTGCGCATCTCCCGCAGTGCCGTTTCCATAGAAACAGCACGCACACTCGCATCTTCGGGAGTGCGCAGGGATCGAATGATATTCACAAGAGATAAAAGTTCCGGGGCGGAGCGGGCGCGCGCACCTTTCCGGATTACATTCAGTGTCTGTTTCACTTCATCCGGAGAACGATGCAGAACTACTGCGAGTGTTTCCGTGTTGCCCTCGAGAATGGAGAGAGTCGCGTCCAGACGCGGGAGTTCTTCTTCTGGTTTCTCCGCAATATTCTGCACGCTTTCGAGGAGCAAAAAGGAATCCTTCAGTATTTCTTCGGGATCCAGTTTCGCCCCGGGCGCAAGAGCAAGGGAGGATTCTCCTTTCTGCCCGAGGATATCGCCAAGCGCTTCTTCAATCTCCTGAAGTTTAAGGACGAGAATCGGAAGGCTTTCCGTCGGTAGGGGGAGGAAACGGAGCGCACTCGCAAGATCGGCCTTGAATGCATGGAGGAGAAGGTCATTGAAGTAGGGTGAAGACCAGAAGTGCGATCGCACAGGCGTCGTCGAGAGAAGCTCATACAGCCGCTCTCCCATCTCCCGCGACTCTTCCTCAATTCCCTCCTGCAGCGTCGATGCGATACTCTTTGCCTTCAGAACATCCGGGAGCAGAAAGCTTTCCTTTTGAACGATCGCCGTGAGCCAGCGTTTCTGAAGAGAAAAGAGTCGATCCAGGAGGCTGTGATTTCCCTCCTCCTCCAGGAAATTGAGAAGCTCCGCCGCGGTTCTTCGGAATGCCCTGCCATCCGGCAGAGGTCTTATAAAACGCAGAAGCATCGCCTGCATCTCCGGAGCAATGGTGCGCACATTCGGAAGACGGAAAAGATGTTGAAGCCTGAGAAGAGAAGGCTGCGGTTGAGTGGAGGCAGGTTCCGTGGGACACAAGCCGCAATCTGCGGGGCAGCCCGCGCAATCCTCCGAAAGATCACAGATTCCGTTCGGACAGAATACATGCGTCATGTCTTCTGCTTCTGGTTCGTACAACCCCTGACTTTCCGGAGATCCCGTTCCAGCAGGAATGAATGTGCCGCAATCCGCGGGGCAGTTATCGTATCCCTCATTCCCCGTACACATCCCATCACCGCAATAGGGCGGCGGTACGCCACAATCGACGGAGCACCAGGGTGTTTCTCTCCCTGCAACACAGGCGCCGTCTCCGCAGGTCGGAGGACACGCGCCGCAGTCGGCTGCGCACGTGCTGCAACTCTCCCCTCCGTTGCAGGAGTCATCTCCGCATTGCGACGGACAAGCATTGCAATCCCCCGGACAGGCTGAACAAGTCTCTCCCACATCACAGGTATCGTTTCCGCAGAAGGCAGGAGGCGCCCCGCAGTCAATCGCACAACTCGCGAAGGTTTCCATTCCGTTGCAGCTGCCATCGCCGCATGTGGGAGGACACGCGCCGCATTCCGCAGGGCAGGAAGAACACGACTCGCTGGGATCACAGGTGCTGTTTCCACAACTTGCGGGGCAAACACCGCAGTCACTTGCGCAGGTGCTGCATGTTTCAGCGCCGTCACAGACGGCATTCCCGCACACTGGAGGACACGCGCCGCAATCCCCGGCACATGTTTGGCAGGTTTCGATTCCATCGCAAACACCATCGTTGCAACTCGAAGAGCATGTTCCACAGTCTCCGGGGCAACTTCCACACGTTTCAGCCCCATTGCACACGTTGTCACTGCATATGGGAGGGCAGGAACCGCAGTCTCCGGGGCACGTCGCACATGCTTCCGATCCGTTGCAGGCGCCATCGCCACATACGAGGGGGCAGGCGCCGCAGTCCTGCGCACAACTCGAGCAGGTTTCTGTCCCGTTGCACGCTCCATCGCCGCATGCGGGAGGACAAGCGCCGCAATCGGCCG
>CAYIRQ010000080.1:0-6433 GCA_964365905.1 uncultured Candidatus Peribacteria bacterium
GCCGCTTCAGGGAAGATCTGCACGAAGGATGCGGAGTGCCCTGGAGGCGCATGCCAGGGGTTCAATAATGATGGATGCACGGGGACCTCGGATTGCGCGCCGCCGCCTGCGGAATGCGCAGAGACGACGTATGCACCCATCTGCCCGCTCTCTCTCGGTACCATTTACGTGAACAATAATACCAAGGCCTACGTCAACACGGGTCTCAATTCGTTCATCACCGATCTCCCCAATCCGCCGCCGAACGGATCCCAGACTGCCCCCAATCTCTCGTCTGTTGCGACGCAGCTTGGCGGGTGGCTCAATTCTCCTACTCCGAATCTCACCACTGCCGGTGCGACGTGGAGCGCGGGGGCTATGTGTGTCCCCTCCACATGGACGATGTACCATGAAGTCGCCCTCGTGTACGAGCTCGATATCCCCGCCGGGGGAGCAAGTCTCTTCCTGCACGCCGGCATCGATAACGGAATCTATTTCTGGAAGAACGGGACGTACCTCTTCGGTTGGCGTCGAGGAGGCGGATACTCGACCCCCCCTTCTTGGGATCGCCCGGGCATTCCCCTCGGATTCTTCCCCGCTGGCACAAATTACCTGCAGGTACTCTTGGAGGATGATGGCGGCACCAACAAGTACATCATCAGCGTGACAGATTGCGCAACGTGCATCAGTGGAACCACGGAGGACAACAATCCTGCTCTTGCCTGCACGGGATCGTACGGGAAGTGCGATCCGGGAGGGATGTGCACAGGTCCGAAACTCGCGGAAGCCACCCCCTACTGCTGCAGGAATCAGTGTGAAAATAACTGCGTGAATCCGAGTACCGGTCTTGGGAATAACAATGCCTGCGGCGCAGGGGGATTATGCAAGCCCTATCCACCCGGCGATACGCCGGGCACAAGCTACGATTTCTCCTGCTACCAGTGCTCGCATATTACAAATGAGAAGTGCCTCCCGAGTTTACTGGACTGTCAATCGGATTCGGATCTCGCCGCTTGTCAGGCGGATCCTGGCTGCACGACGGGAGGCATGCCCTCACAGCCCTGTCACCCGCATGCGAGCCAGGTTTGCTTTGGGAGGGCGGAAATCGACTGCTCCGATGGAACGGATAATGACGGGGACGGTCCGATAGATGCTGCCGACACTGACTGCCAGTGATGGATGCGCCTGGAGAATTATTGCGAAGCGTTCCCCTCGTTCCCCCGAGCGAGGAGCGGTTGTGTTTGCCGCTCTCGTTCCAGGACGATCTGTTCGTTTTGCCAGGCTTTTCTTAAAATTCCTCCCACGGGAGCGGAAAGGCAGGGGACGGCAATCATGTTTTCCGATTCCTCGAGGAGTCGTTCGCACTCCGCTATTCTCTCCTCGAGACGCGCGAGACGTTGCTGAGGATCCGGAGTATCACTGTCCGTGGCTGACGAGGAATCCTGCGCGCGGATGCGCTCTATTTCCCTCCTATAAAGTTCAAGCGCGCGATGCCAAAGAGCTATGCTATCCATGGGTGTGCCTCTCTTTGCAAAGGCATGGGCTTTGTATTCGCCCAGATCTGAGAGAGCATCGGCAACGTCCAAAAGGCGCGTTGATGGATCGCTGATGGCCATGTGGAGATACTCGTCCGTCCGGGCGCTGGCTTCGTCGGACAGGATCTCTGCTTTTTCGGTCTCTCCAAGCATTCGCATGTCACTTTGTATCTTCCAGAAACCGCTCGCCCCGGATAGAGCTGCCAGGCCGACGAGAGAATACACAGCTCCGCGGACGGACAGTATCGTGCGCGTTGAAATGTTCGCCGCGACCGACTCGGCAGGCGCTCCCGTTGTCGCTTCGCTCTCTCCCAGATGGGAGATTTCTTCACTGCCGTGTGGGAGAACGTGATTGGAGGACATGAGAAGCAAACGTTACTTTTTGCGCTCTTCCCTGTCAATGGGCAGCGTATCTCTTCTGCTCTGTGACTCAAGAAATGTCCACAGATCCGCGATGTGTTCTTTCGGGAGATCATCGAGGAGACCGGTAGGCATGATGCTCTGGTCGCTCTTCTGCATGCTCTCGACGATCTTCTTCGGAATCCTGCGCAGAGTGTTCTCCGCGAGGCGCAGAGTGTAGGCTTGATCGTCCTCACGCTCGAGGAGTCCGATGATGACTTCTCCGGACTTTGTCGCGATTTGGATCGTGCGGTACTGATCGGGAATGACCTTGGAAGGATCGAGCATCGCCTCCAGCAGTTCTCTGCCCTTGAGGCGCCGCATGACGGATGCGAGGTCCGGGCCGACGCTGTTTCCCGCAGTACCCGCCTTATGGCAGCGCGCACACTGCCGTTCAAAGATTTCATGCCCGCGGCTGACGGAGCCGTTTCGAATGGACGTATCGAGATAGGCGGCGAGTTCATCAATGTTCCACTTGGATGGGGGTGGAGCGGAAGAAGCCGGACGTGTTTTTGCCGCTCTCTCCCGCATGCGTTCCAGCAGGATGTTCATGGCAGCGATCCGCTCCGTCTCACTTAATTTCACTCCCCCTCCGGGTCCGGACGGAGAAGAGGGATCTCCTTTGAGGGACGACAGCGCTTGAACGGCCGCATTCATCACTTCCCTGCTGGGGGAGGAAAGAGCAACCAAAAATATTTCACGATGCCGGACGTTTCGGAAAGAACCCGCAAGAGCAATGGTGGCGTCATCGCGATCTTTTCCTCCTTCTTCATACAGTCTGAGAAGCACTATTTCGGCATCCGGGTGCTCTGTAGCCCCGAGAGCTCCGATGAGCGTTTTATGGGGGATGGGAGGCGGGGGAGAGGCTTGGGCAAGCAACGTATGGAGCGCCCGGACGTAACGGGAACCAGCAGCTCCTTGCAGCGGGGATGAGAGGCGATCGAGAATCACCATCGAGGCTGCGCGAGGGAAGCGGGTTGCCTGTTCCAGAACATGCAATGGACCTTCCATGGCGGCGGCGTCCAATGCCGCTTGCGCGCGCTCGTGAACTTTGGGGGATACCTCTTTTTCCTTTGCCTCCCGGGAGAGGCGAAGCCACTGGTCACGATCCATCTCGCACGATGCGTCAATCGTCCGGCGCAGGGCATCCTCCATGTAGAGAGCAAAATTTTTCCCGCCCTTCCACTCTTCCGTTGATTCATACCACGAGAGGACGCGTTCCTTCTGCTCTCTTGTCCATCCCGCCGGTATCGCGGCGAGGCAATGAGCGTAGTGAATGGCGTCGGAGCGTTCCTCTTCTTGGAGAGGATCGCGGCGTTCGAGCGCCATTAGGAGCGTCTCGATGCTCTTCTCTGTTTTCAGCATGCCGAGCGCGCGCGAGAGTTCGCGATCGATCGGACGATTGCCCGTTGGGAAACGATCAATGATCCTGCGTTCAATGCGATGCGCGGAGGAAACGAACGATCCGGTGGACACATTGCCGAGCGAGAGCTCCAAGCCGCGGATGATATCGGGTTCGTCATCGGGCGACAGATCACGATTGAACAGCTCCTCGAGACGCGTGCATACTTTCTGCGCAAGATCTTCGTTGGCAGAGACCAGCCCGATTTTATTCAGAATGACGATTGCCATGACGGCGACACGGGGGTTTTCGTCATGAAGAAGCGACTCCTGCCATCCTGCAGGATCCTGCCGTTCGAGAACGAGACCGGCGGCATAGCGGAGGAAACGGTCGGCGCTTGCGAGCGGCGGCCGGAGTTCCGCAGCGGGAACAGACATCCCGACGCGCATGATGCTTTCGAGCGCGCGTCGTTGCACGAAGAGATCGCCGTCGCCAAGCAGGGTCCGGAGGGCGGTCTCTGCTTCCATGCCGAAACGGGCGAGCATGTTCGCCGCTTGCCCGCGCATGACGGGATCATCGTCCTCTGCAAGAGAGCGGACAAAGGAGAAATCGGGCTTGGGGCTGACCTGCTCGAGACAGGTAAGAGCCCGGAGACGTTCGTCTGGGTCTTTTTCGGGATTGCGGACGATCTGCTCGAGGCACGCGCCCCACGCTTCTCCACTGACGCTCTGCGCATTCCCGATGGCAGCGCGTCCCCATGCAGACTGCGGTTGCGGCTGCTCCAGGGCTCTTTGCACCTGCTCCTCCGCAGTCAACGGTGGCGAGAGATTCTGCTTCTTTCGATCTTTGGGCTGAATGCGGTACACCGCCCCCCTCGCCTCGCGCCCGCCGGTCGCGACATACAGACCGTCTGCTCCGAAGGCAACATCAGTCACAGCGAACGCCTCCATCCCTCCGCTTGCGAACTCCTCCACCGTCGCCGTGTAGCTGGTTCCATTGGGGATGAGCCGGACAAGGAGAACTTGACCATGCACCCAGTCACCCACAAACAGTGCGTCCTGCATGTCTTTGGGGAAGAGAGGATGCTGACATATATCCATGCCAGTCGGAGATCCGAGTCCGATATTCTGGATGCCGGGAACACTGTCAAGGAAGTAGTCCGGCCATACATGGGAGCGTTCCCGCCATCCAAATTCCGCGCCCGGCGGACAGTGCAGCACGCGCACCTCGCGATACCAGGGAAGCTTCATATCCCATTCCATATCACTGTCCACGGTGAACATGTCGCCGCGCGCATTGAATGCGAAATCGTACGCGTTGCGCAGTCCCGCCGCTTCCAAAGTCGGTTTGGGAGACTCCCCCTCCGGAGGGATGCGCCAGATCGTACCACCGATGATGTTCCTCGCGTCGGTCTTGGGATGATTGGACAGAAGATCGGCTTCGTATTGCGCCCGAACGGGAGAGTCGGCTCCGGGCACTGCATCAAACATGGCGGCGTCTCCGCCGATGATATACAGCGCGCGATCCGGCCCGCGCACGATTGCATGTCCCAAATGTTCGCCCATGCCCACGGACGTGTATGCGAGAATTTTCTCGGCCTTCACAGCGCCGCCATGTTCCTCTTTGCGCAACCTGTAGAGCCCGGACCCCTCCGGTCCCTGACCCATCGCAAAGTATGTCGATGCGTCATAGGCGAGCAGTCCTTCGCAATTCCGAATATCCCCCGTGAGTTGCTCCGCATCATCATAGATCCCGTCCTGATCCGCATCCCTTAGGACGAAGATTCCGGCGTCCCCGCGCGCGACCAGGAGCCGTCCTTCGGTATCGAAGGTGAGATTGATGACGGATCCGGCGATTTCCGGCGGCGCCACGCATTCGATGGTGAATCCCTCCGGGACGCGGATTGCCTCTGCGCTTTCCGGAGGATGAGTGGTCGTAGTAGGATGGAGAGCATCTTCCCTAATTGCAGAGGACCCCGCGCGCTCTCTGCCGCCATGGATCCGCCCGTCATTCGTTTGCTGAGTTCCTTCCGCAAATCCCGGATGAGCGAGCATTGTCATGAGGAGCGTCTCTCTCGCCCAGCGCAGAACACCCCGCTCTTTCACGGGGATGGCAGGCTTGAAGACGGGATGCTGCGCCCGGCATTCCTCCGGACCGGTGGCGGCGCAACGTTCAGCCATAGTTTTCACTATATAATCTTATTATAATTTGTCAATTTTCGCTCCCACTCTCTTAAAATGAGTTATAACCCTGTTGTGGGCCTTCCAATGGTACTTCTCGCACGTCTTGCAGAGTGGTCGTTCCCGGCTCTGGATCTGTCGGTTTGCCTTCATGGTGAGGCGGGACAGATATGCCTGTCTGAAAAATCTGTGCGGCTCTGCCGGCGCCTTCTTTGCGTATGCCGAAGATGACTCCTTTTCGGTCTATGGCAAAGGAGTGAAATGTGTCAGTGACGGGTTGACCTTCGGGATTCAAAAGAAAGTAGCCTATGCCGCGTCTCTCAAAGCGATGTTGTAGGATATCATTGAACCCTTCTGCCGCTCCGGCATCAGGGAGATCCTTTGTAAGAGTATGGATTTCATCCACGACATATTTGTTGCTGATCACAGCCATCACTGTGGCGACGACAGGGAGGAGCATCGATCGTAGTTTTTTTGCTATTTCTCTTGCTTGGGTTCCCGAGATGGATGCAGAAACTTTCTCAGGCTCAGACGAGGCTGCGGCACCCTGTGCCATTCTTTCTCCATAAATATCACTGTAGCTTGCTCCCATGGCAAGAATGCAATCTATCTCCTCCGGCCATGGCTGTCCAGAAGAATTCGGGGGTTCTTAGGACGATGTTTGTAGCTTAATTGATGAGAGACACAGTTCTGTATCCTAGCTGGAAATCTTTAGCCACGGCCTGCTGCTCGGTTGGCGAATATGGTTGTGTGCACGCTTCATGTTCACGGGAATATGCATCTTCGATTTTTTCCTTCGAATACGCTGCATAGCGCAACGTTCCATCTTCTAAGAGGGTAATATCCGTAACAGAAACGAATCTGTCGCATGGATCTGATCCATCGAGTATCTCACCCGCAGGTAGTTCGACAAGAATCGTGGAACTATCCGCGGATAAATCCAAAAGAAAAATCTGATTGGCCTTCGTTGGAAGGCCCTGGTGTATGAGCGGAAGCCA
>CAYIRQ010000081.1:0-6239 GCA_964365905.1 uncultured Candidatus Peribacteria bacterium
GGATGGCGCTTTTCTTGAGAAAGTTTTTGATGATCCTCTGAGGATCGATGCGCTCATGTACGTGCAGAGAAACATTTGGCACCTCAAAACTCACTCCTTCTTTTTTCCCCGCCCAACTGAGTTGTGGATCGATGTGCGGATCGTGTTCATAGCGCGTACGACCGTTTCTCGGATCCGTGGCAGTGGAGACGAGACCGACTGGCGGATTGTTCACGCGACTTGCCCCTTCGTGCGTGTAGGAGGCAAGAGATTTACGGCGGCCGGAGGATTTTTCGGCGCGAGGGCGGGGGGCAGTCATGAGCGCAGAGCGGTTACGAGAGAGGAATAATGCAGGCGATCGATGGGGAAGGAGGGGTGGAGAGCCATGGGTGGAAGAACGTATACGTTAGATTTAAATAAATCTAATTTATTTTGGCTTATCTAAGCCATTTTCTTGCTCTTTTATCCCTGTTTTAGCTTTATTTAAATCTAATTTCTTCAACACCCGGTAGCCAGTCTTTCGAGGTTCGTGGCGCTCCGTTCGCCCATTCTTTTGTGAATCGATTCCCACGACCTATGAAGAAAGGAAATTATATATTTTGTCCAGCACCGTGCTCACTTCGGTGGGAATTTCATCGATCTTCATGGACTGTGCGATTTGCCAATACTCCCCTTTACGCATGGGCATTTTTAAATGGTCAAAGAAGCGATCTAGAAAGACGCTGCCCTTGCCATCAATCGTCTCCGCAAGCGGATTCTCCAGAGCCGCTTTCGGTATGTGCCGCTCAAGGTAGTCGCGCGCTTGTCGTAGAAACAGCCCGCCATACCCATTTTTCTCCAAAAAGCGGAGGAGTGCCTCCGAATGGATAAGGTAATTTTCGATCTCAGTACGCTCCCAATACACAACATCGAAGTTTTGTGGAAGATTTTGTGTTCGTGGAGCATCGCCATCACGGATACAGAAAGCATTGAGATGCCCGTCAATGATGCTTTGCAAGGCCTTAAAATATTCAAATGCCTCTCCGAGATCCTGCCCTTTGAGCGGCCTGAAAAACACGTCTTTCAATTGCTCACTGACGCGATGCTTGAGAGTCTCGGCCCACGCTTTCAGTGTGCGTAGATCAGTATCTCCTTCCGCAAACAGCATGCGTTTTTTCCACTCGGCATTGGAGATAGAAAGAGGGGAAACGACCTTCAGGGCCGCCAGAATATTACCTTTATTGAGTTGCAGTTTGTGCGGAGATTCGCCAAAGAATGCAGTGATGGATTCCATATCTGTGCTGTTCACAAGAACCTCTGAGTGTGTGGAAATAATCAGCTGTGATCCCTGTTTTGCTGCGATAGATCGGAGCCAGTCGTACATGCCTCTCTGGAGGAACACATGCATATGACTATCTGGCTCATCGATAAGTAACACGGAGTTTTGATGGGAATACAGAAATGCAGCAATCAACAGGAACTGCAAAAAGCCGCTGCCTGCACTCGCAATTTCCAACTGATCCGTGCGGCGCTGTCCGGCAGCCCCCAATGGGCGGTACCAGACGACAATGTCGGGATCGACGGCAGAATTGTAGGAAATTGGCAGCAGTTCTGCTCCGAAGATGTCATGGACATGGCGCGTCAATTCCCCCCATTGCTCCTGTGATGATTCAAACAGATTCAGAAGGAGATTGCGGAGAACTTCTCCTGGTCTGCCCTCACCGATGGCACGAAGTTGCGCGCCAGGATCTAGGCGTTGTTCCGACGTTTGAACGCCGGAAAGGGGTGGCAGATGGAATACCTTGTCTGCCTCTTCAGGCAGTGTTTGAGTGTGATCCGTCGGGTTGCAATAAATTAATTCCTCGTTCGCATACTTCATATCCACACCATAAGACCACTTGATGTTTTCTGCCGAGATGCCATGCACAGTGATACGCACCACAATCTTCTCCGATGCTTTTCCTTGCACCTCTCCGAAGCGCCACAACATCCTCGCATTACGTACTGGCGCCGGTGCGATAGCATTCCTGGGAATGGGGGCTCCTGTTCTCTTCTGCGCCGTGCCCTTGCCTTTCTTCTCGCGCCACTGCTGGGCGAAGAAGCTCCAGAGTGCGATGGCCTGGAGAGCAGTGGTTTTGCCCCCATTGTTTTGCCCAACGAAGAGCACGGGCTGCCCCTTAGCGCCTGTATTCAGCTCCACTTCGGCTGTCTTGAATTTCTTAAAATGCTCGATGGTGACTTTGGTGATCATAAAATTTAAGTGAGAGGAGGAATTATACAACAATGGAAATAACCTTCATCGTATCATTCCCGAAAATATCCACCACATTCACACATTGCAGGAGTTCGTCCCGTTTCTCGTTATCGGTGAGGAGCAGGCGGGATTGGATGGGGGATGACGTCATGGGCGCAAGGCGGTTACGAGAGAGGAATAATACAGGCGATCGATGGGGAAGGAGGGGTGGAGGGCCATAATTATGTTGCGGATTCTGTTGTAATATTATTACCTTTTCTTTATAATGAGGCAGCTGAAGGTTGGGGTTGGGTTTCTTGTCCATGCCCCGGCCTTTTTAGTTTGACCAACCATACCGAAAAATAATTCAGAGCGTTCAGTGTCATGTTTCCATTGATGGATTGTCCCAGAAGACCTTCCAACGTGTGGAGCACAGGCAGACGCACTTCATCTTTCTTGCCAGACTCGTCCATGAAAACGAACGGGATCAGCCCTCCTGTCTTGAGCCGTCGCTTTATGGTAAGAAGTCATATAGAAATCAAAACAACCTTCATCGTATTGTTCCCAAAAGTATCCACCACCCTCACACGTTGCAGGAGTTCGTCCCGTTTCTCGTTATCGGTGAGGAACATGCGGCCATTGTAGCGCGATCATGCCGCTTGCTGCGTCTTTTCCTTCTCGGCCTCCTGTTCCAAATACCGCTGGAACGAGCGATCCCACTTCCGGCGCTCCATCCATCGCGCAAACGGACGCACCGGCCGGAACCACCATGAGCGGTCGCGGGCCTCCTTCTTCCAGCGGACCTGTCTCTCCGCAATCGCCTCCGGCGCGTAGAAAGCCAGCCAGTCTTTCTCATATTGCCATCGCTCAGGCTCCTCTTCCGCGAGCGCTTCCCTCACTTCTTTCACGGAGAAGAACGGTTCACTCCACCTTCCATTTTCCTCCGCATGATCCTGTTCCCATGCGACCTCCAGGAGGTCTGTGCAGTACTCCTTGCGTCTGCAGTCGAGGAGCACGGAACCCCCAAGGCCACGAACGTACTGATCTTCGTTCCTATCCCGCATCAGGGAAGCGATACAGGCGAATACTTCCCGCGCGACATGCGGAGAACGCAAGGCGATCGCCGCCATCCCTTCACACGCAAGCACGCGCTGAAACCAGTGGTTTGAGGGATCCTCTGCAAGAGCGCGGAGCGCGGGGAGAGCCGGCGGGCCGATGGCGCCGAACATGGATGGCAGCATCTCCGTCACCCAGTCGCATTCCCATACGGAGGCCATCCGCAGGGCGGCGACCAGGGGCGCGACAACACGTTCCCCGCCGATTGCTCCGAGAATGCAGGTCGCGTGGATCGCCGCCCACCACTCCACTCCGTCCTTTCGCCAGCTCCACTCGTCGCGGACAATGGAGGAGAGAGAGGGGATCAGGGATGCTCCATGCTGGACGCATTCATCCACGATGGAACGCGACAGGCGATCGCCCTCGGAAGACAGGAGGCGGAGGAGCTCATCGTTGCGGGAGGAACGCCCGTCGTTCCCGTACTGTTCGCTCGTGTCGAATGTGGTCCATACGTTCTCATGCAACCGCTCGCAACATTTCTTGTACTTTCTGCCGCTCCCGCAGTGGCACGGCTCGTTGCGGCCCGGCCTGTCGTGATGCAAGAGGTTTGTGGCGCCAAGTAACGCAGCCTCGAGATCATCGGTGTTCTCCGGTTTATCCGGCTCGATGCCCACGATGAATTTCCAGCCGCCTTGCTCACAGAGAGCAGACACCTCCTCCGCGCGTTCCATGGACGGTACCCGCAGGATGATCGGATGCGCCTCCGTGCCGAGCGGAGCCAACCAGTCAACCATCATGCGGAAGAGAAAATGTTCCCCGAGTCTCCTTCCACGATTTTCGTGAGGAACGCAGGACTCACGTTCCAATGATGACCGTCATCCGTGACAAGCGACACCGTGCGCCGATTGAGCCGCGTGATTGTCCCCATAATGCGTCGTCCCTCCCGGAGGAAACATGCCCGGTCCATCGGCTGAAATTGCGAGAGGGAGCGCAGGTCCCGCACTTTGTGAAGCATTTTGAGACGTTCAACGACGAGACGATTGAGCAGCCGCAGCTGCGGCTCATCGAGATCCACAATGATTCGTTCCAATTTCCCCGGAAGAACCGTGCGCGTGACAGGCGGGGAGGCAGACATACCACATGCGAGAATATCCTCATTGCGGCCGGGAGGGCAATGGAAGATCACACGAATTTTCCGTGGCACTTCTTATGCCCGCGCACCAGACGCTGCGCGTCGGTGCTGGGCAGGCTTCTCCATCACACAGATCGTCCATGACATTTTTTGTACTTGAGTCCGCTCCCGCACGGACAGGGGTCGTTGCGGCCCACTTTGGGGGCTTGCTTTGAAGATGTTCCTGAGGGGACGACGTGCTTCGTGGTTCGACTGGGCTCACCATGACGTACAGCGACGCCGCGCTCAGCATGACGTACTTGTGTTTTTTGGAGAGAAGCCCCCGCTCCCGTCTCCGTGAGCTCCGACTCAATGTCTTCAATGTTCGTTTGCAAATTCTCCTGCTCCGCTGCTGCTTGTGCGAGGAGAGCTGCCGGGGAGAATTGTCGGACGTCGATCTGGAAGAGGGTGTGCACGATGGTCGTTTGAATGGTCGCAAGGAGCTGCTGCATCCTCCGGAAGCCCTGATCTTTATACTCGATCAGAGGGTCGCGCTGCGCGTAGCCGCTGAACGCGACCTGCTCCCGCAGATGCGCCATCGTATCGATGTGATCCATCCAATGCGTATCGATGGAACGCAGGGTGACGACCCGCTCCGCCTGCCGCACCGCTTCCGGCTCCACGGTTTTGCACTTTGCTTCATAAAAACGCGCGCATGCTTCCGTGAGCGCCTTCTGCAGTTCTTCTGCGCTGCGAAACTTGGCAATCGTCTCTTTGGAGAAATTCTTTCCGAGCTCCGGATGCAGCGCCGCGATCCACTGAGAGAGCATCGAGGTATCCCACTGCTCGGGATCGATGTCTGCTGCATGGAGAGAAGCGACAACCGCGACCTCATCTTCGATAAATTTCAGAATTTCCGCATGCAAATCATCTTTTGCTTCCCCCGCACCCGAACCCAACCCCGAACCCATGGATGAAATTTTCTCGAGCAACCTTTGCCTGCGTTTGTAAATAATCTCCCTGTGCTTATTCATGACGTCGTCGTACTGCACGACGTGTTTGCGGATATCGAAGTTATGACCTTCCACTTTCTTCTGCGCGTTCTCGATTGCACGGGAAACGATCGCATTTTCGAGTGGCACGTCGTCCGGGACGTTCAATTTCTCCATCATTCCTTTCAGGCGATCTCCCCCGAAGAGACGCATGAGGTCGTCTTCCATAGAAACGAAGAACTGCGATTCACCGGGGTCCCCCTGACGTCCGGAGCGGCCTCGGAGCTGGTTATCGATGCGGCGCGCTTCGTGCCGCTCCGTGCCGAGAATCGCAAGTCCGCCGAGGTTCGTCACCCCCGGACCAAGTTTAATGTCGGTTCCGCGGCCCGCCATATTGGTTGCAATCGTGACAACACCCTTTTGCCCTGCTTGCGCCACGATCTCCGCTTCCCTTTCGTGATGTTTCGCATTGAGGACGCTATGGGGAACCTTCATTTCCGTGAGGAGCGCGCTCATGGCTTCAGATTTTTCGATCGACGTTGTTCCCACGAGCACGGGTTGTCCTTTTGCGTTTTTCTCCTGCACGATCTTCGCGACCGCCTTGAACTTCGCGGGGACGGTGCGGTAGATCGCATCCGCTTTATCGGTACGCACCATCGCGCGGTGCGTCGGAATCACAAACGTGCGCAGACGATAAATTTGCTCAAATTCTTCCTCCTCTGTCTTTGCGGTTCCCGTCATGCCCGCGAGTTTCCGGTAGAGCCGGAAGTAGTTCTGGAACGTGATCGTCGCGAGCGTCCGGCTTTCGCGCTGCACTTCCACCCTTCCTTTGCCTCGATTGCCTGATGGAGGCCGTGGCTGTATCTGCGACCGGGCATGAGACGACCCG
>CAYIRQ010000082.1:0-6088 GCA_964365905.1 uncultured Candidatus Peribacteria bacterium
GTTCTTCTCTTGGCGGTTCTTCGGATCTTCAGCGATATACTTCGCAAGATCAATATCTTTTTCATAAGATGTGAGTTTGTACTTTTCTGCAACATCCTTGAATTTTGTGAGGGCAATCTTTACCGTATCTGCCATCCGATAAGAATCTCCATTCTCGCCCCCAAATTTCTTCAGACCATCGTTGATATCGTTGATCAGATTTTGAATCGCTTGACTGGCCTTAGGATTATTGCCACCTCGCACATCCCGAGAGACAGATTGTTTGAGGAAGTGTTCGCGGATTCCTTCTCCTTCCTTGACTGCCTCACCGAGGAGACGCTGTTTTGCCTCTTCCACAGTTTCTACATTAGAAGACTTTGGTGCATTCTCAGAATTTTCCTCTACTTTGGCCTTGTCACCTGCTTTCTCTTTCTTCGGGAGGAACGCGATGGTTGCGAGCTTCTGAATATCATCGAAAGGAATGGTGCATCCTCCATCTGCGTTCTTCTTAAATGAGATGGAAGCGCCGCTCTCCTTGTGTGTTGCGGTCATGCCCTGCTCATCATCCTTGATTTCCATGCCGGCTTTCTCGGCTGCAGCTTTGATGCTTGCCACTCGTGAGGCATCGAGCGTCACAGTGACACTTTGCCCCGGCCCCTCCTCGAGCTTTGCTCCCCGGAGGATAGTGGCAAGAGTCGCGCACGCGGGTTGCGCCTCGAAGGCTTTGATCATGCGCCCAAAAACCTCGCCTGCCTTTTCCAGTTTTTCCTGCTGCATTTCCTGTAGCTCACCAATGTCCTTATCAATATTGCCAAGCTCTGTCGTCAACTCTCCGATTTTCTTTTCCACACTCTGGAGTTGTGTTTCCTTTGCATTCACAATTTTCCCCTGTGCATCGATGGTCTGCTCCAAAAGGAATCGCTTTCCCTCATCCTTTTCTTTGGAGAGTTCCTGTTTCAGATCCACCAACTTGTCTTTTTCCTGCTGTACGTCATTTCGCAGATCCTTTGTTGCTCCCTGGAGAGTGTCGATCTGATGATTCACTTGGTTCTTGCGCTCACTCTTTTTCTCAATGAGTTGTGTCGTTGTGAGCTTCTCTTGCTGTTTCGGACCGGGCGCAACGTGTTCAGGACCGCGTACAGTTTCCGTAGTTTTCCCCGTTTCGGTTGCAGGCTTTTCCGGTGTTGTCTGGGCAGAATCGGGGTTGCCGTCCAATTCACTCTGGAGTCGTAAACGCCTTTCCGCTTTTGCATCCTTCGACGCGCCGGGTGTACCTTCCAGTGGGTTATGTTGTCTCTGCCCCGGTTGCGGGGGCACGGGATCGGGTGCCTTTTTCGTGGAATCGGTGAGCTTCTTACCGTCCTTACCAAAGGCTCTCTGCATGTACTCACACCCCGCGCCGAGGAGCTTCATGATTGCCGCGAATCCTTCCATCGGAGAGAGGTTGTCTTTCTTCAAATCCTCCAGAGCCTGATTCATCACCGCTTCGAGGTATTCACCGTGTGTCTCAAAATTTTCGGGCATGAGTTCCTTTCGTTCGCCTTTTTCCTGCATGCTTTTCAACTTTAGTTCACCATTTTCCCCCATCGTGACTCCCGACGCATCGATTTGGGATTTCGTTTTTTGATTCAAATCCTTGTAATCATTCTCTGAGAGACCGGGCACTGCGTCTCTCCAGGACTGCTTCAGATACGATTGCCCATAAATTTCATTAGCTTTTTTTTGATTTCCTGCCCGCAGGGCCGTTGCTATTCCCTGCAAGTCTGTTTTTTCACTTGCAAGAATTTCTGCAGCTTTCTGCGGCAGCTGCTCAGGGGATGGCGCAGCTGCCTCGGGGGTTTTCGCAGATGCCCGCATCGTCACTGTTTTACTGGAATCCTCGGGAGCATTCGGTGCCGGCGTTTCACCCTCTCCTTTCACTTCCTGCGTTGCCGCTTTTGATGCATCTTCGGGCACATCGGCTGCGGCTTGTCCGTCCGCTTCGGCTTTGCTCGTCTCCACTGTCTTACCCTGCGACTGATCAAATTCATGGAAGTCGAACGGAGCCCCTTCTGCTTGTGCAAAGTCACGAAGTTGCAAGCCTGTCTTGCGCACAGTTTCTCTGTGCCTCCCAGACGTTTCCTCAGCCTTCTCCACACGGGCGTTTGCCGCGCCCGGTGCATCTTCCACTTTCTGAAGAGGCGCCTCCTTCTTTTCTGCAGATTTCTCCGATTGCTCACTTTTCTCAGGAGCTGCCCCCTCCGGACCTATGACGGGAACACCAAGATTGAAGAGGAAACGCTGTTCTCCTATTTCTTGTGTTCTGCCATTGTAAAAGTGTGAGTGTGTGTTCATGGAACTTCTTGGGAAAATTTGAAGAAGGAAGCTGCGATGTCGTCGAGTTTTTTTGATTCCTGTCCTGTGCTCCACTCCTCGATACTCCGGAGCGCTTCACGGTGGTAGCGATGAATCCGTGCATCCATATCAGCGACGTACGCCGTATAGAGCTCATCGTATTTTGCGAACGCTGCGTTGTAGCGCTTGCGGCGGACCTCCTTCTGATCCGGTGTTTCATCCTTATACTTCTCAGCAAGAAGCGGCAGCTGAGACGAAGTAAGCTCCGGCTCAATCTGACTCATGAGTGCGTCATAGATCTCTTCACCCGTTGGAATGGTCAGAGGTGTTGGTGTTGGCATTTCTCCTCATTATAGCGGAAAATCGGTGTTCCTTCAAATCACTATCCCGTGCTTCTTCACTTCCTGTGCAACCCCCAAGAGCTTGTTCTCCAGATCTTCGGGATGGAAGCAGAGGATATCCACCGGGAAGCGCCGTTCTTTGTGCAGGCGCCGAATGGCGCGACGTTCTTGCATGATGCTCTGGGAGAACGGCTTGTGGATCACGGCGATATCGATGTCGCTCCACTCATGAGTATTTCCTTGCGCGAGCGATCCAAAAAGACGGACTTCCAGCACGGGGATATTGTTATTAAGGAGCGTTGCCTTGAAAGCTTTTGCGATCTCCATGCCGGTTTCCCTGGTGGGGGGGGTATATTTCACGGCAAATGAGAGTGAAGAAAAGACTCGGTCTCCTCAATCCAACGCAATGCATTCTCTCTTGTTGCCTCTTCCCGTGACCACGCCGGATCGTGATATCGCGCGTCCACTGCGAAATCCGAAAGCTCCTTAAGAAGATTGACATCCCGCTCGCTGCACTCCATCCCCAGCAAATCTCCCAGATAGACGAGATTATGCGTCCGTGGGGCATCGGATCCTCTTTTCTCCATATGAAGAACCTTGAGTGCCTTCTCGACGGCCAGCTGGCAGTTAAAGAGCGCATGGTCATACTTGCCCGCTTCGTACGCCAGCCTCGCCATGTCCATGGCGTCGCGAGCGCCTTTGCGCCAGTGCGCGATGATTTCCGCATCGGACATGTTCTCAGTATACAGGACCAATCGACCTTGCCTTTTTGATGTTTTCCTCTACGGTACGCCTGACATCACCGCTATCAAGAGAGGCGGAAAGAGAACCGGCTCGCGTCATCCGCCCCCCAACCCTTCGACAAGCTCAGGGCAAGCAGCAAGTCGAGAATGGGTGGGAAATCCGGTCCCCGAAGGGGGAAGATAGCTTTCTGAGCGCGCTCTTCCTCTCACAGGGGAAGAAGTTTTAGATAACGCGGCCACGGAGGGCCGCTCTAATCATCATCATTCTCCATTTTCAATTCTCCATTCTCCATTTCATCCCATGTCCTCCCTCTTCACCTCCGAGTCCGTTACCGAGGGTCACCCCGACAAGATCTGCGATCAGATCAGTGATGCCATCCTCGACGATGCGCTGCGGCAGGATCCGAACTCCCACGTCGCCTGCGAGTGTCTCGTGACCACGGGGCTCGTCGTCGTTGCGGGGGAGATTCGGACAAAGGGGTACATTGATATTGCCGGCATTGCACGGGAAACCATCCGGCAGATCGGCTACAACGATGCCACGTATGGCTTTGATCATAAGGCGTGTGCGGTGGTTGTCTCCGTCGGAGAGCAAAGCGCGGACATCCAGATGGGAGTGGATACGGAAAAAAACATGAAGAAGGAGCAGGGAGCGGGGGATCAGGGGATGATGTTCGGCTTTGCCTGCGATGAAACCCCCGAGCTCATGCCGCTCCCCATCGCACTCGCGCACAAACTCACGAAGAAGCTTGCGGATGTGCGGAAGAAGAACGGGCTCTCGTATCTGCGTCCGGACGGGAAGAGTCAGGTGACGGTGCAGTACAGCGACCCTTCGACGAGCTCAGGGCAGGCTCGTCCGGAACGCGTTTCCTGTGTTGTGCTCTCCACGCAGCACGCAGAAGGGATCTCCCATGATCAGATCTGCCGCGATATTCGAACGCACGTCATAGAACCAATTTGCGGAAACTATCTCGATGCCGAGACCGTTTACCACATTAACCCCACCGGACGCTTCGTGATCGGCGGTCCCCCGGGAGACTGCGGTCTCACGGGTCGCAAGATCATCGTGGATACGTACGGCGGCTACGGCCGTCACGGAGGCGGCGCGTTCTCCGGCAAAGATCCGAGCAAAGTGGATCGCTCAGCCGCGTACGCCGCGCGCTGGGTGGCAAAGCACATCGTGAAGGCCGGGCTCGCGAAGAAATGCGAAGTCCAGATTGCCTACGCAATCGGTGTCGCTGCACCCGTCTCCATCCACGTCGACACATTTGGAACCGGATCAGTGTCCGATCGCATGCTCGAAAAGGCCGTCATGGAGACATTCGATCTCCGTCCCGCTGCGATCATCGCCGACCTCGAGCTTTTGCGACCTCAGTACAAAGCGCTCGCGGCCTACGGACACATGGGGAGAGAGGATCTCTCTGTGAAGTGGGAGGAGTGCTCGCGCGTGGAGAATCTGCGGAGGGCGTTGAAGAGCTAACGTTCCAGCGAGCTGATTGGAAGGATTCTTGTGCCCGAATAGTAATACTCCAGGATCGTCTCTGCGGATTTTCCTTCGTTTGCAAAGTATTCGGAGCCACAGCCCGACATCCCTACGCCGTGCCCTGAAGGCATTTTCCCCTGACACCCCGGATCGTCCTTTGCATCGAGATAGGGCGTCTCTGTCCACCCCCAGACGTCGAGCGCCGATTTCGTCTGGCCGCTGTCCGCGGAGAAATACGGAGCTTTGATGACACGGCGCTGCCATGTCAGGACTTTGCCCGCAGTTGCTAACGTCGCCTCCACCCATTTGGGGTTCTGCTCCTCGAATGCAATGCCACCATACGCCTGGAATTCCCGCGGGCTGTCGGATCCATCGTACGGCATGCCGGGGAATTTTCGCTGCCCGGAGATCACGTAGTAGAGTGCGTAGGAGCGCGCGGCAATCGCGAAGGCCCGCTGCTTTTCGTAGGGCTCCGTGTCCGGTTCCTCCGCGAGGCCGGCGATGTACCGCTCGAGGGGAAGTTCGTTGATCCAGATGAGCTTCCCGTCCATAACACGACACTCGAGCGTGCCCCGATAGCGGTTCGTTTTCCGCTCGAGCGCGACAATCGTGAGGGAGACGCCCTCCGTCAGTGGCGTGATGCGGACGATGTCCGATTCGATGTCACCATCCGCGGAACTCACGTGGCATCGATTCTCGATGCGCTCTACCTGAATGCCCGATGCATTCGTTTCGATGATGCGTCCTCCTCCTTCAATGCGCAGCATCGATGTGGATGTGAGGAGCGTTGCGTTCTTGTCATTCATAAGTTTGATGCGGATATTGGGATCGGTGCTTTTTTCCACGGGTCGTGTTGCAGCGTAGGCGGCATGCCGCGAGCGACGCAACCGCATCTGCTCGATCTGTTCCTCGACAAACACACTGCGTCGGCTGACCTGTCGTGGCGGCGTTCTCTCGAGGAGTGAGCGCGCGTTCGAGGTAACGGTGATGGTGAATTCAATATCCCCGAGATCCATCTGATATGTTCCGGGTCGACGAGGGGCGACGAGCTGCAGATTGGTGTCATACTTCTGGAATTTCAGGAGGGATGCCGGAGCCCGGAAGACATCCCGTAGTCGCAGTCGTCTCTCATCCCGCACAATAATCGATGGATCCGAAAGGATGACCGACGCAATAGCCTCCCCGCGACTGATCCCATTTTCTCCCGC
>CAYIRQ010000083.1:0-5972 GCA_964365905.1 uncultured Candidatus Peribacteria bacterium
GCCAGTCATCGACGTGATCCTGCATAAGTTGTCCGGCATTCGGGAGATTGTCCTGCAGGAGTTTCCCATTGATCCAGTTGCCGGCGGCATCGGTCTGGATGCGGTACACGTCGACGCGATCGAACGACGTTGCTGCTGTTTCTCTCCAGGAAAATTTTCTTGACTTTATTTCAATAAATTTCATTAAATCTTGAAACTGTACAAATAGTCGGGTACCTTCAATTTTAATGAAAAGTACCATTACAGAGCGGCAAAAACAACTTCTCCACATTATTTATGGCTTCCTTACACATACAGGTTATCCACCAACTTTTGAGGAAATGCGAGAAAAGCTCGATGTTGCCTCCAATCAGTCTGTAACTGATTTACTGGAGAAGCTCAGCTCCCAAGGATACGTTCGCAAAGGTTCAGGAGCTCGAAGCCTCGCGATCACACCGCTCGGATATAAAACGCTCGAGCGTCCAGTACTTGCACCCGTTCTCGGGACCACGGCCGCAGGCTTGCCGGTGGAGGCGGTGGAAATTCCGGGGGCGTGGCAGCGGCTTTCCGATCAGGTGGCTCGACTCGCGGATGAGGTATTCATGCTTAAAATATCAGGAGACTCAATGATCAATGCAGGCATTGATGACGGAGACGCTGTGCTGGTGCAAGTGAGAAAGGAGTTCGTTTCCGGTGACGTCGTGTATGCGCAAATCGGCGATGAAGGAACGGTCAAGCGCTTCATTTCCGAGGACAAACCACCCTACGTGTACCTCAAACCGGAGAATCCCCACTACGGCAATATTCTCTTTACAGATTCGGTGGAGCTCAAAGGCAAAGTTGTCTCCGTCCTGAAGGGCAATGCCTGGTACCCCATACGATAACTATTTGTTCTCTCCCTCATGCCAACCAAGAAACCCAACCGCGCCGAAGATATCATTGGAAAAATATTCCGGGACTCCGAACTTGCCTTCGGCCTCCGGGAATTCGAGGGCATCGATGTCTACGCGGCGCTCACGATCTCCGAAGAAGAACCGGATCGCTATTCCATCAAAGATCTGAAATCAGGAAAAACGCGTTTCGTGTACGATGTGAAAAAGGACAAGGGCAGGCCGGAGGAAATCGTGCGGCAGCTGTGGCTCCATAAGCTCCATACGCACTACGGGTATCCATGGGACAGACTCGAAACGGAGAAAGACATTCACTTCGGGCGTGAGGTGCATAGCAAAGCGGTGGATATCGTCGTCTTCAAGAGCGACAAGATCACGCCCTATATCCTCGTCGAGGTAAAAGCGCCAAGCGAGAGCAAGGGCATCGACCAGCTGAAGAGTTATCTCAACGCCGACGGTTCCGAGATCGGCGTATGGAGCAACGGCATCAAGCGTGTCATTCTGTATCGCCCATATCCAAAAGAGTTTGACGATACCCTCCCCGACCTTCCACATGCCGGGAAGACGATCGATGACCTTCTCGAGGAAAAGAAAACCTACTACGACTATACGACCACGAAAGAGGATCTGAAGGCCGTCATTGAATCCATGGAGGAGTTGGTGCTCGCGAACGCAGGCGTGGACGTATTCACAGAGGTGTTCAAACTCGTCTATGCAAAACTCTACGACGAGCAGGAGGCCAAAATCATCCGCGCCGACCACGAAGTCCTCTTTCGCAAGCACCGTGATCCCGCGAAGACCTATGCCACGATCAACGAGCTCTTCAAGAAGTCCATCAAGAAGTGGCCGGGGACCTTCTACGAGCAGGAGAACATATCTCTATCGCCGGAGCACCTCTCGATCGTCGTAGGAGAACTCGAGCGCACCCGCCTCTTCGGCTCCGATCTCTCGATCGTAGATGAGGCGTTCGAGTACCTCATTCCGGAAGTTGCGAAAGGGAAGAAGGGACAGTACTTCACGCCACGACATGTCATCGCTATGGCTGTGAAGATGCTGGATCCCAAGCCAGCGGAGTACGTCATGGACCCGGCCGCAGGATCAGGCGGCTTCCTCATTGGCACGATGTACTACGTGAAGGATGCGCACCTGAGGGGCTCGGACGAAGCAATGCGCGAGTACGCAAAGGAGTACATCTGGGGAATAGACTTCGCGGAAGAAATATCGAAGGTGTCGCGCGCCCTCATGCTCATAGCGGGCGACGGACGCTCGCATCTCTTCAAGCTCAACTCCCTCGATCCGCGCGAGTGGCAGGGCGAGAAGAGCGATTTCCTGGATGCGCGCGCCAAGCTTCAGTCACGGTTGCTTTCGCTGGAATCCAGTGCGGACAACGCAGAGAACAAGAAAACGTTTCGCCTCATGAACTTCGACGTGCTTCTCACGAATCCTCCGTTTGCAGGGGAGATTAAGGATTCCGGTCTGCTCCGGCAGTACGAATTCGGCAAGAAGAAGGGGAAACTTGTGAACAAGATCGAGCGGCACATCCTCTTCATCGAACGCACGCTCGACATGCTCCGGCCGGGCGGCAGGATGGCGATCGTGCTGCCGCAGGGCGTGCTCAATAACACGAACATGGAGTACGTCCGCGAGTACCTGCTCCATAAAGCGCGCATCCTCGCGGTCGTGGGATTGCACGGCAACACCTTCAAGCCGCACACGGGCACGAAGACGAGCGTGCTCTTCCTCCAGAAATGGGATGAGAAGTCGAATACGTCGCAGAAAGACTATCCAATTTTCATGGCAGTCTCGAAGCGGGGAGGCAAGGATAACTCCGGTGATTACGTCTACAAAAAGGATGCAAGCGGCGGCGCCGTCCACGATGCTCGCGGTCGCAAGGTCCTCGACCATGATCTCGATGAGATCGCGGAGGGGTTTTTGAGGTTTGCGAGAGAGCAGAAGTTAACACTTTGAACCTATGCACAATACAATGAAATCAATGGATTCAGACAAGATGGTGCGCGTCTACACGAGGTTGAAGGCTTTGAGGGATAACCTCCCGGATTCCTTCCAGGTAAATGAGAAATATGTTTCTGAATATCACTCTCTCGTTAATGAGTTGAGCACAATAACTGGCTCGGCACTCGATGAATTTAATGTTTCATCTCAAGAGATTAAACCCAAACTCGTAGCTGTAGCTTTGGGCGGAGGAGGCAGGCAGTATTCCAATGATTGTTATTGTGAACGTCCCTTATTGTTAGCCAAAATAGATGCTCTCCTTTCTTATTTTCAAATCACATTTCTCTCAGAAGATAAACAGAGAATTGGATTTCGATTAACCGAAGAATGATTACTTATTCCATCATCTACAAATCCCAACTCGAAGGCGGAAAACGGCTTGATGCGGAGTACTACCAGCCGGAGTATTTGGAAATTGCGAAGAAACTACAATCGATTCCGCACGAAACGCTGCAAGATGCCTCTGAGCAGCTTGTGAGCTTCGGCGCGTATGCTTTGACTAGTGTCATTGAGTGGCAGGAATCGGGGATACCGTTCATCACTGCGGAGAATATCAAGGATGGATTTATCGATTACGATGGTGTTCGATATATCAGTGAAAAAGTTGATGAGGTTCTGAAAAAATCACGAGTGAAAGAGGGACAGGTGTTACTGGCAATGTCCGGATCTGTGGGAAACGCCGCAGTGGCGGATGGCATTCCAAAGCAACTCAATTCCAATCAGGACATCGTGAAAATCACTCCGCGTGCGGGGGTGTCACCGTATGTTTTAGCTGCCTTTCTCAATTCCAAATACGGAAAAAAGCAGGTACTACGGCTGCCCGTGGGGAGTATCCAGCAGCACATCTTTCTCTGGCAGATGCAGACGCTGCTCATTCCCATCATTCAGAGTAAAGAGACAGGAATTATCGAGCAGTTGTACAAGGATGGTTTGAGGGAAATAGAAAGATCACATTCTCTCTACTCTCAAGCTGAACAACTGCTCCTCGAAGAGTTGGGGCTGGAGAAGTTCGAGGAAGACGGTGAGTTGTGGAGTGTTGTGCGGCTCTCGGGCATCAAAGCTGCAAATCGCATGGACGCCGAGTATTTCCAGCCGAAGTATGCAACGCTCTTGAAGCAATTGGAAAAGCACGACGCGCGGCCGCTCGGAGAGCTCGTGACGATGAGGAAGGGCATCGAGCCTGGAAGCGAGGCATACACTGACGAAGGACATTTGTTCATCCGCGTCAGTAATATCTCAGAGTTCGGTCTTTCTGATAAGGATCAAAAGTATATTAGCGACCGCTTGTACAAAGAGTTGAAAGATGACTTCGCGCCGAAAGTCGGAGAAATTCTGCTCACGAAAGACGCAAGCCCTGGCATAGCTTGTGTGCTCAAAGAGAAAGTGGAATGTGTGGTATCTGGCGGCGTGCTGCGCTTGAAACTCAGGGAGAGTATTGATCTGGAATACCTCACACTCTGCGTCAACTCCCTTATCGGCCGTCTCCAAGCCGAGCGTGACGCTGGCGGCTCAATCATCGCTCACTGGAAGCCCACGCAGATCAAGCAGGTGCGGATTCCTATCCTCCCCGAAACAATACAGCAAGAGATTGCGAAACTTGTGCGCGAGTCTCATGCTGCGCGCACAAAGTCACACGAACTGCTGGAAGAGGCCAAACGCACAGTGGAGGAGTGGATAGAGAACAGTGTGCGTCCTACCGTCTCCAGTAAATAAAGATCTACTCCGTCCATCGAAATGTATCAAAAATGCTATCTGCAAGAGTGGGATCATCGGTGACTTCATGGATGCAGATTGCGACCTGGACGTCGTCTTTCTCGGAGCAGAGAACGTAGACGTGAGGCTGGAACTGGCTCGGGAGACATCGCGGTTGCATGGCAGGGTCGTGGTCTCCAAGCGTCGCATCCACATTGCCGCGCACAATGGTAATTCCATCCTGAATGTGGGATGTAGGTTTGCTCACTCCGATGCTCTCGCAGTGGGAGGAGGGGGGCGAATGATAGAAATCAATAATGACGTAATCGGGGTGGTCTGGAGAGTATCCATTTGAGATGCTGTGTGCAGTAGGTGCTCCACTCTGACCTGTCCAATTGTCGGTCCACCCACGGTTGAGAAAAATTTGTGGTGGGCTGAAACAGTATTGTGTGTTTTGATCGCACAATTCATCTTTTTCTCTAGTTTCGGTTTGAGAGCTGCTTTGCAGTGAGCAGCTTGTAAGAAGCAGTGCAAAAATGGTAAAAGTCAGCCTCATCTTTTCAAAGTGACCGTGTCCCAATCTACACCATTCCAAACAACTGAATCATTGTCCGCTCTCACCCATCGCGGTTTCGCCTCTGGCTCTCCTTCAACATGAATACTCTTCAGTACCACACTCTCCCTCAATGATGGATTTGAATGCCACGCGATCCACACATTCGACTCTCCGTCACTGAATTCATTCGCATCACAGACAAACACGAGCCCGGCGGCATGAGACTCGGCGGATCGCCACTGGTCCAGCGCCTGATCCCATTCGACTCTGATTTCACCTCCGGCTACCCAGTCCGAAGCGTAGGTTTCGATTGATTTGGATAGCAGAAGTTCTTTCGTATCAATCTGCTTCATCGCTTCATCGAGCACTTCCAAGTGTAAGTGGGCGGTCATGCTCGAATCATTGGATACTTTCCCCACTTCCGCAATCTGTGCTCTCTCTT
Organism: uncultured Candidatus Peribacteria bacterium; assembly: GCA_964365905.1. Lineage (GTDB taxonomy): Bacteria > Patescibacteriota > Gracilibacteria > Peribacterales > Peribacteraceae > CAYIRQ01. The sequence goes on from CAYIRQ010000083.1 coordinate 5,573, forward strand.
CAACCGTCGCTCCGATCTGCAGCTCCGGGCGAATGCCCTTCACATGGAGATACTTGGAATACCACACATGCTCCTCCCCTTGCACAGTCACGCTGTGCTTGAGCACAAGAACGGAGTTTCCATAGCTATCGATCCCATTCTGCATCACGATTCCTCTGGCGGGAGCATAGACGGGCTGTCCCTCGTCTGCATTTCCCATTCCGAGGTTCAAATCTACAGAGTGGAGGCGCTCTCCAAGGTGATGATCGGATGCAATCGTCCGCCGCCATCCGCTGCCCTGCACGGGGAAGTTTCCGGCAATGACATTGAGAATCGCGTTCTCTACCGGGTCTTGCGATAGGACTTCCTGAGGATTGGATTCTTGTGTCACTCCATCCCACGCAATCCTCACCTGCTCACT
>CAYIRQ010000084.1:0-5968 GCA_964365905.1 uncultured Candidatus Peribacteria bacterium
TTAACTCCTCCACCTTTACACCCCACGACTTCAGTAAACGTTCCTTCTCCGCATCCGTGAAGACGTACTGCGTTTCTTTCCCCCGTGCAATTTTATAGAGCGGCGGCTGACCGATGTAGAGATGCCCGGTCTCAATGAGCTCGGGATAGTAACGAAAGAAGAATGTGAGAAGGAGCGTGCGGATGTGCGCGCCATCCACATCGGCATCCGTCATGATGATGATGCGATCGTAGCGAAGCTTCGCAAAATCCTTCTGCTCACCGATCCCCACGCCGAGCGCGATGATGAGCGCTTTGATTTCGTTATTTGCGAGCATCTTATCGAGTCGTGCTTGTTCGACGTTCAGGATTTTTCCCTTGAGAGGAAGAATCGCCTGCGTCTCGCGATTCCGGCCCTGCTTTGCCGACCCTCCAGCGGAGTCTCCCTCGACGATGAAGAGCTCGGAGTTTGCAGGGTCTTTGCTCGAGCAATCCGCGAGCTTGCCCGGGAGCGTCATGCCTTCGAGCGCACCCTTGCGGATCACGGAATCGCGCGCGGCGCGGGCGGCGAGACGGGCGCGCGCGGCAAGCAGGCATTTTCCGATGACGTCTTTCGCTTCGGAGGGATGCTCCTCGAAGTACTGCGCAAGGCGCTCATTCACGACGGTTTCGACCGCCGTCTTCATTTCGGCATTCCCGAGTTTGCTCTTCGTCTGGCCCTCAAATTGCGGATCTTTGAGCCGCACGGAGAGCACGGCCGCGAGTCCTTCGCGCACGTCATCGGCGGTCATGTTCTCTTCCTTTTCCTTGAGAAACTGCTGCGTGCGCGCATAGGCATTGATCGTGCGCGTGAGCGCCGCCTTGAATCCGGTGAGGTGCGTCCCTCCCTCCGTCGTATGAATGTTATTCGCGAACGTCGCGACGTTTTCCTGGAACGCTTGCGAGTATTGAAGGGCAATCTCGACGAATCCCTCCGGCATGTCTTTCTCGAACCAGATCACGTCACCGATCGGTCCCTTCTGTTCATTGAGGTGAGAAACGTATGCCGCAATGCCCCCCTCGAAATGAAAGCGGTATTTGCGGGGAATCTTCTCATCCTGCGCAGGTCGTTTCTCACGAAGATCCACGATATCGATCGTGATCCCGCGCGTGAGGTAGGCCTGCTGACGGAAATGCGCAAGGAGCGTTTCGAGATGGAACTCCGATGTTTCAAAAATCTCGGCATCCGGCCAGAACTGGATCCGCGTGCCGTGCTTTTCGGTCTTCCCCATTTTTTTGAGTGCGGCTAGCGGCTTCCCGCGGCGGTATTCCTGCATATGAATCTGTCCGTCCCGATAGACTTCCGCCCGCATCTTCTCGCTCAACGCGTTCACGACCGATGCGCCCACGCCATGGAGCCCTCCCGATACTTTGTATCCCGACGCGTCCCCGCCGAACTTCCCACCCGCATGGAGCATCGTGAGCACGACTTCGAGCGCGGGCTTTTTCGCCGTCGGGTGCATGTCCACCGGAATGCCGCGACCGTTATCCTCCACACTGATGGATCCATCCTTCTCGAGCGTCACCGTCACCCAGTCACAATGTCCCGCCATCGCTTCGTCGATGGAGTTATCGACGATTTCATAGACGCAGTGATGCAATCCTCTCTCGTCGGTCGAACCGATGAACATCCCAGGACGCTTGCGGACGGGTTCCAGACCCTCCAAAACTTGAATATGTTCAGCGGTATACTTGCCCCCCGAAGCCTTGGCGGAGGTGGGTTGGGCTTTTCCGGTGATCTTTTTAGGGGCGCTCACGGCAGGGGTCATAGAGGGGGATTTGAGGCTACTTGATTCCGGTAAAGTCTAGAGAAAAAGGCTGCCGGAAGCAAGAATTACAGTAGTGGACATAATTGATCTTCATGTCCCCTTGAATCATCTGCGGTACACTTTATCTCGCGGTTCGATGCTCGTGATGGTAAACACGTGTGCCTGACAAAAGAACGTGATACGGATTTTTCCCACACGAAATCGATGCGTTGCGGGAGGGAGGTTGACGAGCGGCTCGGCAAAAACCAATGGATTCTCTGCGGAGAGAAATTGCCGCAGCTTCTTCTCAATGAGCAACCGCAAACGGGAACCGAGTTTCTGGAGGTCCCGCTCCGCTTTGCGCGTGAGGACAAATTGATAGGCCATGGTCAGAGGGGTCGTACTCTGCCAGCCTTCGCGTCACGAAGAGCCTTCTCGTACTCCTGCCGAATCTTCTCTCGAAATTTTTTATTGAAGGGCCACTGCCTCTCGAGAGCATCGATCAGTTCCCCGATCGTCACCTTTTCATACGATTCGTCCGGCAGCGTCTCGAAGAGACGCTCATCAATCCTGCACACAAGTTCCCAGAAGGCAATGAGATCAAAGAGAAACCAGGCAGGTTTCCCCTCCGCATCGCGACCGACCGCAGCATGGAACCTTTTCGGCAGCCTTGCGCCCTTCGGAGCAAACGTGGAGAAGGGAACGATCACACGGGACGTCTGTGCCGCTGCTTTTTTTCTCTTGCGTGCCATACATCCACTATAGCACACATACCGTCTGCTATCACCCTTCATTGCGCATGAATCTGTCGCCCCTCGGCGAGCTCGGGGCGCTTGAGGTCAAGCAAGCTTCTCGTAATCGTGCGCGAGTAACTGCGCATTCACCTGTCGAATGATTTCGAGCACGACGCCGACCACGATGATGAGACCGGAACCGGAGAGGAGGAGATCCTGGGAATTGAGCGATGAATATCGCGTGAAGAGGAGCGGGATGATCGCGATGATGCCGAGGAAAACGCCTCCCCAGAGGTTCAGTCGAACGCTCACTTTCTGGAGCACCTCCGCAGTTTGGCGCCCGGGCCGAATTCCCGGGATGAATCCTCCGCGCTTCTGGATGTCTTCCGCGAGTTGATCCGGCCGGAAGGTCACAGAGACATAGAAGTACGTAAAGAGGAGGACGAGGAGGAAGTAGAGACCGAGATAGAGAGGACTCGGACTATTCGCATTGAGGTAGGTGCTGATGAACGTCACGACGCGCTCGAAGCGGGGCGCCGTCTGCAGAAACTGCGCGATGATGCCCGGGAAGGTGATGAGGGAGATCGCGAAGATGATCGGAATCATGCCTGCCTGATTGAGACGAATGGGAATGCCGCCCTGTACCCCCCTCCCCGCCCCCTGATTCGCGTACGTAATGGGAATGAGGCGGTGCGCCTCCGTGAAGAGCACGACGGCAACGAGGAGCAGGAGCGTGAGCATCGTGAAGAGGAAGAACGCGCCCTGCTTTCCGGCTCCCGCAACGAACATACTACTCAAAGCCGCAGGCATGCTGGAAACGATGCCCGTAAAAATGATGAGAGAAATTCCGTTCCCCACGCCTTTCTCCGTCATCACTTCCCCGAGCCACATGAGGAAGAGAGCGCCCGCGGAGACGATCACCATTGGGCCCAGAACCTCGGGGAACGATGTCTCAATGAGTCGTCCACCGACCGTTGCAGCACCGGAATTGAGGAGGAGCAGAAAGCCGTAGCTCTGGAGGAAGGCGAGTGGGAACGTGAGATACCGCGTGTACCGATTGATCTTCTGCTGTCCCTGCTGTCCTTCTTTGCTGAGCGCTTCAAGTTTCGGAAAGATAACGGTGCAGAGCTGCAGAATGATCGAGGCATTGATGTAGGGGGAGAGTCCGAGCATCACGATCGAGAAGTTATCGATCGCGCCACCCGTGAGTGCGGCGAAGACGCCAAGAGCCCCCCCCGCTCCACGACCGGAGAGAAAGTTCCGGAGCGCGGTGGGATCCGCTCCCGGCACGGGAATATGCGCAATGAAGCGGTACAGAATGAGGAGCGCAAGCGTGAGGAAGATGCGCTTCCGGAGATCCTCGGAGTGCCAGAGCTGAACGAGGTATTTCCACATACGGGAAATGGCTAAATGGCTAAATTGTTACATTGTTCGCAGAGCGGACACAGAGCGTGTGCCAATGATGAATAACAATTTAACAATGTATCAATTGAACAATTGTACTGTGCCCCCCGCTTTCTCAATCGCCTGTTTCGCGCTTTTCGAAGCGGCATGCACCGTGAGTGCAAACTTCTTCGTAACGCTCCCCTTCCCGAGCACTTTCACCGGACGCTTCCTGCGAAGAAGTCCTGCCGCACGGAGAGCATCGACATCATACGATCCCGCGGGAAGCTTCGCTTCCAGCACCTCCAGATTCACGACTTCAAATTCTTCCCGGCCGGGGTTCTTGAATCCCTGAAACTTCGGCTGCCTGCGGAAGAGCGGCGTCTGCCCTCCTTCGAACTGCGGCTTCACGCCACCTCCCGCGCGCGCCTTCTGACCCTTTGCACCCCTGCCGCTAAAGGTCCCGCGCCCGGAGCCGGTGCCGCGACCCCTGCGTCTGTGCCGATGCGTCGATCCTCGCGCCGGTTTGAGGGTATGGAGAAACATCGGAGGGAGGGTAGCAGGGAGCAGAAGCGAAGAAAAGCGGTTACAGGAGAAAGTTATGGTGTATGCTTCACCACTAATGAACTCACCTCCACAAGCACCTGTGTACGAGACGCACTTCTCCTCTGGAAAAGTGGATACAAGGTTGGTTATTCCAAGCTACGGAGCTGATGATGACATCTGGCGCTATGAAACGTTCATCCCGGAAAGCATGACAGGCAGTCAGTTAACCTTTTTCGTCGGCGAAGAAATCACACAGGCTACAGACCCAAGAATTCTTGCGCAGACTGCTCAACTGGCAAAGAAAGTTCACGATGATGTGTCACAAATGTGTAGAACCGAATACAATCAGCAAAAGTTAGAACAGGACATCTATCGATATGTGTCAACTGTCAATCCGTAGCGTTCAAATTGAGGCGAGTCTCCTCCCAAACTCCTCCGCCGCAGCCGGTCCGTTCGCTGTCACAATCTTTCCATCCACGGTGACGGCTTCTCCCGTATATTGCGCGCCGCATTCCCGAAGCACTTGTGATGGCGTGGGGAGGGCTACCTGCCCTGAGCCCGTCGAAGGGTCCCACACCGTCGCCTTCTTTCCTCGTAGCACTCCGGCACGAGCAAGAATCGTGGGCGCGATGCAGATGGCTCCGAGCACTTTTCCATGCGTGACCGTGTCACGGGCGATCCGATGCGCATCGGTATTCTCCGCGAGTTCTGCGGCACCCGGTCCTCCGATGAAGGCGACTCGATCGAAATCACCAACGCGAACATCCCGAAGTGCGACTTCTGCTTTTTCTTCTCCTCCCAGCTTCCCGAAACAAGGTCCAACTTCGAGACTCGCAATCATCACGGCAAAGCTCGCATCGACGAGCCCCTTCCGCGTCCCAGCATACTCGATATCCTGATACCCATCCTGCGCGATGATGAGGAGCGCGCGTTTCATGTGACTTTATGCAGCCGCCACCACTTCCTTTTCCTTCTCTTTTTTCACGGGCGCCCGCAATTGCTGCAGTGCGCGTATCGCGGCCTGTGCATTCACGAGTTTATTATCGGATCCGAAACACTTCGAGAGCACATTCTTCACGCCCGCAAGTTCCAGAATGGGGCGGAGCGAACCGCCGGCGATGATTCCCGTTCCCTCGCCCGCCGGCATGATGCGGATTTTTGCCGCCTTGAACTTCATATCCACTTCATGAGGAATCGTGCCCCGCACGAGCGGAACATGAATCATGCGGCGCTTTGCCTGTGCGACCGCCTTCTGCACGGCGGCCTGCACCTCGCCAGCTTTGCCAATACCAATACCAACCTTTCCTTGCCTGTTTCCAATGACGACCGTCACGCGGAACCGCATGCGGCGGCCTCCTTTCACAACCCGCGTCACGCGCGCGACCTGCAGCACGTGCTCGTCGATCTCTTTGGGCTCCCGGGAGCGCCTTCCTTGTCGCCGATCATCGCGGGTAGACTTGGCCATTACGAGAGGAGGAAGAGGAAGGAGAAGAGGAGAAGAAAAAGTGGAATACTGATGCGATTCATGAAAAGGAAAGAA
>CAYIRQ010000085.1:0-5921 GCA_964365905.1 uncultured Candidatus Peribacteria bacterium
AAATCGCCTGCAATCCTACTCCGGGCAGCATCTCACCAAGAATGACTACGCGACGCTGCAAGCAGTCGCGCAAGTGATTTTTTATGATTGGTGGCAAGGGAGAAGTGCTACCCTCACGAAGAATTTTCCCAACGCTCCTTTATGTCATCCCGTTTCCTCGCGCTTGCTTCCATTTTCGCTCTCGCATTCTCCATCGTCGCTTCCCCCGCAAGCGCGTTCATCGATACGGAAAGACTTGAGGAGCAACTGAAAGACATTCAGGGCGAGCTCGATCCCGCGGCGGGGATCGAAAACCTCCTCGGGGATCTCGAGAAGGCGGCGCAGGGCGAAGCGCAGAACTATCTGCAGGCGACGATTGAGGGAGAGGTTGTCACGATGTGGGATGTTCCGAAGAGCGCGTGGTTTTACGGTCACGTCCTCGCGCTCATGGAGCTCAATATTGTTTCCGGATACAAGAACGCCGCGGGGGAACCGACCGGAGCATACGGCCCTGCAGATAACGTAACCCGCGAGCAGGCGCTGAAGATCGCCGTGAATTCCGCGGGAATCGTTGCGGCAAACTGTGAGGGCGAGCCCGTGAGTTCCAAAGTCTCCGAGTGGGCGCGGCCGTTTGCGATCTGCGCCGCCTCCCTCAATTTCGGCGTCAAAGCGGGCGCGGATCTCAAAGCCCCCGCGACGCGCGCGGAAGTGCTCCACTATCTCCTCCGTGCATTTGCAGCGGAGGTTCCCGATGGCACGCCGCCCTTCGATGATTCGAAGAAGCACATGTACAAGAATGATATCGCCTACGCGTACGCTCTCGGCATCATCTCGGGAGACAAGAATGAAGACGGTTCCCTCAAAGGAACCTTCCGCCCCGAAGCGAACGTGAACCGGGCGGAGACTGCGAAGATGGCGAAGCTGGCGATTGAGCTATTATAGGTTTCAGATTTCAGGTTTCCCGTTCAGGGCCTGAGAGCCCTTCAGGGCCTCGAACGGCAGGTGTCAGGAAAGGGTAGTATTGCTGACACCTGACACCTTACTATGGACAAGCACCAAGCTCAAAAACGCATCCAAGCACTCAGGGAAGAGATTCTTCAGCGCAACGAGGAGTATTTCGTACTCAATAAACCGGGAGTGAGTGAAGCTGTGCGCGACAGCCTGAAGCAGGAACTCATCGCGCTCGAGAAAGAATTTCCCGATCTTATCACGCCAGATTCCCCGACGCAGCGCGTGGGCGCGCCACTCGATGGAAGACTCCCGAAAGTTCCCCACCTCACGCCGAAAGAATCGTTGCAGGATGCGTTTTCGGAAGAAGATTTGAACGATTGGGAGGAACAAATGCAGCGGGCATTGGGAGGAGGAGAGGAAAAAGAGGAGGAGAGGAAAAAGAGGAATGAGTATGTTTGTGAATTGAAGATTGATGGACTGAACATCACCCTGGTGTATGAGAGGTTTCAGGAATATCGCTTGCTGCGAGCGTTAACGCGCGGCAATGGCGTGCAAGGCGAAGATGTGACACACGCGGTGCGGACGATTGAGGCACTACCACTGAGAATACGCATGCCACAGAGGCCCGAATCCGAACCCAAACCCCAACCCCTTCCCCGTTTCCTCGAAATCGGCGGGGAGGTCTACATGGAGAAGGCGGCACTGAAACAACTGAATGCGAAACTCCCGGAGGAGGAAAAATTCGCAAATCCACGGAACGCCGCAGCGGGAACCGTGCGCCAGCTCGATCCGAAGATCGCAGCGGAGCGGGAACTTCGGATATTCTGCTACTCCCTCAATCGCGAGGCATGCGAGGCATTTGGAGTACGTACCCAGGTCGACACGTTGAAATTACTCCAGGAACTCGGGTTCCCCGTCCATCCGGGATACGCGATCATCCATTCCATGAAGGAAGCAGAGAATCTCCTTGAGACATGGGGGCAGAAGCGCGACAAGCTTCCCTTCGAGATCGATGGCATCGTCATCAAGGTCAATGCGTTCTCACTGCAGCGCGACCTTGGATCAACGGCAAAGGCTCCGCGCTGGGCACGCGCGTACAAGTTCGCAGCGGAACAAGGGACGGCACACGTGCTCGATATCGAGCTTCAAGTCGGGCGAACAGGAGCCATCACGCCCGTCGCACTCCTCTCTCCCGTGCAACTTGCAGGAACGACCGTGACGCGCGCGACGCTGCATAATGCCGACGAGATCGCGCGGCTCGATGTGCGCATCGGCGACACCGTCATCGTGCAGAAAGCCGGCGACATCATCCCGGAAGTTCTCGAGGTGCTTCCGAAACTCCGAAAGAAAGGAGCGAAGTCGTTTCATTTCCCCAAGAAGTGCCCAAGCTGCGGGAAGAAACTGGAACGCATGGACGGCGAAGTTGCCTATCGCTGCACGAATCCCAAATGCAGCGGCGTCCGGAAGGAAAGGATTGAACATCTTGCTTCGCGGTATGCCCTCAACATCGAGGGACTGGGGAAGGAAACGATCGAAGCGCTCATTGAAGCAAAGCTCATCACCGATCCTGCGGACATCTTTTACCTCACGGAGGAAGACTTCCTGCGACTGCCGTTCTTCAAGGAAAAGAAGACGGAGAACGCGCTCGCTTCCATCGCGCGGGCGCGGAGGCCCGCGCTTGATCGTTTTATTTTCGCCCTCGGCATTCGCCACATCGGCCGGGAAACCGCGGAAGTGCTTGCGCGGAGACTGCCATGGAAAACGCGGAAGCTGACGAAGGGAGAGCAGGCGTCCCTGCCTGCGGCCCTTGAAGCACAACTGGGCTTCTTCGCAATGGATGCACGAGCAACGAAAAACGAACAACGAAAAACAGCTACAGCCATTCATCTCTCTGATCTCATCCAAACCCTGCAAAAAATCTCCCTCGAAGATCTCCAAGCAATCGAAGGGATCGGCGATGTCGTCGCGCGCTCGATCAAAGAATGGGTGGAGGATGAGGACAACCGCGCGCTCGTTCATAAGTTTGAAAACGGCGGCGTCGTGTGCATCATTCCGGAAGGCTCCACCGTTGAACAAATCTTCGCCGGAAAAACCTTCGTCCTCACGGGGATGCTCCCCACCCTCTCGCGTGACGGGGCGACGACGTTTATCAAGGAACGGGGGGGATCCGTGAGCTCGAGTGTGAGCAAGAAGACGGATTACGTCCTCGCTGGCGCGGAGCCGGGAACGAAGATGGAGAAGGCCAAGGAGCTTGGAGTGAAAGTGATTGACGAAAAAGAATTTAGGCGTATCATCACTTTATGAGTACGGAAATTCAATATGGGGCAGAGAGAGAGACAGGAAAGAAAAACATCCGGATGATCATTGAACAAGTCTCTATTGTACGAGAAGACCTCCTGAGATGTTGCCCCGAAATCTGCATCGATCTTCCTTCCCTTTCTCTCCCAGAAAGCGAGATTGAACAACGTAACGGGCAATGTCTTCAATGTTCGGTGATGGGAGACATCTTGGAATATTTGCAAACTGTACACATGCGCGTAAATCAGGTGCTGGACGAACTCCGCCGTGCTGGCTACGGAGAAGAGGCGATTGAAGAGGCAGGGGCAAGTGCTCGAGTACTCAATGAGAATATACAGCGTTATGCAGATCTGAAGAGAAAAATCGCGAGACAATTGCGTAGTGATAACATTCCTGCGACGAGTGCGCAGACGTTCGTGCAGTACCTCTCCACGGGAGATGGAACCCGCGCACGGAAAGAGGATGAACTGCGGGAACGGGAGCTGTGGTTAGCAGAAGCTCATGCAATGAGAAGGGAACTGCTCTCTGCTGCAGTTGGTGATCTGAACGTTGCGGCAGTGCTTTCAAGCCATATGAGCAGACTGCAAGCATCAAAGGATAACTCCCCCCCAAGCAAGGCAAACGGGCAGAAGCGAAAAGAGCGAATTCGAAGACGGAAGAAGAAACAAGGAAATGGAAAGACATCGAGCAGGCAGGAGCAGGTGAAGGAACAACCGAATAACAACGATACTGGGGAGGGTGCGCAATTGCTTCTATACAATCTGCCAGCAACAATAATCGCTGCAATGGTGCAAGCCACCCGCGATCATTGTCCCCATTCTCTCGGATTATTCCTCAATGTGGAACTGATCGAGGATCTTGAAGAATTCCGGAGGCAGTATGTCGGTGGAAAGGCAAGTTATGGAGACTACATCCTGCGCTTTGAAAGTGGCACATTCATTAGCCGCCCTGAGAGTACGCCATTGATGGTAAGGAGACGCCATAAAGATATTCCATCAACTGATGTTGAACGGCATGTTCGCAAGATCATGGAGCTACCCATCGCGCTAAATCCTTCTTTCCCATCACCTGCGACGACGGGCACCTCTTCCTGAACACGCACTTCCCGCACTGACGATTTTTCGCAGTGCAAACGGCCCGGCCGTGACTGATGAGGAGCGGCGTGATGCGGCCCCAATCCTTCCGCGGAAGTCCCCGCATCAAGTCTCCTGCGACTTTGTCCGGATTTTTTCCTCTCGAAAGGCCAAGGCGTCGCGCGACGCGAAAGACGTGCGTATCGACTGCGATGTATTCGTTCTTCCCAAATATGACCGTGAGGATGATCGCGGCGGTCTTGCGACCGATGCCCGGAAGCGCGGTGAGTTCTTCCAGCGTGGATGGAACATTTCCTCCATGCTTCTCGAGGAGCATTCTGCAGAGCATCTGAATGTGCCGTGCCTTCGTACGATAAAACCCCGTGGATCGAATAGAAGCCTCGAGTTTGCTGATGTCCGCTTTTGCAAAGGCCTTCGCGGATCCAAATTTTCGAAAGAGCCCCGGCGTCACCTCATTCACCTTCTTATCCGTGCACTGCGCGGAAAGGAGGGTGACAATGAGGAGTTCGAGAGGTGTGCGGAAATGGAGGAAGGTTTTGGGGGGGTGGTAGAGCGTGGAGAGTTTCTGAAGAACTGCCAAAGGAGTGATTTTTCGCCTCATACATTCAAGTGTAGCCTCTCTCCAAAAAAGAGAAATTCTATATTGACGTGAGAGCGACCCAACCCGCAATTGGGACATCAATTAATTGGATTCTGGTAACGTAGTGTACCCAAGTGCATATCTTTTGACGGTGGAGGTGGGGCTGCCTGTGCTGTACGAGAAGCAGGCAATGTGATGGCTATATGCTGGACAGTATGCTACAAATTGCCTCATGAGTGTTGAGAAGGACAAGGATCGAGAATCAGACTTGCCGTCCGATTTACCGGGAGGGAGACACAGGCCAGAGGAGCAACAGTCGCAAATTCGCGATTTGATTGAAGAGAATCTTGCTGGCAAGAAAGTGGACATCGTAGGTACCGTTGATCAGCTTCTTGGGATTGCAGTACAGGAGGGAGAACTGAGAGGTGATCTTGCGAGTGATCGCTGTGTTCGCTTCAGATCATCAAGCAATCATCCACTATTCGAAGTGGAGGCGGAACACGCCAAAGGGAAACTGCAAGCCATGTGCGCAAGGCTGGCAACGATGTGCAATCAACAACACCAGGACGTTAATCTCTACGGTGGTGAGGCTTATTTGATGTACAACGGTAAGCGCTTTCACCTCCGCTTTATGAACACGCCCGGTGAGCAGTGGTTCAGCCTCACTACTTCCACTCACCCCGAATCAACTTCTCTTTCTTTTCTCGTGTCCAACCCTTGATCTGGATTTCACGTTTCCGTGCGGCGGATTTCGTTTGGAACGGCAATGAAATGTAGAGCGATCTCAGTGCTCCTTGGTCGTGTGCAAACTTTGCACCTTCGTCACGATTATGCGCTTGGATGCGTCTATGAGGATCAGTGGTGATACCAGTGTAGTATCTACCAGTGGGGGCTTGGGCAATGTAGACACGCCAAGACATAAGGGGAAATGATAGCACTGTTTTGTTGGTGGTATGTGTTGGGCTCTTCGACTCCCTCCGCATACGCTTCGTTCGCTCAGAGTCATTCGCCTCGCGCCG
>CAYIRQ010000086.1:0-5690 GCA_964365905.1 uncultured Candidatus Peribacteria bacterium
GGTTCGGCGTCTTCGCGATTCTCGAGAAGGATGAATTTGCGAAGGGTATCGTGGGGAGTATCAAGGGCATCGGGACAATGGGCATGCACATTGCGAAGAATGCGATTGGGTATGCGCCGGGCCTGCCGGTACCGGGTGGAAGCGCCTTCGGTGCACGTGATCTCCTCAGAGGGATGGCGCATGGCGATCCCTACAAACTGAGGTTTCGCCCTGATGGAAAGGGTCCTGTAACCCCGCCGCCGGACTCGGAGCGCACAAGGCAAACTGTCGAAAAAATGACTGAGGAGCAACTGCGGGCGCTCCAAGACATTTTTCACGAAGCGAAGGGAAACATGCAAACAGATCCCGCGCTGGCGCTGGAAACATTCGCACAGAAACTCTCGAAACTCACAGAATCCCTCCCGAAAGAACATCAGATCAAGCTGGAGGAGGCACGGTCACTCGTGCGAAATCCCGAAGCAGCAGGCAACTTCCTTGGTAACCTGAAACAAAAGGGATACATAACGGACGCAGACAAAGATCAATTCATCGGCGACTTGAAAAACCACCTTGGAAAAGCAACGGGGGGATATGAAATAAAAATTAACGAGACATTGCCCGAGAAGGCAAAGGCACAAGCCATCACGTTTCTTTTGGGAACCATTGACTCCAACGCGATCATCAGTGAGGAACAAATGGAAAATGCAGCAAAGAAGGCGGCAGAACAATCCAAAACAAAAAAGGATTCAGCGGCTGTGACAGCGGCTCTCGAGCAGGTCCTGACTGCCGTCCAGGAAGGGCGAAGGAGCGGGGGAGGCAAGGCAAAGATCGCAGAAAAATTGCGGGAACTGCAAAGTGCTCCTCCCACCCCAACACCCCCAACATCTCCCGGAGCTACCACCTCCATCCATCACGAGCCGGATGGAACAGCGCTTGCGAAGACGGAACCGGGAATGCGAAGCCAGATCGAAGAAGCGCGTTACATTGAAAATAATCAGAATCGTCGTGAAAACAGTCGCGATAACGGCTTCACGAACCTCACATAATGACTGATTTCTCTAAAAATGCCGGCGCAGAAACACCTGCGGAAACCATTCAACGTCTCACGGATTCGGAAGTGGAACAGGGCGTGCGGGAGAAACTGCAAACGTTCTTCGGTGACTCCCCTCTCCTCGCCGTGGACACGAGCGGCAAGAGCCTGCTCGAGAGAGTGCTCGCGCGGACCGATGCGGAAACGGAGCGACGAATTCTCGAGGGACTCACGCTCCTCGAGACGGATGAAAAACTCCTTGCTCTGCGCCTCGAGGCGCTCCCGGACATCAGCGCCATGGAGGAGAAGGAGCAAAAGAAACTCATCCATGACTTCGTGGAACGCTTTGAGCAGCACAAGCATGCGCGTGGGGCGCTCATGGCATTCCTGAGCAGTCTCGCCATCAGGGAAACCAAGGACAAGGCAGGACCGGCGTTCATCGACGAGGAACACGCGAAGGTGGACGGGAAATTCATCACGACGTACCTCGATGAAATTGAGGGATACATCGATGAGAACCCGCCGCAAAAAGGATCCGCCGTGAAAAATCCCCTCTACTACAAAGGCGGCCCGCACTTCCGCAACATCGACAAGTTCCTCGCAAATCTCGCAAATATCGAGCGCGCCGGCATCCGCGAGAATCACCCAGACTTTGCGCTCGCGCGGGAGCGGGTGCAGAATCTCAAAATTGCGCTCGAGAACAAAAAGCACGCGGATGAACCCGGAAACAGATTCTACGAAGTCCTGAAGAACCAACCCCGCAGCATGCTCGAAAAACCCTTGAAGCTCGCTGCCCTCGCCGCAGGATCGCTCTTCACCGTCATGAGCGGGTTCCCGGCTCTCTGGCAGTGGTGGAAAGAAGGGAAAACCCCCTCAAACGCCCAAATTCTCACGACAGCACTCTGGGCTTCGGTGCCCGCAAGCATTGTGGGAGTATTTAAGGGGAAGGTGAAGGAGATCGAAAAGACGGTGCAGACGATGATGGAAATCCAAGGGAATACATTGGTCCATGACGGCGCTCTGAAAATAGAGGAGGGTGCCCGCATGAAAGCCATTGCCGAATTGGATGACCTCATGGGAGCCAACTTCCGCGATGTCAAAGGGGCGGTGTACAAAGACAATTGGGTTAGCGTGCACGTCGCACTCGAAAAACTGATGGGAGAAAAAGCGGAGAAATCCGTCTTGCTTGCGTCTCTCGCTCAAAAGGAGAGAGAGCTCACCCATGAAGAGCGTGTGGCATTCCTGCGATTCACGTTTGAAAAACTCAGGGATCGGAAACCGGAGTCCCTCGAAAGCCTGCAGGCAATACTTCAGACAGAAAAAATCCTCGAGTACGGAAAAGGGGAGAAAACGTAGGGGAGAGTGTGTCATGGTGAGCTCGCCGAACCATGAGGATGACACCGATCACTCCTCCTTCTTCTTAAGCTCCTTCACGTACGCTTCGATCGTGTCGCCGATTGCCACAGTGACATCGGATTCGATGCGAAGCCCGCACTCACTCCCCTCCTTCGCCTCTTTGATGTCCCGTTCGACATGACGCAGGGACGTGATACGTCCGGTGCCGATCTGCTTACCTTCTCTAAACAGGCGGAACGGCAGACGCTTGATCGTGCCATCCGTGACTTTTCCGCCAATGAGTTGCTCTCCTTTCTCCTGGAAGAACGTTCCGCGCACTTCGAGGTGTCCGGTGATGCGCTCTTGCTCAACAGGTTCAATGAGTCCCTGGAGTAGCGCCTGCGTTTCATCGAGGAGGGTATAGATGACATCGTAGAGCCTGACCTGCACGCCGTGCTTTGTCGCAAGCTTCTCCACGTGCGTGGAGACTTCGGTATTGAACCCGAACACGATGCCGGCGCTCGCTGCTGCCATCATCACATCACCCTCCGTAATCCCTCCGACGGCACTGTGAATGACCTTCGGACTGATTCCTCCCTCCGCCTGCATCTTTGAGAGAGCTTCCTCGATCGCTTCGAGCGAGCCCTGCGCGTCCGCCTTGAGAACGATCTTGAGAGCAGTGATCTTCCCTGCAGAAAGCCGGCTGAGAAGATCGCTGAGTCCCTCCGAGCGATCACGGCGCCTTACCAGCATCACTTCGGCCATAAGTTTCTTCGCGCGCTCTGCATCCTCAAAAACCTGCAGAATGTCCCCCGCCTCCGGAACTGTATCGAATCCGGCGATGCGGGCGGCTCCCGATGGGCCCGTACCATCGGCCTTTTCCCCGTGATCATCCACCATGGACTTCACCCGGCCGCTCGTCCCTCCGCAGACAAAGACATCGCTGACTCTCAGCGTTCCTGTATTTACAATCACGGATGCAACGGGACCGAGCGTGCTGTCGAGATGACTCTCGATTACGGTCGCGACTGCCGGGCGATCGGGATTGCCGCGGAGATTCCCCATGTCCGCAAGAAGGAGAATGTGCTCGAGAAGATCCTGAATCCCCTTCCCCGTTTTCGCGGAGCACGGCACAACGGGAGTCGTCCCGCCCCACTCCTCCGGTTGCAAATCGAGCTTCGCAAGCTCTCCCTTCACTCGATCAGGATCCGCTTCCGGCTTATCAATCTTATTGAGCGCGACGAGGATCGGCACTCCGCCTTCCTTTGCATGATTCGCGGCTTCCACGGTCGTCGGCCGCACTCCTTCGTCGGCCGCAACCACGAGGACGACGATATCCGTAATCTGCGCACCGCGCGCGCGCATCGCCGTGAATGCTTCATGCCCGGGTGTATCGAGGAACGTCAGCTTCTTGCCGGCGTGCTCTACGACCGACGCGCCGATGCGCTGGGTAATTCCCCCGGCTTCCGATGCCGCGACGTTCGACCTCCGGATCGCATCGAGGATCGCAGTTTTCCCATGGTCCACATGACCCATGACGGTCACAACGGGTGGTCGGGGCTGGAGATGCGCCGGATCTTCAGCAAGGAGCGCCTTGAGGTTGCCTGAAAGCAGGCGTTCTGCGGAAAGCGTCGTTTGCGCTTTCTTCACTTCCACCTTCAGCTCCGTCGCGACGATCGCGGCAGTATCATAATCCATGCGCTGATTGATCGTTGCAAGGACGCCGTTCTTCATGAGTGCGGCAATCACAGCGGGCACCTGGACTCCCGCTTTCTCCGCAAACTCCTTCACGGAGATCGCATCCGGCAATTCCACGACGCCCTCTTTCCTCTTAATTTGTTCCTGTTGCTCGACTCCCAGTTTTTTGCGATAGAGCTTCTCCAATTTTCGCTCCTCCAATTTCGCATCGCGCTCCGCCTTGGTGAGAGGTTTTCGAGGAGGCGGCGGCCTCACGGCGACGCCCACTTGCACCGGATGCTGTACGCCTTCCAGGGACAGCTTCCGGAGCACATGCACCTTGCGCTGCGCTGCTGCATCCATTCCTCCTTCGGGAGAAGGAGCTGAAGGAACCGCTGCCACGGATTCTTCCCGCGACGCTTCCTCTTCCTTTTCAGCAGGAGGAGCAGGTGCCGGCGCCTCCGCCTCTGAGCTCTCTTCCTTCTCCGCTTCCTCCTGCACGGTGATCCCGTACTTCCGCGCGAGGAAGCGAATGACGCCATGCGCAAGCTGGTTACTGATCTCCCGATCGGTGGATTTCACGCCAAAATCAACCTGCGCCAGTTCGTGACGCAACTGTTGTCCTGTTAAGCCGAGCTTCTTCGCTACTTCGATAAGACGCATACGGGGGAGGGAGACTCCAGAAGAACTGTACCAGACAGCGTTTGCAGAAGAAATGAGAAAATCCAAATCCCAAGCACCAATTTCCAAACAAATTCCAAGCTTCAAGCATCGCACTTTTTTGAAGTTGGATTGGGATTTGTGATTTGGAACTTGGAATTTCCTCCGCTACCGTTCTCCCCATGAAAACGCCATCCGCAGAGCACAGGAGAGAGGCCATAGTAGCGGAGGCCATGCGCCTCGATCAGTTCGTCGCCTCCTCCTTCGGCATTTCCCGAGCACAGGCAAAGATGCAGATCGAAGCAGGCTGTGTGCGATGCAATGACAACATTGTCCGTAAAGCTGCAAAAGTGTTAAAAGTCGGAGATGCCGTCCGCATGCAGAAATCGAAGCAGTACGAAAAGAATGGAGGGCAAACCAGCTATCCGAAACAAATATTTCTCATTCTGTACGAAGATGCGTCATGCATGGTGATCGATAAACCCGCGGGGATTACCGTGCACTCCGCGGCGTCCACAAAGGATGAAGAAACTTTGATTGAGTCATTACGGGAGACGCAGAAACTTCCCAATCTCATGCTCGTCCATCGCCTCGATCGTGGAACAACAGGGTGTCTCCTCATTGCAAAGACTCCAGAAGCCGCGGAAGAATTTCAGAAACAATTCAAAGATCACACTGTCAAAAAAGAGTATCTCGCAATGGTCGCCGGGATTCCGCAGGAAAAGGAGGCAGCGATCGAAGCTTCGATCGGGCGCAGCCTCGTAGATCGCACGCGCATGTCGCTCTTCCGGACAGGTACGAGCCGCTCCGCGCGAACACACTACCGGGTGTTGCAGGAAAGCAAACACGCATCCCTCCTCCTCTGCGCCATAGAGACCGGCCGCACGCACCAGATCCGCGTCCACCTCCGCGCCATCGGTCATCCCATCCTGGGGGATGAAAAGTATGGGGATGTAGAAAGTAGGAGAATTTCCAAAGAACATGGCATCACCATGCCTTGTCTCCATGC
>CAYIRQ010000087.1:0-5667 GCA_964365905.1 uncultured Candidatus Peribacteria bacterium
GCATCATCAACTTTCTCCTTGGGGATCCAAGGGAAGAATTTGAAGAATAAGCACCTTATTTTCAATATGTTAACATATTGAAAATAACCTTCTTCTCATGGAGTTTACTTTCGAGCGCTGGGGTGCCTGCTACACTGAAGTGGAATGCTCCAATTTCAGGAACATATCCCCCTCGGCCCCAAAACTACGATGTGCATCGGCGGGAAAGCAAGGTGGTATGCAGAGCTTGGGTCGAGGGAAAACTGTGAGGCGGCAGCAACGTTTGCGAAAGAAAAAAATATTCCCCTCATCGTCCTCGGAAGCGGCTCGAATACGATTTTTGCGGACGGGACAATCGAAGCGCTCGTTGTGAGGATCAAGGCAGAAATGGTCACCGTGCAAAAATCCCCTCACCCCCGCCCTCTCCCAAAGGGAGAGGGGATGATGCCAGACATGTCCAGAGCGGCCGTCCCTGGCCGCGCGGATATCCGCGTTGAAGCGGGCAAAAACCTCGCGATGCTCATCAATGAACTCGCAGAAGAGAATCTCGATCTCTCCCCTCTCACCGGGATCCCGGGGACGGTCGGCGGTGCGATCTTCGGCAATGCAGGACAGGGGCAGGGGGGAGTGTGGATCAGCAATTATGTGAAGGAAGTGGAGATCTTGGCAAGGGACAATGGACCCTTCGACTCCGCTCAGGACAAGCTTCGGACAATGAACAAAGGACTCTGGAAAAGATTTTCAAAAGAGCAATGTGAATTTGGCTATCGTACAAGTTTTTTTAAAGCTATGTGCATGCCCATCATTTGGAGTTGCACGTTGCAAATTCCCTCACGCCCCAAGGAAGAAGTGAAAGCAGAGATCGAGCGACTCCTCAAAAAGCGCATCGAAACGCAACCGCACAGCAAGACTGCCGGCTCCTGCTTCGTCTCCCTCCCCGATGGCACACCCGCATGGAAAGTGATCGATGCTGCGGGATTACGTGGGAAGAAAGTGGGGGGGGTTTCGATCTCCGAAAAGCACGCAAATTTTCTCATCGCTGAGAAAGGGGCAACGTTTGAGGATGCAAAGAATCTGATTGAATCCATTCAGAGTACATTGCAGCCTCCGCTGAGGGTCGAAATGCGGCTTATTGGGAATACTGGAACTGTCGAGAACGAATAAATGTGAACTTCCAGACTTCATCCTCCAGGACAATAGTGAGTTATACTGCTCGCTGAATGAAGAGGAATTCCCAATCGCATAAAGGCCAGAATGGCGTCGTTGCCGTCATCGGAGGCTCCCTTCACATGCACGGAGCGCCGATTCTTTCCGCTCTTGCCGCGGAAGCGACCGGAGTGGATCTCGTCTATCCGTGCGTCCCCGATTGTCACAAGGAAGTGACGAAGGCGGCGTCCAATAATTTCATCGTCACGTCGTTTCGCGGCGACGACTTGAGTAAGAGCGATGTGTCCGCTATTGAGGAAATTCTCAGTGGATGTGACTCAGCGGTGATGGGACCGGGGCTTGCAACGGATGATAGTGCGCAGGATGCACTCCAAAGTCTCGTGCGCAGTGCAACGATACCACTCGTACTCGATGCATCTGCACTGCAATCATGGACATTTGAAGCTGTTTCGGAAACGGCACGCTCCGGCAAAGTAACCGGACGCGCCGGCGTACAGCAGGAGAAAATCAAGGACAGCAAGAGAGAAGTTGTCCTCACTCCCCATCTCGGCGAACTCTCGCGCATGCAGGGGCAAATTCTCACGAAGAAAACGGTCGATGAGCTGCAGGATCTCATCTGCACAATCTCAGGAGCACGAAAAGTCACACTCGTCCTCAAGGGAGAAATGGATCTCATTGGCGGACCTGATGGCACTTGTCAGAGAATCAAAGGTGGCAACGCGGGCCTGACAGTCGGAGGGACGGGTGATACCCTTGCCGGGCTCATCGCCGGACTCATGGCGCAAAAAGTTCCCCCCTTCGAAGCAGCTGTCATTGCCGCAACTATCGTGAAACGTGCAGCGACGGTGCTTTTCCATGAAAAAGGATATGCCTTTATGGCGATGGATGTGATCGGGCAGATTTCGCATCTTCTGCATACGTATGAGGGCTAGGGTTCCCACCTTCGCCAAGGCTACGGTGGGCAAGGGGGTTAGGGCTGGGGCTGAGAACTCTCCTTTTCTTCTCTTCAAAAAATTTCCAAGGGTGCGTATTGGCCTCTTCGCGAAGGCAGACTCCTGCTCTTCCGATGAGGAATGTGCGTTCCGCCTCGGCTTTGGCAAAGTTACGAAGTTGAACCAAGTACACGGGAACCTCATTCATATCGCCGAAAAGATGAATGGAATTGCAGATGGAGACGGTCTCACCACAGCCACGCCCGGCCTCGCGCTCTCCATCCGCTTCGCGGATTGTCAGGCCTTCGCAGCGTATGCACCGGAGAAAAAGGTGCTCGGACTCATTCATGCCGGCTGGCGCGGCATGGCCGCGAATGTCATCACGAAATTCTTTGAAGCCTTGGAGGAGACTTTTGAGATCGCGCCCTCAGAAACCTATGTCTACGCTGCTCCTTCGCTCTGCAGGAAGTGCGCAGTATTTTCGGATCCATACGAAGAGCTTCCGAAGCATCTTCATCCATTCATCGGACGCAATAGTGCATGGGCTAAAGCCCATGCCACAACGGTTGATCTTCGGGCAGCGGCCGACGCAGAGCTGGATGCTCTTGGCATTCCCGGAGAAAAGCGAGAACGGCATCCAAGTTGTACGAAATGTGATCCTTCGTTTTGGAGCTGGCGACGCGATAATAGTGCGATTGCGAGGAATTATCTCGTGGCAGGTATGACTTTCCGGTGATCGCACGCCACTGACACCTTTTAACTGCATGCTAGAATGAACCCTGTCTCAACTTCTCGTACGAGCGCATTCACTTTTTCTCTTCAAATCATTTCGCTACAGGGGATCCTAATCACTTCGGACCGTGGTCCGGAGATGCGGAACCCCACCTGAACATTTCAGGGAAATAGCGACTCGCGCTCTACGGTTGTTGAGGCGTGAGCAAGGTTTCAAGGACTAGGCTGCGTCCAGTTTTTTGAGAATTGCAGCTACTTCCACTGCGTTCTGAACTCGCGCTTGAAATAACGCGAGGTCCTCTTTCCTGGAAACTTGAGTCAACTCATCAAGTGCAAGCTGCATCAACCCCAAGTCTTTCGTAATACACGCGATCATCCATACCGTGAGAGGCGAATCCTTGAGAATGTCCACTGCTGCATCGGCAACCATCGACAGGTTTTGTCTCCGGATGAATGCAAGCAGCTGCTCGGGGTATCTGGATAGCTGAACGAGGACAACGCCGAGTTCTTCGAGAGTTGGGCTTTTTGGCTCTACAGAAAGCATAGGGTGGGGTAAGGTACACCTTCATGGAACCCTTGTCATCTCGCTTGGAAAGGGCAGGAATGCTCCTCAAGCCCTATGCGGTGCCACTCTCGGAGACATGGGGCCGTACCTATGAAGAAGCAGAGGACGAAACGCGATTCCCGTTCCAGCGCGACCGGGATCGCATCATCCATACGCAGGCATTCCGAAGACTGAAGCATAAGACACAGGTTTTTGTGGCAGACAAAGGAGATCATTACAGGACACGCCTTACACACACGATAGAGGTTGCGCAGATCAGTCGGGATATGGCGCGCACGCTCAGCTTGAATGAAGACCTCGCGGAAGCGATCGCGCTCGCGCACGATCTCGGCCACACCCCATTTGGTCACGCAGGAGAAGAGGCGATGAACGAAGAGATGCATCGATGTGGAGCGAATTTCGAACACAATGCACAATCCCTGCGGATTGTCACACTCCTCGAAGAACGTTCGAGGCGCTATCCCGGGCTCAACCTCAATCGAGAGATCCTCGAGGGATTACAGAAACATCGTACGGCTTTTGATCAAAGAGAAAGTGCGCCCTCCCACGCGCCATCCCTGGAAGCGCAGCTCGTGAATCTCGCTGATGAAATCGCCTACACCGCGCACGATATCGATGATGGCCTGCGTGCCGGCATGTTCTCCGCACACGATCTCCTTTCAATTCCACTCTACAGAGAAGCGCACGCGCTCTCGGAACGAAACGGCACCGAAGTGCGGGGGAGCATTATCCATCTCCTCGTCATCGATACCTATATGGAAACAGAACATCGACTATCACAAAAAAACATTCGAACGCTCGAGGATGTGTATGCCTCACACATTCCTCTTGTTGCATTTGGGAATGCCACCCAGGAAAAGCTCAGGCTTCTTCGCGAGACACTCATGGAGCGCTTCTACCGTCACCCCGACGTCATCACGCATTCGCAGGAAGGAAAGCGCATCATTCACACGCTCTTCCAGGCATTCGAAAAGAATCCTCCCGAAAAAGTACTGGATCTTCAGAAGAAAACGGGAAATAGTCTTCCGGAAGCAATCAAAGACTACATCGCAGGAATGACCGATCAATTCGCAATAGACGCAGCAAGGGTCGCCATCGGCGGCAGAACGTAGAGCGGATCGATCGGCTGCCCGTAGGCAAGCACTTCGAAGTGCACGTGGGGTCCGGTCGTGAGGAGTCCCGCGCCGCGCGAGCCGGGGCGACCGCCGGAGAGAGCGATGACCTGACCGGCATGGACCGTGTCGCCCGCGGAAACCAGAATGTTGCTCACGTGTCCAAACACCGTTGTGTAGTCATTCTCGTGGGAGAGGACAATCGTGCTGTAGCCGTAGCCACGGTCATGGACCTCAAGGACAACGCCGCGGGCAGGCGCATGGATCTCCGTCCCCTGCACCACAGGGATATCAATCGCGTGATGCTCCATGGCAAAACGCTTTTTGTATCCGGGATCGAGGTACCCCGCACTGATCCCCTTCCGAGGCATCACCGGCCACGTGAAGACGAATGAAGAGTCAGGAACGACTTCCTGCTTCCGCTCCTTCCGTGCGACATGGGGCTGCTCCCTCTGCGAACGATACGAAGCAATGAGCAGCGCATCTGCCTTCCTTTCCTCCCGTACAAGGGAAAGAATGACGCGTCGCGCATCACGAATGTCCCGTTCTCGAAGACTGAGTTCTCGCATGCGACTCTCGAGGTCCGAGGCTTGCTGAGAAGCGTTCCCGCGATGCACTCTGACGAGCGCCTGCTGCACCGCCTTTCGCTCCCGCAGCACTGCATTCATTTCTTCCTGAAGCCTCTCCCGATGCGCACGCAGAATTTCCTCTCTATGGGAGAGCAATATTTTTTCACTCTTTTCCTCATCCAGAATGGGAGTGACGCTGGCAATATTTTCACGCGGTCCTCCGATCAGTTCTTCCGCACGCATCTCCCGCGAGAGCAGAAAGACACCAAGAGTGATCCCCAGAACGAGAATATGCCGAAGCTGAATATTGATGACCAAAGTCTTCCATTATACGCCAAATACTGACATTGCTCCATATCTCCCTGTATGATGACATCATAGGCGCGCCCGCCCGTACCGAACGACACGTTCGGGCGGGTAGCTCCCGCCTTCGCCCCGCATCCGCGGGGCTTCGGACGGGCAGGCAGCTTCCAGCTTCGCTACGCTGCTCAATCTGTCCTTTCTCCCACAGTTTCCACTCGAGTGCTTCTCTCGTAGGCGCGTAGCTCAGCTGGTAGAGCACTGGTCTCCAAAACCAGGGGTCGGGGGTTCGATCCCCTCCGCGCCTGCCA
>CAYIRQ010000088.1:0-5468 GCA_964365905.1 uncultured Candidatus Peribacteria bacterium
TCCATAACAACGTTCGGGCGGACCGGGGGGCCCGCGCTACGGCTTGAGGATGTAGACGTTTTTTCGTGTCTCAATCAGTTGATCCTTCCGCAGACGAACGAGAATTTCTTTAAGCCACCTCTCGTGCTCCGACCGCTTCCAATCCAAACACACTCGCTTCCCAAGCTCAGAGAAGCCAAGTCCCCTCTCCGCATCCCGCAGTTCTTCGACGATCTTCCCGCGAAAAATGCGGTTGGGGATGAATTTGGCGCCAACGAATCTTCCAGGCTCTTTCTTCCGCCGACGCAGGGCGCCCCGAAGGGGCGCCCCTACACGCATACGCATTGCCGCCTTGCACAATCCCCTCTTCGCCAGTGGACACAAATCCCATTTCGGATTCGTCTTCGTTTGCACCAAAGCTCCAAAATCCATCAATGCCGCATGCCACTCCATCGTCGCTCGACTCATTGTCCATTGTCCATTTTCAATCTTCCATTTGATCGCAACCTCCAATGCTTCTCCCGCCAGTTTCAATAGCGTTCTATCGGAAATTCTCCACGTTCCATCCGGATTCTCCGCTCCAACAAACGTCCGGTGCAGAACGCGGCGGATGTTCGTATCGAGGCAGGGCGTCGGAATGCCGAAAGCGAAGTTGCGGATTGCGGCGGCGGTGTAGTGGCCGATTCCCGGAATGCTTTGCAATTCTTCCATTGCTCTTGTCTTGGGAACTTCCCCTCAAATCTTTCACAAATAGTCTTTGCCGCGTCTCGCAAACGCAGTACGCGGCTGTTATAGCCCATGCCCCGCCACGCGACGAGCGCCTCGCGACTCCCGGCAGCTGCAAGATCACGCATCCGGGGAAATCTCTCTAAAAATTCCTTGAACATAATTTTTACTCGCCTTACCTGCGTTTGCTGCAGCATGACTTCTGAAACGAGGATTCGGTATGCACGTTCATTCTCATTCAGAAGCACAAGATCCCGCCACGGCAGGTCACGCTTATGCACTGCATACCATCTCCAGATTTCCTGTACGAATGCGTGAATCTGATCTGATCGTTTCACGGCTCCAGTGTACATCTCAAGCCTCGAACCATGGCACACTTCAGCATGCCCATACATCCGTTATACTGCATCCATGCGACGCTTCTCCGCTGCATGCACCCTCCTCTCACTCCTCATTCCCTATGGAGCGAGTGCCGCACCGCTCAACCCCGAAGATCTGGAGTTTTTTCACAGCTATGTTCTTGAGCTCTTGAATGACAGTCGCGCGGAGGAAGGTCTGCCCGCGCTCAAGCATCACTTCGGTCTCGAGCAGGTGGCGCAGAATCACAGCGACGATTCCGCGACGCATTTCAACCCTTTGGACACCGAAAGCCGCGAGCAGAGCTACCTCGCGCACGTGAGCTCGGACGGTCGCACACTGAACGCACGATTACGAGATGGTGGCGTGGATCCCGGAACCGCATTCGCAGAGAACGCAGGGTATTGGATCCGGAGTCCATACGGGGAGCCGCGGGAAGCGGGGACATTCGGCATCCGCATGATGCATCAGGGCATGATGGCGGAGGTTCCACCGAATGACGGTCACCGGGAAGCAATCCTCGGGGACTACACGCACGTTGGCGTGGGCCTCTCCCTCATGGCGCCGGAAGGATCCGACCTGAACGCCATGTTCCTCGTCACGGATTTTGTGAAATACGGTTCTCTGCCTCCGTCTTCCGTAAAAGAAGGCACTTCGCTCTCGAGTGCACATTCTGCAGCACGCTCATTCCCCCGCCACGAAATTCCCACCCACGGCGGCCCGTTCCTCGACGTGCGACCGACGGACAAATACGCCGTCGCGATCGCAGTGGTGAAAGAGCATGGCATCATTCGGGGATACGAGGACGGCACGTTTCGGTCGGATCAGACGGTGACGCGTGCCGAGCTTCTCAAGATGCTCATGGATGAGGAAGGTGTGTCGCCGATCGGGAGAGAATTCAGCGCATGCTTCAAGGATGTCTTCAACCAATGGTTCGCGCCGTACGCCTGCGTCGCAAAGCGCGAAGGGTGGATCAAGGGGTATGAGGATGGCACATTTCAGCCGGGAAAACCCGTGACGCGTGCGGAAGCGGTAACGATGGCTGCACGCATTCTCGGCATCCCCCTCGATCGCACAAGTCTCATCCCCTTCGATGATGCCCCGGAAGAGAGCTGGTTCTATCTCCCGCTCCAGATCCTCGCAAGCAACCGCATTCTCCCCTTCTCCCCGCGCTCCTTTCGCCCGCACATCGGCATGCGCAGAGGCGAAGTCGCGGAGATGGTCTATCTCGCGATGGAGCGTCCGAAGTGATGAATGATGCCTTTGATTTTCTGGTGGAGCATTCTGGACCTTTCAAACTTTCAGTATCCATATTGCTAGGTATGATCAGATCAAACTTGGATGAAGAAGCCACTCGCGTAGATTAATTTTCAAACTCCTCACATATGACCTCCCACTCTCATCAATCTCAGCTCATCATCTACCAGACCGATGACGGGCAAACGCGGATCGACGCACGATTCGAAGGCGAAACCGTATGGCTCACACAGAAGCTGATGGCGGAGCTCTTCGAGGTCGCTATCCCGACAGTGAACGAACATCTGAAAAATATCTTTGAAACCGGAGAATTGAAGGAGAATTCAGTTATTCGGAATTTCCTAATAACTGCCGCCGATGGCAAAACCTATGATACGAAACACTACAATCTGGACGTCATCATCGCGCTCGGCTATCGGGTGAACTCCATGCGGGCGACGCAATTCCGCATCTGGGCGACTGAGCGGCTTCGCGAGTACATCGTCAAAGGTTTTGCGATCGACGACGAGCGTCTTGCGCAGGGCGGCGGCAAAGCGCGGTACTTTGAGGAACTCCTCCAGCGCGTGCGAGACATCCGCGCGAGCGAGCGAAACTTCTACCAGAAGGTGACCGACATCTACGGCACGAGTGTCGACTATCGCAAGGACGACCCCCTCACACGCGAGTTCTTCGCCACCGTGCAGAACAAAATGCACTACGCTGTGCACGGGCGCACGGCGGCGGAGGTCATCCACGAGCGTGCCGATAGCAAGAAACCCATGATGGGCCTGACGAGCTTCAAGGGGAAATACGTGACCGCCGCGGACGTGAAGATCGCGAAGAACTACCTGACTGAGAAGGAACTCAAACAGCTTTCGCTTATCGTTTCTCTCTACCTCGACTTTGCGGAACTCCAGGCGAGCAACGAGCGCCCTATGACAATGCGCGAGTGGGTACGGAAACTCGATGATTTTCTGAAGTTGAGCGAGAAAAAACTTCTCAAGAACGCGGGCAACGTCAGTACGGAGCAGGCGGCGGCAAAGGCAGAGCGGGAGCTCGAGAAGTACCGCCAAGAGCGTGATGCAAAGTACGTATCCGATTTTGACAAGGAGGTGAAAAAACTCAAGCGGGTACCGGCAAGAAAGAAGCCCTCCCACAATCCTCATATATCATGACCAAGCGCCATTCCATCTCTGCATCCTCTATCGCTTCTTACTTCTCGCCAACCATTCTCGGTAGAGGAAAAGGATATGTCCAAAAGTACGCGATCTTCGAGGCCTTCATCATAGGCAACATTCTCAAAGCCCGTTGCAAGGGATCATACAGAAACAGTTATGAGGTGAAGGTGACCATGCAGAACGGCAACATCGCTTCATCCCGCTGCTCCTGTCCCGTTGGCGACAGTGGGCGCTGCAAACACGTGGCGGCGTTATTGCTCACATTCTTGGAGCGACCTGGTGATTTCAAGATTGTGAATGAAGAGGAAACCGATTTGAGTAAGAGATCGAAGGAAGAATTGATTGATCTGATCGAAAAGATGCTCGCACGACATCCTGATTTGGAACGGTTGACATATATGCCGAGACCAAAGGCAGGTGACGTATCGACCATGGAAGAATACGAACGGCAGCTTGAGGAATACAAATCGCAGGCGGTATCGGAAGTGATCAACTGCGGAGGCGAATATGGTGCATCGATGGAGCTTGCCACTGCGTTGGGACAAATCCAACATATCGGTGACAGATTACTCGACGCGAAAGACGTGGCAGGCGCCGCTGCCGTATTCGAGGGGATTTGTAAGGGGGTCACAGAGAACTACAAGGATTGTATCTACGATGAGGAGGGGGAAGTTGCCGATACGGTGAATGAGTGCACTGAAAAATTAGCCTCGTGCTTCGTCCGTTGCAGAGAGAAGAGCAACGACTTGCGAAAACGTTTGCTGAGAGTGCTCTACGAGATCTACGAATGGGACATCCGCTACGGAGGGGTCGGCATAGGAGATGATGTTCCGCGCTTGCTGATCGACCATGCGACGGAGATTGAAATACAACATGTAGCCGATTGGGCATGGACGCTCCTCGAGGATTCCGACAACGATTGGGTGAAGCAGCATATCGCTGAGTTCATACTGCAGATGAGCGGCGACAGTCTGGATGATGAAACGTATCTGGAGTTATGTGAGCTGGGCAAAGATTCCGTTGCGAAAGTGAAACGACTCCTCAATATTGGCAGATTGAATGACGCTGAGAAGGAAGCAAGAAATGCAAACCCATGGCATTTGGTACGCATGGGCGACGTGTTCGTGGAAGCTGGAGAAGAAGAAACAATCGAACAAGTTATGAAAGCGCATCTCAAAAGAGACGCGGACAGTCATCTCGCGAACTGGCTGAAGAAGTACTACGACGGGAAGCGCAGACCTGCCGATGCTCTCGCTATGGCGCAGGAAGCATTCTTGGCCGCGCCAGGCATTGAAGGTTACGAGGAAATGCGCAGGCTATCGAAGCAGCAAGAAAACTGGGAGGCGCGTCGGCAAGAACTGCTCAAAAAACTGGGAGTGAGAGGAAACAACGACCTGCTTGCCCGCATCCACATGCGGGAAGGTGAATGGGATGATGCGATAGCCATCGCGAAGAAATCACAGGGTTGGGGAAGGTACAGCAGTCTTCGCGAGGAGCTTGCGGAAGCACTCGAGAAGGAACGACCCGAACAGGCCATTGAGCTGTTTCTTCAGTGCGCCGAGGAATTGATTGGATGGCGCGGGAGGGACAACTACCGTCAGGCAGCGGCAATCTACACGCACGTATCGAACCTATACGATCGTTTGGGCAAGTGGGCTGAATGGGAAAAACTGTTTGATGATATTCTTGCAAGGAACGACCGTTTGCGTGCATTGAAACAGGAACTGGAAGAGGCGGGCTTGGTACGGACGGTCACGCGTTGAGTTTTCAAACTCGAAGAAATACGCAACAACAAGCCAAGATCTTGGTAGCGATCTCAATATTCGAGAAATCCTGAATTCCTATTTTCAAACTCGCTTAAAATCTCCTTAAACTTTAAAATTCTGGCTTAAATTGCAATTTCAGATTTTGTGATCAAGGATGGTGGTGCCTGCTGGACGAAGTGCCCATGATCGTGGGATTACGATGAGGGACATCCTTATCTCCTTCCCC
>CAYIRQ010000089.1:0-5316 GCA_964365905.1 uncultured Candidatus Peribacteria bacterium
GGGCGGACGCTTGCGCGCCGCGCAGCGCCTCTCTATGCTTCCGCTCTCACGCTCAGCGAGTGTTCGCTGAGAGGTGAGAAGCTCTTTCTCTTCTTTGCAAGGAGGTGGAAATGTTAATTCTCACTCGAAAAGCGGGTCAGTCGATCGTGATCCCGAGCATTGACGCTCGGATCACGGTGACCGCGATCCAGGGCGACAAAGTGCGTCTCGGAATCACCGCCCCGAGGGTGATCGACGTACACCGGCAAGAGGTGTACGAGGCGATTCGCCAAGCGGCCGCGCAGCAGGATGCTGTTGCGGCCTGGAAGGCCGCCCGCAAGGACGGCCTCGGCCCCGACGGGGCCGCATAAAACCTCCGGAGAAGAGGAGAGGCCGGGCGCTCGTTTGCGCCCGAGGGGGCTATCGCATCGTCGCTGACGTCGGTAGCTCCCTTTTTTCGATGCAACGACATGCGTGAAGCGCTCGTCGAACCATGACACGTTCCGATACACTCTTTTCATGCACGAACTTCCCTCGAGGAACGTTCTCCTCTCCCTTGCGGGCGCGATCTTTTTTCTCGTACTCATCGTCTATGGCGCATCCCTCGGCAACGATTTCGTGCGCTTCGACGACGGGCTTCTGATTTATGAAAACCCCGTGATCCGCGAGACGTCGTGGCGGTCGCTCAAGAAGGCATTCACAACCTACGATCCCGAACTCTACATTCCCTTCACACTCCTCTCGTACAAGATTGACTACCTTCTTGGTGGAGCGCATCCATTTCTGTACCACTTCACGAACGTTCTTTTGCATGCGGCCAATGCGTTCCTCGTTCTCCTCCTTGCGTACATCCTCACGGGGAGCCGCATCGGCGCGCTCTTCATGGGAGTGTTCTTCGCGATTCATCCGCTCCATACGGAGGCGGTCGCGTGGGCGTCGGCGCGGAAAGATCTCCTGTCCACATTCTGGTTTCTGCTCGCACTTTTCTCATACCTTTTCTATCGGTCAAGGTGCCAGGTTTCCCGTTCAGGGCCTGAGGGCCCTTCAGGGCCTCGAACGGCAGGTTTCAGGTTTCAAGAAAGGAAATTCTATTTCCTGAGCTTGATGTTCTTTCTCTTCGGTCTTCTCTCAAAGGTCATGGTCATCACGCTTCCGGTCGTCCTCCTTCTCATTGATTGGAAGGAGCGCAGAAAGATCGATCGATCGATGTTTTTCGACAAACTTCCTTACGCTTTCTTGAGTATCGTCTTCGGAATCGTCGCTCTCTACGGGAAGCAAGCCGTGACGGCGCAGGCGACGCTCTGGGAAACGGCAGTCATGGCACCGAAGAGTGCGGTGTTTTATCTATCCAAGCTTTTAGTCCCGATCAGGCTTTCGGTTTTGTATCCATACACGGATGCAATCGATCTGACTTCGCCGGATTTTTTCCTTCCATTTCTTATACTCCTTGCGCTCTTTTCTGCTGCTCTCTTCTCCCTGCGGTGGACACGGGAACTTCTCTTCGGGTTTCTCTTCTCCCTCATCACCCTGTCTCCGACCTTCATCAACTTTTCCAAGGACGGCGAATCCTATTTCGCATCCGATCGCTACGCGTACATTCCATCGATTGGCATTCTGTACATTGTCGCTCTGTTCTTCGTATGGCTTCTTCGTGGGAAAAAACTTTCAACTCTTTTCCCGGCTCTGGGAATCGTTGCCATTCTCTTCGCTGCTCTCAGTTTCAAACAATCCCTCGTTTGGGCAAACACGGAGACGCTCTTCCGGAATGTTCTTCGCTATTATCCCAATGCGCATCGTGCGCATAATAATCTCGGCAACGTGCACCGCAGGAGAGGCGAGTTTGAAGCGGCGATCGCTTCGTTTCAGGCTGCAATCGAGATCCGTGAAAGCCCCCGGACGCTTACGAACCTCGGGGCGGTGTACCGAAAGCTCGGTCGCATCGAAGAAGCGATTGCGCTCCATGAGCGGGCGATCACACTCGCCCCAAAGGATCCCGAACCCCATTTTGGTTTGGGAATCGTCTATGCCCAGAAGGGTAAAATCGCTGAAGCGCGGAGAGAATACGATACGGCGCTCGCTTTCGATCCCGCATACGGAGACGTACTCGTGAATCTCGGCGCACTCTCGATGCAGGAGGGGAAGCCCGGGGAAGCCATCGACTTTTACCGACGTGCGATTGAGGCGCAGCCGCTCCATGTTCAGGCTCACTTTAATTTGGGCGTTGCGCTCGCGAAGCGCGGCGATCTGGTTTCTGCTCTGCGAGAGTACGAAGACACAGTCGCTCTCGATCCACAGTTCGTTCCGGGGAGATTGAATCTCGGTTTTCTGCTCCTGAGCGAAGGGGATGTTGGTGATGCCAGGAAACACTTTGAGGCCGTTTTGGCTCTCAATCCGCAGAATGAACTTGCGCGACAGGCAATGGCTCAACTGAAGCCTGTAAATTGAATACAATTTTTATTCAATACTTGACGAAGATTGACACAGAGGGTGCAAACGCATACTCTTGGCATTGAGCCAATTTCCTTCGAATACGTCTTACGGTACGGCAAAGCAGTCGCTTAGTCGGTCACAGGAAGCGAAGAGAAGGTACGAGCTCACATTTATTTCTTCTCATTTCTCTCCCATGCCCGATCAGCAGATCCAATGCGGTGACTGCGGTCAACAGTTCGCTTTCACAGAGAGCGAGCAGCAGTTCTATGCGACGCGGGGGCTTTCCGCCCCGAAGCGCTGCAAGAATTGCCGCGATCAGAGAAAGTCGCAGCGCGATTCCGCACCTCGTGAAATGCACGACGCGGTGTGCGCGAAGTGCGCCGCTCCCTGCCAGGTGCCCTTCAAGCCCCGGCCGGCTGAGGAAGGCGGTCGTCCCGTCCTCTGCCTCAACTGCTTCCGCGCAGAGCGCGGAACAGAGCGGTCTGCAGCGTAAGCTCAGTCCTCTGAATACGAAAAAGCCGTGCCCGAAGGGGTGCGGCTTTTTTTTATCTCTTCATTCATTTTCAGCAGGTATAATAGGTCCTGACGTCGGGCGGTTCGCATAGCGGCAATTGCATCGCGCTGTAGACGCGACGTCTTCTAGACTTCGGGGGTTCGAGTCCCTCACCGCCCACCACAGTTGAATTCGAGCCGAATGCGAGCGATAGTGCGAAGCATGAGGCCGAAGATCCTGTGCCCTCCGAAGCCTTGCCTGCCGGCCGAAGTCTCGACGAAGGCTGGGCGAAGGAGGGCAAAACCGTGAGGGACGAACTCCAGCAACTTTCTGAGAAGGCACATCTGCTGCAAGCGCAGCTCGATGAGCCATATCCTGGCGCGGCATTTGAAGCTGAGCGATTCATCATGGGGGTGCAGAATATCGTTTTGGGGCTCAGGCCGTTGCTCCAAATTCTCCACAAAGCTGAAGCGGTTCCTCAGGAAATTGGTGCTGATGGTCGAGAAAAGATGGAAGACACTCTGATCGAAGCCGCTGCTTAACTTTTTGCGAATACGTTCGCGAAATGAGCTAAAGCCTTTCGCATCGCCTCTTCCACGGGTTCCAGACGAATGTCTTCTTTCTCGAGTTTCGCCGTGGAGAGGATGCAATTGCTGCGGCCCGCGCGGACGGCCCCCGGAAGATCGGCAAGCGTCAGACGTTCAAAGCGGTGATCTTTCTCCACAATCTCCCGGTAGAGCTCCATCACCCGGTAGGGTGAAAGTGAACCGGGATTCACGATGTTATAAATGCCCGCCCGGCGACGCTCAATGAGCTTTGCCGCGGCTTGCAGGAAATCGGGAATGTACGTCAGGGAGTTCTCTACATCAAGGACGCGGGGATACCGTGCGAGTTTCGTAATGAGATTGCGTGGGTCGGGTATGTCATCGAAGGGCATGCGGAGCCGAAGCTGCAGGACAGGAAAATCTTTCAGGATCTGATCGGCCCACCCTTTGGATCTGCTGTAGAAACTTCCAAAGAAGTTTGGCGGGTCTTCTTCTGTGAACCCCGCGAAGCTCGCAGAATGCGAGCGAAGTGGGGTGCCTTCGTAAATGCAACCCGTCGAAAGATGCACGAAGTGGATGTCGCGCTTCCCGCATTCCCCGAGGAGCACGAGCGGTCCCAGGGTATTGCTGCGAAGCGTTTCCTCCTTGTGATCTTCGCACCAATCGACGTTAGGGCTTCCCGTTTTTCCCGCGCAATTGATGACGATGTCGGGGTGATGATGATCGAGTTCTTTGCCAACCTTCTGCGCATCTGCGATATCAGCATCGCTGAGAGCAGCCTCCGGATACATTTTTTGGAAATGTCTTCCAAGGTAGCCTTTTGGTCCAAATAGCAAAATGCGCATGACTGTATTTTACATGTCATGACGTATAATGCATTGCATGCAGAAGCCCCTCTCCGCTCTCCTCTGGATTGCGCTCGTTCTCCTCACGAGCGCCTACATTCTCGTGCGACTCGATCGCTACAAGTCGCGACACGAGGAGCAGGCGGGCTATGTGGGGGAGAGGGGGAAGGTATTTCTCATCGGTTATGCAGGGGAGCAATTTCCCGGCATCGAGCAGAGTGGTTCCTATCTCACAGTGGGGTGTCAGGACATGCTCGTACCCGCGGAAATCCCTGTTCTTTCGAAGCGACTGGAATCCGTTCTTACGGCTCTCATGACGTATGAGCCCCCTCCCACCGGTCTCCATAATACCGTGCAGGAGAAGGGTCTGAAGTTCCGTTCCCTCCGGGAAGAAGAGGGGAAGACGATTGTCTTCGTGGATGGTGAGCTGCAGTTTGGCGGCGTTTGCGATACGCCGCGCTTCAAAGCCCAGCTCGAGGAGACGATCCGGCTCTATAGCCCCGAATTTCAAATCTTCCTGAATGATTCCGAGAGTGCGTATCGCTGCCTCGGCGATCTCAAGGGGGATTGCAAATAAAAAGCAATTCTTCGCTTTTTGCTCGCACTCCTTTTCCCGAAGAGGCATAGTGGCGGACCATGGCAAAAAGTGAGCAACCGTCAGCTCCTTCGCTCGGTGAGCTTTTGAGCCTACCCGTTATTGCACCGAATACGACGCTTGGTGATGGATTGGATCAATGCATTGAACATTTCAGCGAAAGCCGAAGATCTCTTGGATCTTCTGAAGATCACTCTGATGAAAAGCAACGTTTGCACTATGCAGAAGGTCTCTATGGCTGTTTGCAATGGTACCTTCATCTGCAGGTTTTGACTTTCAAGATTAGTGAGCAGGATTGGGAGTATCTGCACCGGCAGATGCAACCTCTCATTGAGAATGAGGCGGACATAGAGAAGGCTGAACTTCTCCTCGCGCAAAGAATTGCAGAATCGATTGGATCGGTGACTGCTCATACGAGAGAATCGCAAC
>CAYIRQ010000090.1:0-2125 GCA_964365905.1 uncultured Candidatus Peribacteria bacterium
CTCTTGCTTGATTCAATGCGCGCAAGTGCCTTCTTTGGCGCAACACTCGGGATGCCGATCTTCTCAAGCTCGTCCGCAAGCCCTCCACCGATCGGATCATCCGGCGCGATGAATGCGAAATCGGGCTTGGCACGTTTTGCCACTTCAAGAATCGCCGGGAAATTCATGAGCGAATCGACGATCACCTGTTCCTTCGCAAGTTTCCGAATACCCGGATTCCTGGCTGTGCACACGTGAATAATCTCAGGCTGCAATGAAGATCGCGCGAGCGCCTCCGCGATCGCATGCCCGCGGGCGGAGATGGTGACGAGAAGAATGCGCAAGGAGTAAGAAGAGAAGAGGAAAAAGAGGATGAGAGGAAGCTTGTCCACTTTTTACACCAAGGTCATCATCCTCCCCTCCCCCTCTTCCACACCGGAATCCTCCTGTGCATCAAAGTTCTCCCGCGTCTGGTTGCGACCGCAGCCAAGCTCCTGAAGCAGCTTCGGCGTCACCTCCGGCGTCGGATATTTCCCGCTGAAACAACCGTCGCTGAAACGCTTGATGGCGGTGTTCCCGATGCGGACTGCTCGGCGCACCTCCTCGAGGTCCCCGTAGAACAGAGCATCCGCGCCGATATGTTGGCGGATCTCCTCAACGGAGTGGTGTCCGGCGATAAGTTCTTGCGTCGTTGGCAGGTCAATGCCGTAAGGATCCGGCGCAATGATCGGAGGAGCAGCGGAAGCAAAGTAGACCTTCTTCGCCCCAGCGCGGCGCGCGATCTCGACAATCTTCTTGCTCGTATTCCCCCGCACGATGGAATCATCGACAATGAGCACGCAGTTTTTCCGGAACTCGAGCTCTATCGGATGCAATTTAAATTCGAGGCTGCGCTTGCGGATATTCTGACCCGGCATGATGAACGTCCGCCCGATGTAGCGATTCTTCACGAATCCCTCGCGGTAACGCACCTTCAGTCTGTCTGCAAGTCCCGCGGCCATGGGTCGACCTGTATCCGGAACCGGAATGACCGAATCAATGTGAATGCCAGCTGCTTTGATTCTCTTTGCCAGAGCTTCCCCCATACGAATGCGCGCCTTATAGACACTCACACCGTCAAGCACGGAGTCCGGGGCTGCGAGGTATACGTACTCGAAGAGGCACGGATTGAGTTCTCCTTTGCGGCAGACGCGACTATGAAAATTATTTTTTCGATCAATGAAGACGGCTTCTCCCGGTCGGACATCCCGCATGAATTCGAATTCAAGACTCTTGAGGGCCGTACTCTCGGAGGCAACGAGATACTCCTCCTTCATGCCGTACTTGCGCCTCCCGATCTGCAGCGGGCGGATACCGTGGGGATCGCGAAAACCAACGATCCCCTGCCCTCCGATGAGCGCGACGGCGGAGTACGCGCCTTTGCACTTGCGCATCACCGTCTTCACCGCTTTGAAGATGTGCTCCGGCGTGAGCTTCTTCGGCCGCTGATTGCGCAGCGCGACGGCAAACACATTGAGGAGTACTTCTGAATCGGAATTGGTATTGAGATGACAGAATTCTTTTTCGAGGAGTTCTTTCGCAAGTTCCTTCATATTCGTGAGGTTGCCGTTATGGGCGAGCGCGATCCCGAACGGCGCATTGACGAAAAAAGGCTGCGCCTCGAATTCGCTGCTGCATCCCGCGGTCGGATACCGGACATGCCCGATGCCCATGTGTCCCGTAAGGCGCGCGACGGATTTCTGATGAAACACATCGCGCACCATTCCGTTTGCTTTCTTCAGATGAAATTGATTGTTGTAGGTCACGATTCCGGCCGCATCCTGCCCCCGGTGCTGCAGAACAATGAGGCCGTCGTAGAGATCGGTAATCGCGTCCCCGAAGCCCGATACTGCTAAGATGCCGCACATTTAGTGAGTAGTAAGTAGTGAGTAGGCGGAACGCGTAAACACGACTCTCGGGGAATTCCGGGAGCCGCAAAACGTCGAAATAGGTAACCCACGGGAGGATTCTACCCGCCTCCAAGGGAAGCGCAAGGCTTACTCCCGTTCCATCTGACGCTCATTCGCTCGAACAATGTTCCGGAGCAAGCTCGCGACCGTCATCGGTCCCACCCCCCCCGGAACCGGGGTGATGGCGGAAGCGATCT
>CAYIRQ010000090.1:2225-5070 GCA_964365905.1 uncultured Candidatus Peribacteria bacterium
GCGACCGTCATCGGTCCCACCCCCCCCGGAACCGGGGTGATGGCGGAAGCGATCTTTGAAACAGAGTCGAAGTCAACGTCACCGACGAGCGCTCCCTCGACCTCGTTGATCCCAACATCAATGACGACGGCGCCCTCTTTCACCATGTCCGCCGTAATCAAGTTTGGCTTCCCCACGGCGGCAACCAAAATGTCCGCATCCAAAGTCCTTTGTCCCAATTCCGTCGTCCTGCTGTGACACACCGTGACCGTCGCATCGCGGTTGAGGAGCATCGCCGCAAGCGGCTTCCCGACGGTATTGCTGCGGCCGACGATGACGACGTGCTTCCCGGCAACTTCCACCTTGTAATATTCAAGGAGGGCGATGATGCCTGCGGGGGTCGCGGGAGGGAGATGTTCAAACTCTCTCGAGAGGAACATCTTCCCGAGGTTATAGGCCCCGAATCCGTCGACGTCTTTCTTCGGATCAATCGCACGAATGATCTCGGGAAGTTTTGGCTGCAGAGCTTTGGGGAGTGGCAACTGGACGATAAACCCCGTCACATCAGTGTCAGCATTGAGTTCCTGAATGATCTTCAGAAGTTCCTCAAACGTGATGCCCTCGGAGAGATGTTTGTGTTCGGCACGCATCCCGATTTTTTCACAGCTCTTCACTTTTTGCCGAATGTAACTCGCACTCGCAGGATCGTCTCCGACCTGCACGATGACGAGCTTCGGATCGAGCTCCTGCACTCTCGGCTTCAAGCTAGTAAGAAGCGCATCGGCTGCCTTTCGGCCGTCGAGGATAAGAGGAGACATGCGAGCATCATACAACAGTAAATCCCCTCTCCCTCTGGGAGAGGGTTAGGGTGAGGGGTAATGGACTCGAGCTAGCCTCAATATCTCCTCGAGTACTCCCTCCATGTTCTCAAGTACATCTTGATTACGGAAACGGAGTACCCGGAATCCTTTTTCCTCCAAATACTTTGTGCGCTCAGCATCATAAATTTGTTTTTCGTCATGGCTACTTCCATCAAGTTCAATAACAAGTTTTGCTTCGGCACAGAAGAAGTCAGCTATATATGAACCAAGTGGTACCTGGCGTCGAAATTTGAGGCCATCATGCTTTCGATTGCGGAGTTGGTACCACAAATGACGCTCAGCGCGTGTGTTCTGATCTTTTCGTAGCCCTCGCGCATGCTCGATTGTTTGCTGAGCCGTGCGAACAAGATGGGAAAACATAAGGGGTAGATTGTAACAAAAAAGATACAATACATCCTCTCTCCCAAGGGGAGAGAGGTAGAGTGAGGGGGAACAGGACACATACATCACTTTCTTTTTTGTCCCCCCTCATCCTACCCTTCTCCCCACGGGAGAAGGGATTTTTTTACCACTCCCCAAATCCTCTCCGCACTCTCCTCCTTCGTGCCCGAAGTATCGATGACAATCGCCTCAGGATGTTCCTTGGCATAGCGCCGATATCCCTCATGGACTTTCCTCTGAAATGCAACTTGCTCAAAGGAATCCCGAACATCACGTCTCTCCACGCGCTCCCAGGCAACTTCAAAGGGGGGCAGGAGAATAAAAAGGAGATCAGGTTGAATAAAATTTTTGTTCATGGATTCCAGCGATTCCCGCGCTAACCCTTGAGCCGCTCCATACACGAGCGTGGAGGGAATGTAGCGATCGGAAATGATGATTTTCCCCTCCTCGAAACCGGGCTTCATAAGGTGCTCCACATGCTCCGCTCGATCTGCAACGAAGAGTTTTTGAAGTTCTTCACTCGCTGCATTTCCAGAGTGCAGCATCTCGCGGATGCGCTGCCCATGCGTTCCCTGCGTCGGCTCTGCAGTTGTTATGACTTCCTTTCCTTCCTCCCGCAGCTTCTTTGCAAGGAGCGCAGTATGTCGCGTCGTCCCGGCGCCATCGGGACCCTCGAAGACGATGAAGAGGGCGGGCATGTAGGCATTGTAGCAATGGTGCAACGTGCTTCGATACGCACCAGCACTGCCTGTACTGAGCTCGTCGAAGTACGCCAGCACTGCCTGTCCTGAGCTTGTCGAAGGGTCATCCTGAGTGCCCCGCGACTGCGGGGTGTATCGAAGGATCGTGCTGGTGCTACTCAGCATGACGTAATGGGTTCCTGAATAATCACCCCCTCGCCTTCCTCACTGCCCCGACCAGGTCCTCCGGCTGGAGCGTATACTGCGTGGTATCCGGTTCAATGAACTGCCAGACGACTTTTCCATCATGGAGCACCGAGTACGAGCGGCGGAGAAGCCCCGCAAGCGGCGGCGGGAGCTTCTCCTTCCCCTTTTCCTCTCCCAGCTTCCCGATCATCTGCCGCACCTCGAATTGATCGAAATCGGAGGCAAATTCGATATCCTCATTCTTCCACTTCGCAATGCGAATCCACTCATTCATGGCATGAGGCTGATCGGTGGAAACCACGATGATGCGGCTTGCCCCTGCATCCTTGATCGCACGCAAATTTTCGAGGATTGATGGAATACACGCGCTCGTGCACGTGCCGGAGAATGCCGCGGGCACCGTCACGAGAACGGCGATGCCCTTGAGCGCATCGAGATCAATCGGGGAGTTATCTTTGGAGGAATAGACGGTGGGCATGGCGGGGATAGGTTACCCTCCTTCGCTCACTATGGCGAGCTTCGGATGGGCAAGTAGGTTTTAGGTGTTAGGTTCTAGGTGAAAGCACATGCACTCGCTTCAATGGTGAGCTACAATTATTCACCTATGAAATTCCTCAAAGAATTCGCCGGCAAGTGGGTTGCAATCAAGGAAGAAAAGGTGACTGGCATATCCGTTTAGTGTCCCTTGCCTTCTAATGGCTACGCCTTCAGCAATTT
>CAYIRQ010000091.1:0-4948 GCA_964365905.1 uncultured Candidatus Peribacteria bacterium
CGTGGATCAGAAGGTACAGCATCCCCGAGAGAAGCAACAGGACTGCGACAAGCGTGATGAGCTCTTGGAAGGGACCGATGAGTTGGCGGAGCACGTTCGTGCGGTACTCAAGCCGGGAACGCTCGTCGCTGATTTTGGTGTAGAGGTCCCGCTCCTCCTCCTCCATATTGAACGCCTTCACGAGCGGCATCGTGGAGAGAATCTCGATGACTTTTTTCCCGAGCTCTGTCGTCCGATCGACGCTCTGGCGGGAGAGCGCGACGATCTTCCTGATCATGCCTCGCACGCTCCAATGCAGGATGATAAAAAGCGGAATCGCGACGAAGGTCAACTTCCAGGAAATGACCGTCATGACGACGATGTACGCAATGAGAGAGAAGAGCGCGTGGATGAACCGATCGACGTTGAGGAGAGGCTGAAGGGATTCGGTCGTGAACTGTGAGAGGACGGTGCTGTGATGCCCGATGTTGGTCGTGTCGAAGAAGAGCTTTCCGAATCCGAGGTATGCGTTGAAGATCTGCTTCCTCAGGTGATGGACCGTGCGCGTCCCGAGGTACGACATGGCAACGGATGCGCTGTATCGCAGGATATTCTTGAGAACGATGACCACAATAAAGAAGCCGAGGAGCGTCCCAAAGAGCAGCCGGTCACTCCTGGAGACGACTGCGGGGAGCCATCCGATGATGATACTCACAATGGGAAGTTGCGTCAGAAAGCTGAAATCCTTCTGCAGAAACCCGCTCAACATCGGAATCAGAAGTCCCATCCCCATACCCTCGAAGGTCGCGGCGCCGATCGAGAGCAGGACTGGCACGAGGAAGTATCCCGGACTGATATGGATCTTCCGAAGCAGAAAAAGAAGCTGTCGTGCTGTGGCAAGAGGCGACTGCGTCACTGCACCAGCATGGCTTCTTTGCTGCAGGAATACAACTCCCCCGCTACACTCTTCTTCGATGATGATCACTCAACCAGACCGCGTCCTTCTCGCCATGCAAGTCGCGAAATTCGCAGGCAGGCTCACCGGCGATCTCCTCGATTGCGGCGCGGGGGAATGCCGCAGGTACGCGGCGCTCTTCACGCACGTCGCCTCCTATCGGACGCTCGATCCGAATCCCGCATGGAAACCGGATATCCTCGGATCCGCGGAGGCGATTCCCTTGCCGAACGCAAGCGTCGACTCCGTGCTCTCCACGCAAATGCTCGAACATGTCCCGCATCCATGGAACGTGATCAGAGAATTCCACCGCGTGCTGCGGCTCGGCGGGC
Source organism: uncultured Candidatus Peribacteria bacterium (assembly GCA_964365905.1). GTDB lineage: Bacteria > Patescibacteriota > Gracilibacteria > Peribacterales > Peribacteraceae > CAYIRQ01. The sequence goes on from CAYIRQ010000091.1 coordinate 1,267, forward strand.
ACTGTTTACTCACCGCGCCGCAAGAAAATGAACTGCATGAAATTCCCCATGACTACTTCCGCTACACCAGTTTCGGATTGAAATCCCTCTTCGAGGATGCGGGCTTTGAAATTCTCGCGATGGATCAGCGCGGCGGCTACCATGCGATGATGATGCAGATCCGGATCCGCCACCTCGTGAATACGTGGAAACCGTACGAGCGAAAACTCGCAATGTGGATCCTCGCGCCGATCACACTCCTCCTCACAAACTACGCTCTCGCGAGGGATCGCGCTTGCCGAAATCCAGCCGCAAAGCTGCACACGATTGGGTGGTGTGTTCTTGCGAAGAAGCCATGAAAATTCTCACTATCACCGACGACTGCCCGCCCTTCGCACTCGGAGGTTCCGGGCGCATTGCGTGGGAGACGAGTATGGGACTTGCGAAGCGGGGGCATGAGGTGCATTTGCTGACAGCCGCTCAGCGACACATCGTCGTTAGCCGGCGAATTAATTCGCCGGCTAACATGCAGATACATCTTCTCCCCGAACTTCCGAAACGCTTCGCGCACTACCGTTCCGTTTTCTCGCGCAAACGGGAAGAGGAAGTTCTGCGTGTGATCGAAGAAGTGCAGCCGGACCTCATCCATGCACACGGTCTCGCCTGGCACATGGGGTATCGGTGGATAAAAAAGGCTCAGGAAAAAAGTATTCCTATCATCTATACGGCGCACGGAGTGATGCATGTCTCGTACGGGAAAGTGCTGCCGGGGGGAAAAGTTTCCTGGGCAGCCGATCTCCGTCGCTCGCGCTGGGAATGGAATCCTCTGAGGAACATTCTGACCAAAAAGTATCTCAAGCACTGCAAAAAAATCCTCTGCGTGAGCGATGCGTTGCGGCAGTACCTCGAGCAATGGCACTTCGAGAACATGCAAACATTGCGGAACGGGATCGATCTTTCCTTTTGGAAAGAAATGAACCAGAAGGAAGCACGCGTGTCCTTGGGCATTCCGGAAGATCAAATGGTCTTTCTTCTCGCTGGACGTTTGGGAGTGGATAAGGGATCAGAGATCATTGATCGTACACTGCCTGAAGGAACTCTCCTCCTTGCAGCGGGAGATATTCCGGAGGGAACGTTTTCACGGTGTCACACTGAGCACAGTCGAAGTGTGAGCCAAACTTTTCCTGCACTTCCCCACGTACGCATCTTCCCACACCAAAATCCCGAACAAATGCGGCTCCTCTATAGCGCGGCAAACGTTGTCCTCATTCCTTCGCTCTACCTCGACCCATTCCCGACGGTCACACTCGAAGCCGGTGCCTGCAGCCGCCCCGTGATTGCGACGATCTTCGGTGGTGCAAAGGAAGCGGTGCGAGATGGCATCACGGGGTGGATCGTGAATCCCCGGGACGAGCATGCGTTCAGGGAGAAACTAGAGTGGTGCGCTGAGCATCGAATGGAGCTTCCACAATTTGGTCTAGCCGCACGCACGCACATGGAAAAACATTTCTCGCTGGAGAAACACCTTGATGAACTTCTGCAGATCTATGCCACCGCTCCCGGCGTTCCGTGAGTTTGTGTTCTCGCAAACTGATAGCGACTCCCGCTACGAAGAGCACTGAAATCCGAACCGCTTGAAGAGTCTCTGGTTGATCCTCTGCAGGAGACTACTAATTCCCTTCGTCCTCTTCGACACCCTTGCGCATGTCCTCTCCTGCAACTTGGGGGAGACACTTGGACCGGGAGACGGCAGGACGTTCCTTGAGGGAGCTTCCGATGGTGTACTGGGACGTCCGGCACGAGAGGCTCCCGTTGAGGGCGCTTCTCCTCTCGAAATCGCCGCTGATCGCCGCCCACCCCCGCCTCCTCCTCCGCCCCCACCACTGCTCCCACCTCCACTGCTGCTGCTCGCTACGGCAATGGTGGCCGTATCGGTGCTGGTAATAGCGTCCTGGCCATCCGTGAAGCTGATCGTGATCGTGATCTCGCCTCCCGCCACATCAATCCTGCTATTGCCTGTGACCACGGATCCCCCCGAAACATCCGCGGAGGCAAGCGATGACCGGAGCACGCCGGCGGCGTTCCCTGTCTCTGTGAGAGTGACGGTCTCGGAGTCGCCATTGGAAGTCGTGAGAGTCATCGTGACGCTCTGGGCGCTCGTTCCGTTTGTGTTCTCATCCCCGTCGCTCAGGGAGAAGTACACCGTGCTCCCTGCCGAGAAACCCGTGGTTTCCGCATAGGCACTGTTCGCGATGATGAAGCTGTCCGGCGTATGGACGATCTTGCCTGTATTCTGTGCAATGACTGCATAATTGATGATGGTGCCTCCGGTCACGGAGAGGGTGTTCGCGCCAAGGGTGAGATTGGAGCCGGTATTCACCTGAACGGTGCCGGTCACCTTGAGGAAGTCCGTGAGTGTCGTACCGCTCGAGGAGGCAATGGTGAAGCTGGGAACAGAAAGATTGTTGAGATCCACCTCCTGATCAATGCCATTCATCGCGAGCGTCGCGCTCCCCGAGACATCCCATCCGCCTGAGGCACCAATACTGATACTTCCGGAAGCCGTGACATTCGCATCGCTCGTGAGGGTGGCTTGGGCGGCGTTCGCGACGGTAATACCGCTTTCGACAAAGAGAGGCTGATCATTCGTGCTCAAATCCAGATTCCCCAGGGTGACGGTGAGTGCGCCACTGGCATTCAGACTCCCGCCATTCACAATCACATCATCATTCGTGCCTCCACCGGTATTGTTGAGGGTGAGATGAAATAGGGATTGACGATCAAAGTCCACCGTCTGATCCCCATCATCATTCAGGGTCCACGTTCCTGCGGTCACCGTGAGCGTCGCGGCATCATTGACCAGAATGGATCCCGACGCTGTCACGTTGCTGTTCGTCGTGAGGGTGGCCTGGGCGGCGTCGGCGAGGGTCACGCCACCATCCACGAAGAGCGGCTGGCTGTTCGTCGTGAGATCCACATTCCCCAGCGTCACTGTAAGGGCACCACTCAGGTTGAGACTCCCGCCAGCCACAATCACATCGTCATTCGTGCCTCCGCCGGTGTTGTTGAGGGTGAGGTTGAAGACGGATTGACGATCAAAGTCCACTGTCTGATCCCCGTCATCATTGAGGGTGAAGGTGCCGGCGGTGACCGTGAAGGTGGCAGTGTCATTCACGAGGATCGTCCCGGAGGCGGTGACGTTGCTGTTCGTCGTGAGCGTGGCCTGGGCGGCGTCGGCGAGGGTGATGCCCCTATCGACGTTCATCGCGACAGAATTTGTCGTTAGATCGAGGTGGCCCAGAGTCACCGTGAGAGCGCCGGAAAGATTGAGACCTCCGTTGATATTCGAGACGATATCGTCGCTGGTGCCGTCGCCGCTGTTTTGCAGTGTCAGGTTCTGCAAGTTCATGGTCGTGCTCGCGCCTTTGGTGAAATTCTGATCCGCGGCACCATCAAAGAGGAGAGTTCCGGTGGACGTGAACGAGGGTGTTCCGGCAGCGCTCCCATCGGTGATGGCGAATGCGCCGGAGAGCGTGAAAGTGCCGTGGACTCCGCGGACGATACCGCCGGTCATGGTGAAGAGATCGGCGATATTGATGGCGGTGCTATGGCCGATGAACGTCCCGCTCCCGACGCGGAAGTCGGATGTGCCGATCGTGAGCGTGCCCGTCCCCTGGAGGAGACTGCCCGTGAAGGAGTTCGC
>CAYIRQ010000092.1:0-4930 GCA_964365905.1 uncultured Candidatus Peribacteria bacterium
ATGGGAAGAGGGTAATTCCTCAACCCAAGTGGGGCATTTCAAAGTTCAGCGGGGGTTCTCGGATGCCGACGTTTGGCGCCTATTGGTTCTTCTCCTTTACGGAGGGGACGGCGCCTGCGTGTCTGAGCTAAAGCATTTCTCACTACGCACCGCACCTCCCCTTCGAACAAGCGGGAGGCATTTTTATATTATTTCTTTCTTTCTCTCATGAATCAGCCCGGAACTCCCACCGAAATTTTGTCCCTCAATAGGATAGCAGAAATTATTCTTCCTCCTCATGCATCGAACGATCTTCGTGATGCAAGCAGAGAAGTTCATCGAAGACTTACCGATCTCTTCGCACTGGCAGATCGCAAGCCAGGGTCACCCGGCGTACATATGTACGTTCAGGTGGATGGGAGACAATGTACAAGTCTTGGAGAAAGCATCGCACATATTAATAGTCTTCCTCCCACTGAACGTGGGAACATAATTCAAGTTCTCTCAAAAAGTTTGCCTGGCTGAACGATCTTGCTCTTTCAATTGATCAACTAACAATAGTCAGCGGCGCGATACTGAGTGCGAATTTCTTCTTCGTCCCGGAATCAAACGCGATATCGACGATGTCCCCGCGACGGGCGGTGATCGTGCCGCTCCCGAAGGCGGGGTGCGCAATGCGGGCACCCTGCGTGAGTCCTTCGATGCGTTCCTGGGAAATATCTTCTGCGAGCGTGTCCTGGTTGAATTCGATATCGGGAGCTCCGTGCTTCGTCTTCGGCACGACACCTTGCTTTTTCCCCTTCCAGAAGAGGGGACTCATCATATCGTCACTCTTCCACTCGGTTCGCTCCGGAGGGAGATCATCGAGGAAGCGGCTCGGGGCGTTCCCCTGCAGATTCCCCCAGAGCATGCGGCTGCGGGCGGTGAGGAGTCGGAGAATATCTTTCGCGCGCGTCATTCCCACGTAGAGGAGACGACGTTCCTCCTCGAGTTGCTTATGGTCGAAGAGCGCGGAGCTATGGGGGAGAATGCCTTCCTCGCATCCCGCGATGAGCACATGCTGGAATTCGAGACCTTTACACAAGTGGAGCGTCATGAGCGTGAGCGCATCGTTTCCGCCTTCCGTGAGTTTATCGACTTCCGAGACGAGCGCGACTTCCTCGAGGAAGCTCGTGAGGGAGAGTGCCGGCTCGAGTCCGTCGTACTTTCCCATAACGGAGAGCAGTTCCCCGATATTTTCCCATCGTTCTTCGCCTTCGCTCGTTCCGTCTTTGATCCACTGCTCCATGCCCGTTGCCGCGAGCAGGTCACGCGTGAGCGTTGCCACCGTCACTCTCGTACTTTGCTGCGTAAGCGACAGGAGTAACTTTGCAAATGCCGTGAGTCGTCCTTTCACGGGTTCTGCAAGATCTGAAATTTCCTGAACGCGCAGGAGAGAATCCCAGAACGTGCACTTCTCCCGTTCCGAAAAAGCAAGCAGCGCCTCGACCGTCGTCTTCCCGATCTTGCGACTCGGCACGTTGATGATCCGGAGGAGCGCGAGGGAGTTCGCCGGATTATAGATTGCGTGAAGATAGGCGAGGACGTCTTTCACCTCTCTCCGTGCATAGAACTTCACGCCGCCGACGAGGCGGTAGGGGAGTGAGGCGCGCATGCAAGCTTCTTCGAAGAGACGGGATTGAGCGTTCGTGCGATACAGGACGACCTGCTCGCGGAGCGGCGTTCCGCGCGCGAGGGCCTCAAGCACGAGCTTCACGGCTTCCGCAGCTTCGCGCTTTTCGTCTGCAACGTCATGCACGATCGCTTTCTCGCCGTCGGCCCGGTGCGTCCACATTTTTTTCTGGGGGCGGTTCGGATTCACCGCAATCACGGCATCCGCGCAGTCGAGGATGGGTTGCGTCGAGCGGTAATTTCTCTCCAGCTTCACGGAGAGCGCGTTCGGATATTCCTTGCGGAATTCCAGAATGTTCCGGATATCTGCTCCTCGAAATCCGTAAATCGATTGATCCGGATCACCGATGACGCAGAGATTACGGTATTTCTGCGCAAGGAGGGAAATGAGGAGGTACTGGGCGTGATTCGTATCCTGATATTCGTCGACATTCAGGAAGCGCCAGGTTTCCTGATAGCGATCGAGAACATTCGGGAGCTCCCGAAAGAGGCGCACAGTCTCGAGAATGAGATCGTCGAAATCGAGTGCGTTCTGCTTTTTCAACTTTCCCTGATAGAGCTCGTAGATCTTCACCATGCGCGCCATCCATTCCGTCGTTGCCTGCTCCGCCGCGTCCTTCGGACTCATCGCTTCGCACTTGAGCCGCCCGATGTGCCCCAGCGCTGTTCTCGCCTTGAGTTTCTTCGGGTCAATTTTCATCTCCGCGAGCACTTCCTTCATGAGCGTTTCCTGATCATCCGCATCGAAGATGACGAAGTTGCGATTGCGCCCGATCTGCCCGATATCGCGGCGAAGGATGCGAACGCAGATGGAGTGGAACGTTCCCATAACGGGAAGTTGGGCATTCCTTTTTTCTGATATCTGCCGTTCGAGGCCCTGAGGGGCCCTCAGGCCCTGAACGGGATACCTGATATCTGAAGCCTCATCCGTGAGCTTCAGCAAATTCACAATTCTCCCCTTCATCTCATTCGCCGCCTTATTCGTGAACGTCACGGCGAGAATTTGCCACGCGGGGACCCCTTGCGTGATGAGGTGCGCGATGCGATGCGTGAGCGCGCGCGTTTTGCCGGACCCCGCTCCTGCGAGGATGAGGACGGGACCCTCGAGTGCGTTCACCGCCTTCTTTTGCTCCTCATTTAAATTGGCGAAGATGAGATCGGGCGGGGTCACGTCTTTATTGTAATGGAAGTCATGGTTCGGCGAGCTCACCATGACACAATTCTTTTGCTCTTATACACTTCCCTCGAATGACCCCCTACATCCCCAGTCCCGCGCTCCTCGCACATCGCGAAGATCAGGTGCACGGGCGCAGGCTCGGTCCCTTCATTCAGGACATCGTCTACGGCGCGAATGACGGCATCATCACGACCTTTGCGGTCGTTGCGGGAAGTACCGGTGCCGATCTCGCGCACAGCACGATCGTCATCCTGGGTCTCGCAAATCTCATTGCGGACGGGATTTCCATGGGGATGGGCAATTTCCTCTCTCTCCGTTCTGAGCGCGACCAGTACCATCAGGTCTACCGCGAAGAACAGGAGGAAATTGCGAATGATCCGGACATCGAACGCGAGGAGGTGAAGGAAATCTATGCAAAGAAAGGTTTTGCCGGAGAGGACCTCAATCGCATCGTCTCGAAGATCACGAGTGACGAACGCGTCTGGATTGAGACCATGATGCGCGAGGAGCACGGACTCTCGCCCTCGGGCACGGAATTCCCCGCGCTGCACGGGGCGGTCACCTTTCTCTCCTTCCTCCTCTTCGGCGCGATCCCTGTGCTTCCGTATATGCTTGGCGCAGCGCCGGGCGAAACCCGTCTGCAGGTTGCCGTCATTTCCACCGGCATTGCTCTTCTTCTGCTTGGAATGCTCCGATCCTTCGTCACGAAGCAGCGGCCGCTCTGGGGGATTCTCGAAGTTCTGGGAGTTGGCGCCATCTGTGCGTTTGCGGCGTATGGGGTGGGGGTGATGCTGAAAGGAATCGTGTCCCTATAGGCGATCACGAACGGTTTTTTTGTACCAATGACAATCCTTGATCCTGCGGAGAAGATAGCCGGCAAGGTCTGAAGCAATGCCATTTCCTTTTTCGTCGATTTTCAATGTGCAGGAGGGTACATCATCATTTTTGAGCGGCGGTATGAATTCTGCTAACCCCTTCACTGAAAATGCTCCTGCTGAGCTATCCCAATATCGCGCCGTAATACTCACCGCTTTTCCTACTGCACTGCCATCGGTCACATCGTATGTGAAATCGTACGATGAATTCGCGGGAAACAGGAGATCGCCGCTCTCCTGAATACCCTTGAGCACTGAAAAGAGAATATTGGCCGCAATCATCGCCGTTGTCTTTGCCCAGCGGTAGTCATCAGGGCCATTGTTTGCAGAAAAGATCTGTGAAAGATGCTGCCATTCCTTGAGTGCCTGCACAATGGAGTGCCCTGGTCGGCCGGAGAGGACAGTTTGCAAATGAAGGCGTTGGGCTTCCTGCTGGTCGGGAAATCCTTCGCCATATTCTGCTTTCGCTTGAGCAATAACAACGAGCGCATCAACCAATTTCTTGATCTCCGCGTGCATTGCACGTGCTTCAGCGACGGTCATCTTTCCATAGATGAGAGAAAGATCAATCAAAGGAAGTTTCCTGGGAGAACCTCCATCCATAGGGCGTGTCTGCTCATCAGTATATTTTTGGAATGACAGAGCTTTTTCGAGGAGTCCTCTCGCAAGCAGTGCCAAAGTCGTTGCATTGATGGTTGTCACATTGAGTACGGACGCACCAAAATCAACAATTCTTGTTCTTGGCTTATCGCTATCGATGATGTGCTGAAATGCAAGATAGCCTTGCGTCGCTCCATCAGTCGTTGATTCGATGAGAACAATGTGCGATGCCTGCTGGAGAAGCTTCTTTATGCTTCTGCGTCTTATCCAAAGAGCTTCTGTAAGTCGTTGAATCGCCGCCTTTTCTTTTATGCCAATTGTTTGAACTGTTTTTGTATTGAGTTCAGATTCTCTCGACATGTGTTGTCCTCGTAAACCGGAAGTCCTCACCATAAATGCAACCAAATCTTCGGTGTCTGGGTTTTCAAGAATGTATTGCGGAGCAGGGAGTGGGACTGGGTACATTTTGGGAGAGGAAGTCTAGCAACTCCTCTGATTCCCTCCAGGCAGAATGCTGCCTTTTCGCAGGCGGAAAATGCTTGACATCCATCCTTGCATCCATATAATGCCTCCTGTCCGAAGACCGGAGGCGATAGGCCCGCAGGGCTGAAAGTAAGTCCTCCCGAGG
>CAYIRQ010000093.1:0-4835 GCA_964365905.1 uncultured Candidatus Peribacteria bacterium
ATGGGAAGAGGGTAATTCCTCAACCCAAGTGGGGCATTTCAAAGTTCAGCGGGGGCAACCAATGGAAGCCATACTCTTCACCGACTACCTGCTGGACAAAAAGAGGGGGGAGGCGATGCTGTGAGCAGATCATCTCCCAATTTGCTCCCCCCACACCATCACAAGCTCTTTCAGCGTGTTCCAATTATTTCGTATCATCTCCACCAATTTGAGAGCACTACTTCTTCTCCTGCCTCTGCCTCATAGCCTCGAGTGACTCGCTCATGGGGAGAACCTCCGTGCGCTTCTTCCGCGCGTTTGCCTCGATCTCGGCATATCCAGGGCTCCCTCCACACACCTGCAGACACTGGTCGAAGAGCTCGATTGCACGCTTGTGATCTGTGATACGGTCACCCACCTCCGCTGTCACGTTCTTCGCAGCGGAGTGAGCATACGCAATGGCGGCGATGTAGGTGACATGCGGGGTCTTCGTGAAGAGTTTGAGAGCATCCTCCGCCCGCGACACGGCAAAGTCGTAGCTCCCCTGCCGGAGCGCCTGCGTGATCCCCTTCACACACTGGTCAACACTCATCCGCGGCTGCGGCGCTTCTCCTTCACTTCCCTGTCGAGGACTGGTCGGGCGAGGCCGCTTGAGCTCTTCTGCAATCTGCGCAACTTTCAGTGAATCTTCCAAAATTCTTCTCAGGGAATCATTATCGGGGGACGCTTTCGCACTTTGACCAGAGCCTGGAAAAGGAATTACCTGCGTAGGCTCCTGTAGGAGGTTGAGTATGTACGCGGCACCATACGGCGCAACAGGGAGATGCTTCGCAATCCTGTAGCGCGTGTCCTCAGTAATTACCCCTGCCTGGTGCGGCGTGAGCTCTTGCCTCTCCTCTACCTTCCTCAAGAGGTGGTGGAGATCGATGCCGCGGATGACCTCGGGCACGTCCGCTCCCTCGAGTGGAGTGACATACTGTTTCTCAGAGAGCTTCTCAGACATAGTACAAAAAGGAGGGTAACACTAATACCTCTTGCGGGGAGAAGCAACGAGAAAACAGTATGAACGCGCTACCGCACCCCTGCCTTGAGTAGCCAGTTACAAAACCCAAGCACGATGCTTACGGAAAACCAGCCGGTAAGCCCGCCCTGAATCGTCAGGGAGACGCCGGGGAGTGCGAGAGCAGTAACGATTGGGAGTGTCATACTAATTGGCAGAAGTCGGGATAGAAGCGCATCCCCGCCTCACCAAAAATATTTTCAAATGGCACGGCTGCGAATCTTTCTCTCCAATCGTTATCATTCGGATAGATTCTCTTCCAAAGCTGCTCGGGGGTCGGGAAAGCTTTCACAATACCCTCCTTGCCCGTGTTCATCGAAATCTCGTAAATCTCTCTCCCGTTGGTCGCATACGTGAAATCAATATGCAGCTTCTCTGCGTACTCCTTTGCCTGGGCTACGCCTTCTGATGCTTCCTCCCTGTCACTCTTGGCTTCGACTACGGCCACCTTTTGGTTGTTGTACACAAGGATGTAATCGGCAATGTCGCGCTTTCCACGTGTGCCTCCCACTTGGATTCTTCCATCCGTGATATGGAACTCACGGCGAATTCTTGAACCATCGACTTCACCCCAGCCGCTTTCGCGGAGTTTGGGGTCTACCAATTCCGCTCGTGTTTCAGATTCGTTCATGCATTACGCATCGCTGCGGGTAAAAATAGTAAGATATTTGATATACATATAGGATTGGCCATATTTCTTATCCTTATGCTTCGGCGCAAGGATACCAATGGTGATGAAGCGATCAATGACAGTCTGTGCACCTGCACGCGTGAACCCCGTCCATTCCTGTATCAGTGCTGTATTGACAATCGGTTGACCGTATAACCTTGGCAACACCTTCATCGCGCTTTCGGATGCACGCTTGCCCAGTGTGTGCACTTTAGCCATATCTTTTTCACGCAGTGCCGTAATATCCGCGACGATCTCGATGGCTTCCTTTGCGATGTCGATCACGCCATCTAAAAAGAAATCCACCCAAGGGGTCACAAGGCCGCTATGATAACCGGAGAGCTTCTCGTAGTAGAGTTTCTGATGCTTCTTGAAGAACGAAGACAGGAACAGAACTGGCTTTTCCAAATACTTCTCCTTCCATAGATAAAACGTGATAAGCATCCGCCCTGTTCTTCCATTGCCATCCAAAAACGGGTGGATGGTTTCAAATTGCGAGTGAAGAATGCCGGCTTTAATGACGGTAGGCATTGCATCGTCTGCATGCATAAATTTCTCCAGATCATGTAGTGCTGTTTGCATTTCAAGAACCGGGGGCGGCACAAAAAATGCAGTATCCGGCCGCACGCCGCCGATCCAGTTTTGGCTTTTGCGAAACTCTCCGGGGTCTGCAAAGTGCGTTGCGCGAGCGCTATCCATTAGCTTTTTGTGCAACTCACGCACAAAGCGCAGCGACATCGGAAAATTCTCCTCCTGCACACGCTTCATCCCGTAGTTCAATGCTTTAATGTAGTGCAAGATGTCATCGACATCGGCGGGAATGTCACCGCTTGTTCGTACCTCCGCTTCGATGGCATCGATCATCGTTGCCATTGTTCCCTCGATCTGGCTCGATGCCGCAGCGTCTTTGCGCAGATACATAAGCAGGAAAAAGTTCTGATCGGGTAACAGTTTTGTGATGCCGTCTAACTTGCCAAGCAGCCGCGTTGCCTCATCATTCTTCTTCAGAAGTTTCGCATCGAATGCAAACCCCTCCTTTGGAGGAAACTGGCTTGGGATAAAGGCTCGAAAGCCTTCCGGTTGTGCCCGCAGTGTGCCGAGTTTGATGGGTTTCATTGGCTTTGTTGGCATCTTTTACTGAATGTATACAAAGTATAGTAGTTTGTATACAAGTAGTCAAGCGATGGAAACAAACATTACTACTAAGCCATTTTCATTGTAAACAAGATTGTAACCTCACAATACAGAGAAGTCCCTTTCTCGCAAATGCTCGCGGAAGAACGCGGCCGTCTTCTCCATGAAGGATGGCCATTCCCTGATGAACTCATGTCCTTCCGTCGGATATTTGCTGTACGTCACATCCTTTCCCTGGTGCCGCAGATTCGCAGCGAGCGTATCGGACCATTCCTCCGGAACATCGGCGTCCCTCCCTCCCTGGAAAAGAAGAATCGGCGCCTCGATATCGGAGAGGTGCGTCTGCGGGGAAAGCGCATTCCAGAACGAGGGGTTTTCCTCTGGTGTGCCATACGCAATGAGCGTCCGATCCCCTTCCGGCCGCTTCTCTCTCCAACGCGAGAAATTCTCCCAAACATTGGCATGGATCGGTGCATAGAGCACGGCAGCATCAACGAGGTCGGGGCGTCCAGTGAGAACGGCGAGCGTCACGCCGCCGCCGAGCGAGTGCCCGAGCATCCCGATGTGCTCTGCATCAATCCGAGGAAGTGCTGCATCCTGTACGGCAAGAATCGCATTCGCGCTGTCCATCGCATATTCCAGATTTCCGTCGTAGACATTCTCGGTCATCGGACTCTCATCCGATCCTGCATGACCGCGGTAATCCGTATGGAGCACGGCGAAGCCGGCTCTCGCGAGGTAGTCCTGCTCCCGCTTGAGCCCGCGGCCCTGCGTATAGACGCTGCGCGCGATGTAGCCGTGATTCAAGATGAGGAGCGGAAAAGGACCATCGCCCACGGGAATATTCATGATGCCGGTAATGCGAAGACCGTTGCTAAAGTAATGAATGCTGTAGCGCGTGTAGAATTCATTGCTTGCAAGGATTTCGGAAATGGTGAGACCGGAGCCCTCGAGTCGCATCTCCCGGAAATGCGGAATGCTGAGCTCCGCGGGGAGTCGCTCGAGAGGCCGGGTGTCTTCTGAGGAGGATCCTTCGACGCGGCTCAGGACAGGCTCCGAAGACAAGGAGTACGAGGAATTCGAAGAAGAAGATGATGAAGAAGAACTTCGATGTTTTCCTCGAACGGATCTTTCTCGCACGCAACCCGAGACGAGAACGAGAAAAGAGAGTATGATTGGGAGGATATGCATCGAGAGCAGGGGGACATCCCCCATTCTACATCGCGCTTCTCCGATCTCGGGCTTGCCCCTCTCCTGCTCGATATTCTCAATAAAAAGAACATCGAGCATCCGACGCCCATTCAGCATCAGGCGATCCCTCCGGTCCTCACCGGCAAAGATATCATCGGGATCGCGCAAACGGGAACGGGGAAGACCTGGGCGTTCGGCCTCCCCATGCTCCAGAGACTGGCGCAGGGAAAAGGGCGGGGACTCATCCTCGTGCCCACGCGCGAGCTCGCGTACCAGGTGGAGGAATCACTCGCGAGTTTCGCGCAGGCGTTTCGCATCGGCACGGCGGTGTTCGTGGGAGGAGCGTCGATGCATCTGCAGCGGCAGATGATCCGAAGAAGCCCCCGGATTCTCATTGCGACTCCCGGACGCCTGAATGATCACCTGGAGCAGCGCACGATCACGCTCAGGGAAGTCTCCATCCTCGTGCTCGATGAAGCGGACCGCATGCTCGATATGGGCTTCAAACCCCAGATCGAGCGGATTCTGCGTCATGTTCCGCGGGAACGGCAGACGCTGCTTTTTTCCGCGACCATGCCCCATGAGATCGTGGGCCTCGCGACCGCGCACATGAAGATTCCGCTCCGCATCGAGGTGGCGCCCTCGGGAACGACGGTGAAAAATGTGCAGCAGGAACTCTTCGTCGTGCGCAAAGACGAAAAAATGCAGCTCCTCGAGAAATTGCTCGCGGAATTCCGGGGCACCGTGCTCCTCTTCTCCCGCACGAAACATGGCGCGAAGAGGATCACGCGCGCTCTGCTG
>CAYIRQ010000094.1:0-4718 GCA_964365905.1 uncultured Candidatus Peribacteria bacterium
TTTTTTGAAGGGCTTCCCAGACGAATGACCTCGTAAACACCGGCACTTTGTTCATGACTTTTGCAAGGACGCGGCCGGAAGCTTCGCAGTCGGGGAGGAGGGCGATCTGGCGGAGGACTTCGTTGCGCTGACCACGGGGAGTTTCGTACACGTACACCGCGGCGAGGAACTGGTTGATGCGGCGAGTGACTTCCTTAAGAGACATGCAGGCTTCTTCGGAAGCAACCGTCGCAGTGATTGGCGTCGGGACGCCCGTTGTAGGCAGTCGCAGAGCGACGCGCCCTCGGAGGTCTGTGAGCGTCGATGCAAGTTCCGGTGCAGCAGTCTCTTCCGCGAAAGATAAGCTCACGGCAATCGAACGAAGAATCGTGCGGAGCGCCTGGAGGGAATCTTTCGCCACTTTCATCTCTTCGAGCTCCTCGCGCTCGAGGACCGATGCGACCGCGCCCTCAATACCGCTATAGGCCTCGAGTGCTTCCTCAAGACTTCCTTCTGCGATGAGCTCCTCGATCTGAAGGAGCGCGTCACTCAGGAGATACAAATCCACCTCCGCGAGTGCGATCGTGGAAGAGGGGAGAGTGGTGCTCGCCATCACGAGCGCCTCCTTCACGTCATAGAGGGGTGAGTGAGGCAGGGCGGAGGCGACAGTCGTAGAGGAGAGAATGAGCGATGGTGTGAGAAGCGCCGCAGCTTCTTCCGGTGTGATGCTCGCAAGCTCAGCCACAGCCTCCCGGTATTCTGCAAGCGGCTCTGCCGCTGCGAGCTCCTCTCCCTGTTCCAGAAGCACGAACGCCTCATTCAGGCGGGTCTGTGCGTGCTGCATTTGCTTCTCTCTCCGGATCGTAGCGCTCCACGTCATCGCGAGATCAAGCTTTTCTGCCGGACGCTTCAAGAGTTCGTAGAATGCGGAGGTGGGAAGAATCCCCGCTGCGGCGCGCGCGAGCTCCTGCATGTGCTCCTCCACTTCCGTGCGGTGCGCGGCGTCGCGCGACAGATTCGTGCGCACCCACTCTTCCGAACGCATGTTTTTAGTAACGAGATTGCGTTGTATCGCTCCTTCCGGAAGGAGTGTCACCTGATCGCCCTCAATGAGGTGTGTTGCCTGCCCCGTACTTGCCATAAGATCCGCGAAGCGATGGTAGACCTGGAGCGTGCTTCGCACGGGATCTACAAAGAGACTGATGCTTCCATTCTTGAGCTGCACGTTTCCTTGCGGGAGCACGAGGGTCGTTGCCGTGGAGAGAGTTTCGGGGAGGAGACTGGTTGCCCAGAGGCGACCGTAACTCACCCGTGCAATGGGTTCGTTACGCGCATGCGAGGGAAGAAGTGCCGTCGGCCGGAGGTTCACTTCCGTGTTTTCATCGAGACGCAGTACGGCAGTATCGCCGAGGATGATCGTTGCCGCGCTCAGCTCACCTGTGCGCACCGTGAGCGGCTCACTGAGCTCGAGGCGCGAAACCATCTGCGTCCACTCCGCCCCCTTCGTGACGGAAACGATGCCTTCTGTCGGGATGAGAACGTTCTGTGGACTCGCTTCGATGGTTGGTGCGAGGAAGAGTTTTGGCGCAAAGGAGAAGAGGAGTGCAAACGCTGCGACACTCGCTGTCCACTTCATGGTGATACGCCAGATGGGGAGAGGCTCTCGTGCGAGGATGTGATCGAATATTGCGGCGCGCAGTCTCTCCATCACAAGACCCGAGGGCTGTAGTAGTTCCTTCACGTGCTCGAACCCATGCTGCAGTTTGGGGTGCGCTGTGCGCGCCATGACTTCCTCCTTCAGTCGTGAGAGATTTCCGGGGTTCTTTGCTGCAGCCAAATTCTCTAAAAGTTTGGGCTCGATGCGGTTCAAAACCTCCCTGCGAAGCCTCTCTCGGTGGAGAGGCTTTTTCGCTTCACTAAGCCGTTTCAGGGTCGTCTCAAGGGACATAGAGCTTCCAACAGTTAGAACGGAGCTTTGGAGGGGGCGTTACAGGGGAAAGGGCGGTTTTGAGGCCATTTTGTGCTCAGTGAGTAGTTGGTAGTGGGTAGAATCAGAGTTGGTGAGTTTGCTACTCACTACTCACTACAAACTACCCACTCGTCATGGCAGCTCCTCCTTCATCGAGGCCGGAAGTAAAAGAGCAAGCTTTTTGAGTGCTCGATGCTTGAGGATCCGCACACTGCCCTCGCGCATGCGCAGCGTCCGCGCGATGGCACTGTGATCGAGTCCCCCCATGAAAGAGAGGAGGAGCACTTCGCGGTAGCGCTTCGGCAGCTTTCCGAGCGCTTGCCGCAGCAACGTCGATTGAAGCTCCTGTGTGATTGCGAGTTGGGGATTATTCCACCGGTCTTCATCCTCTCGCAGCTCATCGAGTTCATCTGTGCCTCGGTGACTACGGTAGTTATCAATGACGATGTTCCGTGCGATGCGGAAAAGCCAGGAGCTGAAGGGAGTTTTTTCCTGTGGGCTATAGGATCCGAGTTTCTCCCACGCTTTCACGAAGATATCGGCGACGAGATCCTCTGCGACGGAATCCGGCACGCGGAAGGCTACGTACCGGTAGATGGGCGTGACGAAATGATCATAGAGAGTTCCAAAGGCATCATGATCACCATTCTGGGCGCGCTTTACCAGTACGAGAATTTGTGGCCCATCCAGCGTCGAGGAAGAAGTGTCTTGCGCAGTGGTTGCGACGGATTCCATTGGTTCGCTTTCCGTGAGTTCCTGAAAGAAGGGATGCGAGTCGAGGAAATGACGAAGCTCGGTTTCATGTCTTACCGGCGAGAGTGACTGCAACTCCTCCACGGAGAACCAGCCGACGCCGAGAATGTGCTTCTCCGCAAGAGTGATTTCCTGTCCCTTCCAGAGAACCTGCCACACCGGCACGGGATTCTCCGCAATGTTGAGGATACCGAGTTCCTTCGTCGGTCGCACGGTGATGCCCAGTTCCTCTCCACAAATCCGCACGAGCGTCTCTCGCGGCAACTCGTTCTGAAGAATCGTGCCGCCCGGCAGCACCCAGGTCCCGGAATCCGCGATATGTTCGCGACGCTTCTGCAGGAGGATTTTCCCATCGCGCACAATGATCGCGACGACGCCGCTTGCAGCCTGCCGACGGCTGGAAATGCGAAGGGACACTGGACGGGTGCATTCTAGCTGGATAATGGCTCTGGCTCAATGAGTGCCCATGCGATAGAATGCTACCCAATGATTGAATCAAGCAATCGTGCGGATGCACCTCTCCTGAAGATGCGGGAGATATTGCACAGGGATGAGGTTTCCCTTACACGATGGGCTGCCAGTCTACCATCACCAGAGCTTCGCGCCCAGATCGAAGCAGTGCAAGCGTGGGTGCCGCGAGTGCGCGAGCGTGCGAAATCACGAGATACAGATGTCGTGTGGTACCAAAAGATTCTTGCTTGTGCTTATCGTGCGGTGGTCGTCCGACAGCTCGGCCTTCGCCCATCACATCTCGATCAAAAGGAGCGATACATCGAAAGAAGCATTCTTCCCGCGATGAATGCGCCACTCGAGGTACGTCAGGACTATGGTCTTGATGACACGCGCGAGCGGGATCGTTCTGCCTGTGAGCTTGGATCTGTAAACAAGAGGATGGATGACTTCTTTCAGGCAGTGGAACATTCGGTGGCCACAAGACGAATACAGCTTCCGCTGGAGCCACCTGAGAAATCTTGAGGCTCACTCCCACTCAATCGTCGCTGGTGGCTTATTTGTTAAGTCATAGAACACGAGATCGATCCCGGGAAGTTTGAGCAATGCGTTCGTCATGTGCTCGAGGATCGGAGCTGGGAGATGGTAGGCATTCGCCGTCATTGCTTCCTCGGATGCCACGGGTCGCAGCACGATACTCTGACCGCCTTTCTTTTTCCCAATCGGAAGGAGGACGACGGGGAATTGCCAGATTGCATCATAGAGTCCGGAGCTTCTCATTTCTTCTGCGACGAGCGCGTCTGCCTCTTGCAGTAGTTTCACGCGCTCCGATGTGATCGTCATCGGCGTGAAGACGAAATCCACAGGCTCCTTCTCCGACGTACAGAGGATGACGCGGTTGATCTCTTTCACACTATTCGGAATGGAGGTTGCGAGGCCGAGGAGTGATCGCATGTCCGCAAATGTCCGTTTCATGAAGATGGCGAGGGCGTGACGGTACGTGCGGCTATCTCCCTGCACTCCGACAGATCGCAGAGGAAGAGGTCGGAAGGTATAGATGGTGGAGACGACGTCGATTGCTTTGGGCGGGAGAGTGATTGTTTCCTCCTTCTCCGCGCAGAGGATCCGGACACCGAGTCCCGGACCGGGGAAAGGGTGGCGCCAGACGAGGTCGTGCGGCAGGCCGAGCTCCTCCCCAAGAGTGCGCACCTCATCCTTATAGAGCTCCTTGAGAGGCTCTATCACGAGTCCTTTCTCGATCATTTTTTGAATCTCCGGCACACGATTGTGATGCGTCTTGATCTGATCGGCGTGCTTCGTGCCTCCTGTTTCGATGGTGTCGGGGTAGATGGTTCCTTGCCCCAAGAGCCATTCCGGTCCATCGAGTTTCAGGCGCTTTGCAACGTCTCTCTGCACTTCGAGGAACGTATCCCCGATGATGCGGCGCTTCGCTTCGGGATCGGAAATGCCCGCGAGACGACTCAGGAAGAGCCCGGAAGCATCCTCAACGTGCAAATTATCGAGGCTTAACCTCGATAGTGCAGTAGTGATTTGCTGCACCTCGTTC
>CAYIRQ010000095.1:0-983 GCA_964365905.1 uncultured Candidatus Peribacteria bacterium
CAGCAGACGGTCGGCCAAGGTGGATTTGCCGTGGTCAATATGCGCAATAATGCAGAAATTCCGGATTTCCATTGGGGGAAGTGTAGAGGAAATTCGGGGCTCCTCGTAGGGGCCCTTCGACAAAGCTCAGGGCAAGCTGCGCTTGCTACGCCCCCACACTGTGACGTTGCAATGCCTCCCTCAATGCATCCTCCCCTTTCTGTACAAGCTCCAAACACCGCCCACGTATCACAGGAATATCTTTCGCAATCTCATCCCAATTCATCTTCCCTATTCGTCCCGCATGGAGTTCTCTGGAATCGAAGAACGGACAACCGCACAGCTTCGCGAGCGTTTCCAACTTATCCCCCTCTCTCTGTCGTATCGCAATGAATGGCACTCCTTGCGCAAGGGCGGCAAGCGCTCCATGGAACCTCTCGGTGATGACGAGGGAAGCCTGCCCAAGATCCCGGGAAATGCTCTGGAGGGAGGCGACGGAAAGAACGTCCCCATCGCAGGATGCAGCGAGAGAGGAGCAGAGCATTCTTTCTCTTGGGTCCGACGGTTGAAGGGAGACGATTCGAACTTTCCACTCCCCACTTTGAATCCCTGAAAAAAGCTGTGTGTCATCCTGGACACCCCTTTTAGAATCTGTGGAAACACGGGGGATATATATGAACAATTTTTTTGTTCTATCATGATCCTTTTCCTCTGAAAGAAGGGCTAAAGATGGATCGAAAGATTGAATAACTTCTGTACTCTTTTTCCACTCCCGTGCTTCGACCCCTCGACGAGCTCGGGACAAGCTCTGCTCAGCATGACGTACTATGCGTTTTTTCATCGCCAGACGATTGTATGATTCCTCATCTCTCACACTGATAAGCGTTGCCCAAGAAATAACCTTTCGCGCACACCATTCCCCTATTTTTGTGCGAAATGGCCCGATTCCCTGGAAAGCAAGAAAGATAGGCTTTTGAAAGCAGTGGGCAACAAGAGCGTGAAGA
>CAYIRQ010000095.1:993-4684 GCA_964365905.1 uncultured Candidatus Peribacteria bacterium
GTGCTTCGACATGGCCCCGCGACGTCATATTGTATGATTCCTCATCTCGCACACTGATGAATGCAGCTCTCCGTACCACCCACCGACTGCACCACTCTCCTGCCTTTGTCCGAAAGGGACCAATCCCCTGGAATGCGAGGATGATGGGTTTATGAAGGAGCCAGGCAGCGGCCGCATGGAGGAACCAAATGAAACAGGCACGGACGGATTCCGTGTCCGTCAAGAGCGATCCGCCGCCAAACACCATTCCATCGGCCTTCCGGAGTTCCCGGAGCGTCGAGAGCCATCGCAGGGAAAAGAACGACCGCAGCCCGGCGGGAAACCTCGGGAACTCCCCTTTTTCCGGATGCGCAGAAAGCACCTTCCAGTCGATCTCGGGAAACCGCTCGAGGAAATATTCCCGGAGGATTTCATCACCCGCATTCGAGACGCCGTAATTGCCGACAAGGAGGTATTGCACGAGAAGAGAATTAAGAATTAGGAATGAAGAATCAAGAAGAACAACTTCCCTTAATTCTTAATTCTTACTTCCTGCTTCTTCCTGCGCTTTGCTCTCACCTTCCTCCTGCTTCACCTCTGCAGAAGCAACCGGTGCCGCCACCGCCACCGCAAACTCATCTGCCTTTGTGAAGCGCTCGGAGAGCTTTGCCGCTTTGCCACTCCGGCTGCGTAAGAACGTGAGCTTCGCGCGACGTACGGGGGCCACCTTCACGACCTCGACTTTCGCAATGACGGGAGAACAGAGCGGATACACACGTTCCACGCCGATGCCTTCTACGACTTTACGAACCGTGAAGGAACCGTCCGTCGCAGTTCGGCCACGGTGGATCGAAAGGACGAGTCCCTCAAAGACCTGGAGACGCTCCTTCCCACCCTCCACGACTTTCTGGTGCACACGGACGGTGTATCCCGGACGCACATCCGGGATGGGGCGACGGTACTTCTCCGAGAGCCTGCGGATCACTGCTTCGGTATCCATGAGCGGGGGGATCTTAACAGAGGAGCTGGAGAACTGAAATGGAAAAACATACGAAATCCCCTCTCCCAGAGGGAGAGGGTGAGGGGTCAGACTACTCAGCATGACGTAGATGGTTTTCACCCATGATTATTTCCTCGCCTCTTCGATCTCCTTCTGCAGCTCATTCAACGCAATCACATGCGTCGGGGATTCGAAGATGTCCCGGATGAATTTGTCTTTGAGGTGCAGCCGGTAGAGGAAATCCGCTTGGGAGAAGATGGAATATTTCACGCTCTTCATCGCCGGATCCTGCGCGAGGAGTTTCTCCACCGCTTCTTTGGAAATATCCCCAACAAGCAGAAGATCCACTCGATCCACCTCAGAGACAAACGACCCTGCAAGCACGAGGAGCTTCACCCCGGGCACACGTTTCAGCTCGGAGAGGAACACGCTCTCCCCCTTCGTGAGCTTCCCGAAAATATTCCGGAGTTCCGTAAAAATGGGGAATTCGACATTCACCTTAAAGTACTTCCTGCGGTTTTTCGCGCGCGACCTCACGAGTCCGATCTCCTTCAGGTTCTCGAGTTCTCTTCGGATGGAATTGATCTGCTCATCGAGCAGGCGCGTCAGCTCCCGAACGAAGTACTCCTGATCCGGATGGAGCAGGAAGGTCGCAAGCAATTTCACGCGTGTCGCAGAACTGAAGAGGGACTTTAAGATATCATTCATAGTGTCATGGTGAGCTATGTCATGCTGACCCTTCGGCAAGCTCAGGATCACTTGGGAAAAAGTTGCTTGGGGATTCAGGGTGTCACACTGAGCACAGTCGAAGTGTGAGCGTCGAAGCACGAACCATGTTCACAAATCGTATTCATGAAAGGGAAGAAGATCAAGAAATTTGCTCAGGGGGATTTTGCATATAGAAAGCTATAAACATTAATGGCCTCTGCTGCATAACAAATATGAACATGATGTTCTCAATTGAACAAATTATTTGTTCATGTTTCAGATAGACAAATCTGATCATTGTTTTGTTCGAATGAGCATCGGCCTCACCCTGAGCACGGGTATGTCACCCTGAGCACAGACGAAGGGTGACCGACGTTCAAACCACGTCATGCTTCGACTGTGCTCAGCATGACACTTTTTCTACCTGACGTACTGCAAAATGACCCAAAAATGAGGTATAATTCAATGAATACCCTGAACTCAATAACCATACCAAAACCATATGAATCTCCATGCGCGAGGTGTCGGCGAAGCATGGCGAAACCATGAGCCAATGATGATGTCCATGATTCTCCGAAAATCCATTCTCGCAACGCTGCTCCTCATCCTCACGATGGCTCCGACCATCGCGACGACGGTGCGTGGATTCGATGTCCAGGATGACACATCACTCACAACACTGTTCAGCATCCCCAAAGCTTACGCGCAGAGTGCGACTACAGGCTCATCGCCTATCGAGGCCACCGCGATGAAGTTCTTCACGAAGTTCCTGGAGGTGTTTGTGGTCTTAAACTGGGTGGCACTCTCAGGAGTTGAGGCACTTCTTGATCCTGATTTTATCTTTGGCGCCATTCCTGTTGATGATAAAGGAGTACCCACCGGAGCACCTCGCCCCATGGAAACTGTTCTTCATGGACTATGGCTTCTCTCACGAAATATCACCAACGCCATTTTCGCATTTATTCTTCTCGCCGGCGGCATCTACCTCATCCTCAATGCAGGCGGAGAAGGGATTTCAAAAATAAAGCAGATGGCGCCGAAGTTCGTGCTTGCAGTGATTCTTGTGAATTTTTCCTGGTTCTTCCCTCGTGTGATTATTGACGCAGCAAATGTCATGAGCGCTGTCATTTACCAGCTTCCCAGTCTCACAACCGGAAATGTGTGCATTAGCGATCGGAAACCTGGTGAGGATGGTTTTCTTCATACCGGAGATGACATAACCACATCCTGCAGTTTTGTATGGAAAGTTGAGCCCTTTCCGAAAGATATGACGAAATGCAAGAAGTGGAATGATTTAGCATCGGGTACGGATGAGGGCTGCACGCGGATTGCCGGCCTTCTCGATATTTACCATATGTCATGGCGTGATGTTGCGAAAAATGGAAAATATAAAAACGAAAAAGGCCAGGAGATTTATGTAAGTGGTGCTGCACTGATCATCAATGGTCTTTCAGTGAATTTTGCGAAAATTCCGCAATTTGGTCGCATTGATTTTGAAAAAGCGAGCGCGACCAACCCAGCAAATAGCACGGCCATGCAGCAAGCACAAGCATATGTGGAGTTCTTCATCAACCTGGTGCTGCACGTCATCCTCTCGATCGCCGTTGGGCTCGCGCTCCTCGCATTCATGGCGGTGCTCATCGTGCGCGTCGGCGTTCTCTGGCTCTGCATCGCGTTTATGCCGTTCATTTTCATCGGGACCGCGCTGGGGAAGGGGCTGGGGGATCTCGGGAAAGAGGGCGCTCCGAACATCTGGCAGAAATTTTTGAGCTATGTTTTTTACCCCGTCCTTGTTGCAATCCCCTTCTCCATCGGCTTCACCCTCGCAAGCCAGCTTTACTACGTGAAAGTGGTAACGCCACCAACGGAAATGCAGAGAGTGCTTTCCATGGCTGGTGTCAGCGATCTCCACCAATTCATCTGGCTGATCATCACAATCTGCATCATCTGGTTCGGCGTCTTCGCGATTCTCGAGAAGGATGAATTTGCGAAGGGTATCGTGGG
>CAYIRQ010000096.1:0-4647 GCA_964365905.1 uncultured Candidatus Peribacteria bacterium
GCTGCACCTCGTTCTTGCGCATGAGGCCTGTGTCAACGAGCAATCCGTACACGCGATCTTTTCCAAGCACCTTATCAAGCAATGTGAACGCAACGGTGGAATCCACGCCGCCGGAAACGAGCATAAACACCTTCCTCGTGCCAACATATTTCTTTACCTGCTCTCCAATGTGCTTTGCGTAACTTTCGATAGACCATGGGGATGGCCTGCAAAGTTTCACAAATGCTCCGAGAATTTCCTGACCGTGTTCCGTATGCGTGACCTCAAGATGAAACTGCGTTCCGAAGATGTTCTTCTCGCTGTTCTCCATTGCCGCATTCTCGCAGTCGAGGGATGACGCTGTCCGCACAAATCCAGATGGCAACTTCGTCACTTCATCCCCATGCGACATCCAGACGGTAAATTCTCTTGGCAATCCCTTCAATAGAACACCGTCCATTGTCCGGAGCTTGTCCTGAGCTGCGTCGAAGGATCCATTGTCCACTTGTTCAACAATTGCTTCTCCATACTCCCTCGTCTCCCCAGCTTTCACTTCCCCCCCCAGCGCGTGAGCAAGCCACTGGTGCCCATAGCAGATGCCGAGGACGGGAATGCCGAGTTTGAAGATTCCTTTATCGGCCTGCGGGCTTCCTCTGTCATACACGCTCTGCGGCCCCCCCGAGAGAATGATTCCTGCGGCATTTTTCAATTCCGATGCAGGAGTTTCCACCACGCGAACCTCTGAATAAGCTCCCAGTCGCCGAATGCGATTGCCAATGAGATGTGCATACTGACCTCCGAAATCGAGGATGACGATGCTCTTTGGATGGAGTTGGTTTCTCATAGGAAGGTAGTGTACTGGGTGGTCACCGGGGTGATTACTTGACAATAATAATTTTATAGTCTATTGTTACTATATGAGTGCAGAGAATGACATTCGTCTTTCATTGTGGCAGGAGCTGAAACCGGTGCATGGGAGGCTGAATGGAAGCACGGAAGCGGGTTACACTCCGGGAATTTCAACGGAGTTTATCGGTGTCGTTCGGAGGGGGGAGTGGGATCAAATTGACCGCATCTCTGCAGAAGTGCAGGAGACTAAAGGCAGTTTGCGGCGGATTGAAAAGAGCATTCCTGATCTCGTGCGCTTCAAGTTTTTTATGGCCTGCGAAAATAAAGAAAGTAACTGCGGATATCCATTGCGATCCGAGGAAGCGTGGCGTTTCGAGATCTACAAAATGATAGTCGGACTTGGTTTGACGGTAGAAGCCATGGCGGCATGGGATGATCTGGTGAGAGCAATGGCAAAATCCATCGTTTTGATGGAAATGGTAAGGATGCATCGTCTGTGGAACGACGTACTCAGTTCCTAAAAGATCTGCTCCACTGCTTTCTGAATGATTTCATGGAGAATGTGCATGAAGGGAGAGGATACCAGTATATCGATATATGGCATGAGGACATTGCAGTGGGAAAAGGGATGCCAAGCTTCCTTTCATGAGGGTTTAAGAAGTCATTGCGATTTTGCCCTTAGTATCATTCTCAAGTTCTTAAGAACATTGGAATGTGCCGTTCGTCTTCTTTCGCGGTACGAATCGGGAAAACTGGTTAAGGTTTACCATTTATCGATAAATTGTAAATCGCTTCCGCTCCCTCATCATACTGTGCGTGGTCCATGGAAGAGCATGTTTACCAGATGACCCTCCCAAAGTACGCACTCGCGCCGATCGTGACTGCTGTCCAGAGGAAAGAACCAAGCGTTGCTGCAATCAGGAAGGTGCGCGGAGACATGTTGCCGAGACCGGCGGCGATCGAGATGAAGGAGCGGATGGGACCGTAGAAGATGCCGCCGAGCACGGCCCAGAATCCCCACCGCGCAAAGAAATACTCCGCTTTGTGCAGTTTTGCGTCCGCTTTTTCCTTCCAATGCACTTTCATGCGAGCTTGTCGCGCTGGGAGGTATCCGAGGAGATTTCCGGCAAGGAGGGCGATTGTTCCGACAACGATGAAGAGTGTCAGTCCTCCCCAATTCTCCCGAAAGATCACGCCGAGCGTCGCCATTGTCATGAAGCCGGGCACGATGAAGGAGGTGAATGGAGCGGCTTCGAGGAGAAGCGCAATGGAGAGGATGACGGCTGCGAGACTGAGGGGGAGCTGCACGCGCTCGATCTGCACTTCCCTGAGTAAGGGGAGAAACTCATCGCCGAGGACGAGGGCACCGACGACAAAGAGATACGCTGCCCACATCCAGACGCCGTAGGCCCGCGTCCATGCGATGAAGAGGTGCATCGTGAGAAGACTTGCGACAAAGGAGGCGCTGAACCCGATGAGAATTTGCGGGATGCCGACCGAGAGCAGATCGGTGCTCTTTGTCACGAGAGAAAATGCGACTGCTCCGAGGAGCGCGGGCGCTCCAAGCAGGAATGTGATTTCCGTCGATCGGACGGTGGAGAGTCCAAGGAAGCGGCCGCTTGCGAGCGTGATTCCCGAGCGTGACACGCTGGGAATGAGCGCGAGAGCCTGACTGACGCCCATGCCGAGAGTTTGTTGCCAGCCGACACTCGTTTTTGTATTTGTCCGGCTCATGAAGCCGGACGCGAGGAGAAAGACACCCGTGAGAAGAAATCCGAGACCGATCGCAAGCGGGGTGCGCCCGTGCGTTTCGAGCCACGGCGCCCACAGGATGCCCGCGATGGCTGCGGGAATTGTGCCAAGGATCAGTGTGAAGAGGAGGGGCATGCTGCCGTCGTCTTCCGTTGCACATGGACGCCGGAGGATGCGGAGAAAATTTTTCCAGTAGAGCATGAGGATTGCGAGAAGCGATCCCGCATGGAGTGCGATGTCAAACTGTTGGAGCACGTCAGGGCCGAAGGGAAGTCCGAGGTAGCGCTCGAGGAGCACGAGATGACCGGAGCTCGAGATGGGGAGAAATTCCGTTGCTCCCTGCAGGAGGCCGAGGAGGAGAGCGTGGGTGAGACTCAAGAGGAGAAGAGGAGAAGAGGATGAGAGGATGAGAGGTGCGGAGATGTTTTCTGACAGTCTACAGTGTAGTATCGAAGCACGTCGCAAGAGTTCATCTGTATCTCCAATGCAACTCCTTGAGCAAATCATCGATCTCTTCCTCCACCTTGATGTCCATCTTGCGGCAGTGATTGAAGCGTTTGGTCCCTACACCTACGTCATCCTCTTCCTCATCATTTTCGCGGAAACGGGGCTTGTGATCACACCCTTCCTTCCCGGGGATTCCCTCATTTTTGCGGCTGGAACCTTTGCGGCGCTCGGTGTTCTCGATCCGTATCTTCTTTTTCTTCTCCTTGGAGCAGCTGCGATCATCGGAGATACCATGAACTACGCCGTTGGCGCCTATCTCGGTCCTCGAGTTTTCCGCGAGAATGTGCGCTTCCTTCGTCGTGACTACCTTCTGCGTGCGGAAGCTTTCTACGAAAAACATGGAGGGAAGACGATCATCCTCGCGCGCTTCATCCCGATCATCCGCACGTTCGCCCCTTTTGTTGCAGGCATCGGGAGCATGAAGTACGCGCACTTCATCGCGTATAACGTCGTCGGAGGGATCGTCTGGGTCGGTCTCTTTGTTTTTTCCGGTTACCTCTTTGGGAACGTTCCCTTCGTGAAAGAAAACTTTGAATTGGTGATCCTCGTCATCATTGCACTCTCTCTCGTCCCTCCAGTGTGGGAGTGGTGGAAGGGAAAAAGAAAAAAACATCACATCCCTTCTCCCTAGGGGAGAAGGTTAGGTTGAGGGGAGTGGAACAATAACAGAGAAATTCTCTTGTTTCTGCTGATCGTCTGCCTTTCCCCTCACTCTACCTCTCTCCCCGCGGGAGAGAGGATGTTTGTGTATTGTTTTCAAACTCTGTACGATTCCGCAAAAGCAGCATGTCTTCGTCTCCTTTTCACGGCATTTTCTCTACTCTCATGGGGGGGAAGGTCGGAGTGACTCCGGAGGGACCAGAGTCAGTTTTATCGCAGAGGGATCAGAAGAGCACAGGAGGCATGGGGCAAATTGCGCTCGATATCTTCGAAGATGGGGGATATCTCATCATCCGGGCGCCGCTTGCCGGTGTGAAGCTCGCGGATCTCGATATTGATGTCGCAGACACGGTGGTTACCATCCGCGGCAAGCGCGAGCACTGCGATAGCCTCACCGGTGAGCAATATTACCTGCAGGAGTGCTATTGGGGCGAATTTAGTCGTTCCGTCACACTTCCTTTTTCTGTGAACCCCACGCGTGTGAAAGCAACGTTCAGCAAAGATAACGTCCTCAAGGTGTTTATTCCGAAGGAAGAGAGAAGAGTGAAAATTGTGAAGATCAATGAGGGGGGATGACTATTACGTCATGGTGAGGTGCGAGCGGCGTGTTTCATGCGCCGCGAGCCTCGAACCATGTCCCCGAAGGGTATCATGCTACTTTCGAGGACGTGCCTCGACAAGCTCAGCATGACGTGATGAGGTTCATCTCTCATGTCTGCTTGGGATGACATCGGACCCGACCGCTCTGGAATTGGTATGGAAATTTTATGAAAATTACTCAATTGATCCTGTGCCAAAAGTAAACGGACAATGCAACTGAGGGAGCACATTGTTAATAAATGCCCACGAAGTGCCCATGATCGTGGGATTACGATGAGGGACATCCTTATCTCCTTCCCC
>CAYIRQ010000097.1:0-4617 GCA_964365905.1 uncultured Candidatus Peribacteria bacterium
GAGACCGAATTAGTAGAGCAGGTGTGTGAGCTGCCATGTACAAGGAATCTCCAATGCTGCCCCAGAAACCCGCCGCTTCCGATCTCGAATACCTCCGCTCGATCCAGGGCACGCTGTCTTCCGAGTGGCTCTCGGAGAAAGATTCTCTGGCATACGATGACCTGTGAGTCCGGCGACATCGGTCACCTGAGCAGGAAAGATGGGAAAAGGGTTCATAGAATCATGCGCAATGAAGTGCTGGGCTGAACATCGGGGGATTCCGCCAGGCTTTCAGCGCAAAAAACGCTGATTCCGCTTGTATATTCGCTGAATTAGCGCTATTATGGCGAATATGTTGATCGCTCGCGCACTGCAGCCGATTCTGAGGCGCCGTTTGCAAGAGGTGGGAAAGGTGATCGTGCTCTACGGCGCGCGGCAGGTCGGCAAAACCACACTCATGCGGGAAGTTCTGCGCGAGGTGGGGGGAGATGCGCTCTCCATCAACGCGGACGAGGGAAAGTATGTGGAAGCGCTCTCGAGCAGGGACCTGCGCACCCTGCAGAACCTGATAGGGAGGCACGACCTTCTTTTTATCGATGAAGCGCAACGCGTCCCCAATATCGGCGTCGGCCTCAAGCTGCTCCTGGAGCGTCTGCCCTCCCTGCGAATTGCCGTCACGGGATCATCCACACTGGATCTCGCGAGTGCGGTGCGGGAACCGCTGACGGGCAGAACGTGGACCTATACCCTCCACCCCATCGCCTTTCTGGAACTTGCAGAAACATGGACGCCGTTTGCTCTCCGTGACAGCGTGGAAGAGAGGCTCACGTACGGCGCATATCCCGCGCTGTTTGCAATGATGGGCAAAGAGGACAAAGAAAAATATCTGGAAGAAATGAGCACCGCGTATCTCTACAGGGATATTTTGGATCTCTCCGGCATTCGTCATCCCTCGGGCATCCGGCGGCTCCTGCAACTTCTCGCTTTCCAGATCGGGTCGCAGGTATCCCTGACGGAACTCGGAGCGCAGCTCGGCATAAGCAAAGACACGGTCGCGCACTACATCGATCTGCTGGAGGCGGCCTTCGTGGTGTTTCGTCTCCCGGGATACAGTCGCAACCTGCGCAAGGAGGTGACCAAGATGGACAAAATCTATTTTTACGACCTCGGCGTGCGCAACGCCATCATCGGAAATTTCAACGATCTGAAACACCGCAACGATACCGGGCAGCTCTGGGAAAATTTCCTCATGGTGGAACGTATGAAGCGCCATAGCTACACGCACATCAGCGGCAATCGATACTTCTGGCGCACCTACACGGGCGCGGAGCTTGACCTTGTGGAGGAAAGGGGCGGGAAGCTCTTTGGTTATGAGTTCGCCTGGAGTGCGCGACGCAGGACCAGGAAACCGCCGCGAACCTGGCTGCAAACCTACCCGGAAGCTTCGTATGAGATCATCACACAGGAAAATTTTCTCGATTTTGTCTGTAAGTAAAAGAGCGATGCATCATGAGGCATTGAAGTGAGCGTCGAGAGTAGAATGGAATTATGCCGGGGTGGCGGAATTGGCAGACGCAGGAGCCTTAGGAGCTCCCGGGAGTAATCCCGTAGAGGTTCGAGCCCTCTCCTCGGCACCACAGGTGAATTCGAGACGAGCACAAGCATAAGCGCGGTGCGAGGCCGAAGATCCTGTGTCCGGCGTAGCTCCGAAGGAGCGAAGTCGGACTTTTTGCGAGATAGGGAATAGGGACGAGAAGTTTATCCGCAGGTAGACCCAAGGATCCTCTTGCATTTTATAGGTGAATTTTGTATACTTATCATGATTTTTCACCTATTAAATGCACGCCACGCTCCGCAAATCCATCGAGGCTCTTCGAGAGAAATACGACAAGCTGCGCAAAGGGAAAGAATCGCTCCTCACAATGATCGAGGAAGTGGAGCTTCCGGAGTCCGTCTACAACTCAAATGCCATCGAAAACTCCACCCTCTCTCTCAGTGACACGGAAAAAATCCTGCTCCATCAGGAAATTCCGGCGCATCGATCGAAGCGCGAAGTATTCGAAGCGGAGAATCTCGCAGCAGTCACAGCATACCTGACGGAAAAGGCGGTGCAACGCTCGGCTCTCACTACGGATCTCCTCTGCCTCGTGCACGGAACTCTCCTGCACAATATTCACAAAGATATTGCCGGTCACTTCCGGCATCGCGGCGAGTACGTGCGCGTTGGCCCCCACATCGCCCCCCCTCCAGAGGAAGTTCCACGACTCATCAAGCAGCTCCTGCAAAACTACAGCGGTGCTTCGGGGCATCCCCTCGATCGCGTGATTCACTATCACTTGGAATTTGAACGTCTTCACCCTTTCTGTGATGGAAATGGGCGTGTCGGAAGAGCCATTCTCAATTTTCAACTTAAAGAGAACGGGTATCCACCCATCATCATTCAGAACAAGGAAAAGCGGGCATACTATCGTTCTCTCGATGCTTATGATCATGACAGAGATGTAAAATTATTTGAGCGTATCGTGGGCCGCCTTGTAAAGGAGAGTTTTCACAAGCGTCTGACATACCTGCGCGGAGACGAGGTCGTTTTGCTCGCGGATATTGCCCGAAAGCATCCTTCACGCTCTCCGCAAAGTATCACCAATGCAGCAAAAAGGCAGTTTCTCCCGGCATTTCGCGAGCGTGGTCACTGGAAGGTGGGCAAACGCGCATTTGTACGATGGATCTCCTCTACTCCTCCAGTATCTTAATCCCCAGCTCCTGAATCTGCGCCTCCGGCATCTCTGATGGAGCCCCAAGGAGAAGATCCTTCGCTTTTTGATCTTTCGGAAACGCAATCACTTCGCGAATGTTCGGCTCATCAGAGAGGAGCATGCAGAAGCGGTCGAGGCCCATCGCGATGCCGCCGTGGGGTGGAGCGCCGTACTCGAACGCGCGGAGCATGTGGCCGAAGCGCCGTTCGGCATCTGCATCAGAAATTTGCAAAATATCGAACACTCGCTTCTGCAGTGCACGCTCGTGGATTCGGACAGAGCCCCCGCCGACTTCGACGCCGTTTAAGACGAGGTCGTGTGCGATTGCGCGCATGTGTAAAGGGTCCTTCTCCAGAAGATGCTCATCTTCCGCAAGCGGTCGTGTGAAGGGATGGTGCACCGCACCGACCTCACCCGTCTCCACGCTCTTCTCAAACATCGGAAACTCCTTCACCCAGAGGTAACTCCAGAGGGACTCGTCGATGAGCTTGAATCTTCTGGCACACGCTTTCCGCACCTCTCCAAGCGGCTCGAGCGCGAGCTTATATTCATCCGCGCCAAAGAAGACGATGTCGCCGACGTGCGCTCCCACTTCTTTCATTAATTTCTGTGCCAGATCGTCTCCGAGAAATTTGACGATCGGCGACTGCAAACCTTCAGGCTTGAGGACAACATACGCAAGCCCCTTCGCGCCGTGGTTTTGTGCAAGCACGGTAAGCTCATCGATTTCCTTGCGCGTGAGCTCGGCGCCTTTCGGAACGCGCAGCGCCGCAACAATTCCTCCTCTTGAAACGGCATCGGCAAAAACTTTGAAACTGCATCCTTTCACAAGTGCCGTCACATTTTTCAGTTTCAAATCGAAGCGGAGATCCGGCTTATCCGATCCATAGGTTTCCATTGCTTCCCTATAGGTGAGATGCGGAAAGGGTTTCTTCTGAATTTTCCTGTCCGGTCGCACCTTCTCCGTGACTTCGATGAAGCACTGCTCCATCACGTCGATGATGTCTCTCTGCTCCACAAAGCTCATCTCGATTTCGAACTGCGTGAACTCCGGCTGACGGTCGCCACGTTGATCTTCGTCGCGGAAGCAGCGCGCGATCTGGAAATAACGGTCGAAGCCGGAAACCATGAGGAGCTGCTTCAGTTGCTGCGGGCTCTGGGGAAGCACATAGAACTTCCCATGGTAGAGCCGCGAGGGAACGAGGTACTCGCGCGATCCTTCCGGGGTCCCCTTCACGAGAATAGGGGTCTCGATTTCGAGGAAGTGGTTCCGGTGAAAATAATTGCGGATGATCGCGCAAATTTCATGTCGGAGTGCGATGTTCCTCTGGAGTCGTGGTCGTCGCAGGTCAAGGAAGCGATACTGCAAACGCACGTCCTCCCCCACCTCTTTCTCCTGATCTATTTCAAAGGGAGGGGTTTTCGCCTCATTCAAAATTTGGAGATCGCTCACAAGAACCTCGATCTCTCCTGTTGGGTTATCCGAGCGCGCCGCGCCTTCCAATCTCTTCCGTGCTGTCCCTGTCACCTTCAGCACCCACTCCGGCCGCACTCGCTCCGCTACTGCAAAAACTTCTTTGGGCGATTCCTTCGGATCGAAGACAGCCTGCGTGAATCCGTATCGGTCCCGCAGATCGAGGAAGATGAGTCCGCCATGATCGCGCCGCCGATGCACCCAGCCGCAGAGCGTGGCGATTTTTTTGATGTCACTCGCTCGTAATTCGCCGCAGGTGTGGGTACGAAGCATGTGGACGCGAGTCTACACGAACTATGGAAATAGCGCTCCAGTTCCCCTCCTCGGTCCCCGCACCGGACTCCCCGCTTCTTCCCCAAACTGGAACCGCACAGTGTCCGTCACAGTATTAAAGTAGGAGTCTGTCAGTGT
>CAYIRQ010000098.1:0-4403 GCA_964365905.1 uncultured Candidatus Peribacteria bacterium
AAGGATGCAAGCCCACAGCGTCTCAGGGCTGTCTAGGTGGGGAATGGGGAATTACCTTTTTTCTCATTTGCCCCTAAGGCAAAACACGCGGTAGCCTCACTTCACCCATTCCGACTGAAGAGTGCCAGCATCATTCGAGACAATCATCGGCCTCGAAGTACACGCGCAAATCTCGACACAATCAAAACTGTTTTGCTCCTGTGCCGCCGATTCCTTCGGGAAACCTCCGAACACGTCCGTGTGCCCGACCTGCATGGGGCACCCTGGAGCGCTCCCGGCGGCAAACGCGGCCGCGATCGAGAAGGCAATTCAGGCGGCACTCGCACTGAAGACGACGATCTGCACCGATAACCATCTCGATCGAAAAAACTATTTTTACCCCGATCTGCCTGCCGGGTACCAAATCTCGCAGTATGATTTTCCAATCGCAAAGGATGGCCTTCTCCTCTTCGGAGATGGAAAACAATGTGCGGTCCGGCGCCTTCATATCGAAAATGATGCCGGCAAGCTCACGCATCTTCGAGGAAAGACGCTCTGTGACTATAATCGCGCCGGGGTGCCTCTCATGGAAATCGTGACGCAGCCCGATTTACGCTCGGCAACTGAAGCTGTGGCTTTTGCAAAAGAACTGCAACGCATCCTCATCGCGGTGGGTGCAAGTGAGGCCGATATGTATAAGGGCATGATGCGGTTCGATGCGTCGGTATCCCTGCGTCCGAAAGGAGAGGAAAAGCTATATCCAAGAAGCGAAATCAAGAACCTCAACTCTTTCAAATCCCTGGAGAAAGCATTGCTTTTTGAAGAATCGAGACTGCAGAAGCTGTGGGAGGAAGGAAATCCACTCGGGAAAGAAGTGACGGTGCATTGGGATGATGAGCGCGAAGTCGGAGTGATTTTGCGGGATAAAGAATCTGCGGCGGACTACCGGTATTTTCCCGAGCCTGACATTCCTCCGTTTCATTTCGATGCGGCGATGCTTGCAAATCTCGGTGGTGGAGTTGCAGAACTTCCCCGTGAGCGGGAGGAAAAGTATCGCGCGCGCGGTTTGAGCCCTGCAGAAGCGAAGCAACTTTCGAGCGACACAGCACTTGCTGCGTACTACGAAGGCGTGCAGCAGTACACGAAAGACGAAAAGCGCACCCGCTCCGTCGTCCTCACTCAACTTCTGGGATTCCTTGGCGCTGCGGGAAAGGCACTCGAAGCGGGCCCGAGTTCTGGCGATATCATTTCTCTTCTCAAAGAAGTGGATCGTGGTGCGATTACCGCGAATGCCGCAAAAGCTGTTCTCGAAAAGATGGTTCTTTCGGGATCGAAAGCCTCTGTGATCATTGCGGAAGAAGGTTTGGGTGCCGTTTCGGATATGAGTCTCCTCAAAAAATATGTGCAAGAGGCAATTGAGAAGAACCCCAAGGCCGTTGCCGATGTTCGTGCGGGCAATGCAAAAGCAATGGGTGCGCTCGTCGGTTACGTCATGAAAATGACGAAGGGTCAGGGTGATCCTGCTCTTGTAAACAGGCTGCTACATGAAAAATTAAGAGGTGAGACATCCTAGGCCCTCTCCCGATACTCCCCCGTCTCCGTATTCACTTTTATTTTGTCGCCTTCACTCAGGAAAAGAGGAACCGAAACCGTTACGCCCGTCTCCAGCTTCGCGGGTTTCGTCCCTCCCGTTGCCGTATCCCCCCGCACTCCGGGCATGGTTTCGATGATTGCGAGATCGACCGTGACTGGCAGCTTGATCGCGATGGGTTTCTCATCGAACACGAGCGCATCGAGCTCGAGTCCGTCCTTCAGGTAGTCCTTCGCATCTCCCACAATTTCGGAAGAAAGATCAAATTGATCGTAGCTCTCGAGATCCATAAACGCAAAAAGATCATCGTTCTTATACAGAAATTGAATGTGACGATACCCAACATCCGCTTGTGAAATTTTTTCACTCCCGATGAACGTCTTCTGAACAACAGCGTTTGTTTTCAAGTTCCGGATTTTTGTCACGCAGTTTGCTTTCCCCTGACTCTTCCGACTGAATTGTGCCGAGAGAACGAGGAAGGGAGCCCCTTCGAGTTCGATAGCCTGGCCCGGACGGAGATCGGCGACGGAATACATGGGGAGGGTTCGGGAAAAGGGTTCGGGTTTGGAAGGGCAAAACCGGAGACAGAGCGTAGCATCGCCGACTCCGAATCCCAACCCGAATCCTTATCAAAATGGCAAATCCTCCACCTTCACTCCCGATTCATACGAAATTTCGGGAACTTCAAAGGAAGGCGAAGGGGCGGGTGCTTCATTTACAGAAGCGGATACTTGTGCAGGGGCGCGGGACCCGATGCGTTCGGCACGAGTTTCCTGCGTGAAGGTGATATCAGCATTCCGCACGCCAAGAGCGGAGAGACTCTCTGCGACGATTTCCGTCGTCGTGCGCTTACTCCCCTGTTTCGTCTCCCAACTCCTTGTTTGCACACGGCCGGAAGCATGCACACGCATCCCCTTCTTCAGGTGTTGTGCACTGAGCTGCGCGAGGTCTCCCCAGACAACAACATTATGAAATTCTGTCCGCTCACGATCCTCATTCGTCGCTTTGTCCCTCCAGCGCTCATTCGTTGCGACTCCAAGCGTGACAACATTCTGCCCGCCGGTCGTCGTGCGGAGTTCCGGATCACGGGTGAGATTGCCGATCACGTCCGCGCGGTTAAGACAATGCGCGAGCGCACGCGCCGGACCATCGAGTGTGATCTGTCCCGCTTTCGGATCGAGGAGAATCATGTCCATCGCAACGATGCGCGTCTTGCTCCGCTTTTCAGAAGTTTTTTCATCCTCCCAGGAATCCGTTTGCAGTCTCCCTGAGAGAAAGACCTGACTGCCGGGCTTGAGGTACTGCGCGGCGACTTCCGCCATGCCACCCCATGCTGTCACGGAGTGGTAGCCGGTTCCCGTAAGTTGCTCACCCGATTCCGCCTTGAAAGAATACGGTGTTGCGATGTTAAGATCCGCGACACTCTGGCCGCCGGGGGTTTTCCGCAGTTCAATGGGTTGTGTCACGTAGCCAACGAGTTGGATGCGATTCAGGGAGAACATAAAAGATGGGGGGGATGGAATTGAATGAGACACTCCTTTTATACCTCAAGTCCTTCTACAGATCAAATTTTTTCTCTTGCATAAGCCAAGGAATCTTTCAGTGTACAATTGTACACCCAAGAAGTTTTTGCTAGGTTCAGGTACGTATGAAGCTTCTTCGAAAAGAGCGATCGGCCCCGCATCTCACCATAGGGAAAGAGGGAGAGCAGATTGCTGCGATGCATCTCCTATTTCGTGGATATCGAATCCTCGGAAGGAATGTGCGCACGCACGGTGGAGAAATCGACATCATTGCGCGGAGGTTTGGAGTCGTCGTTTTCGTCGAAGTCAAAGCGCGATCCAGCGCCGATGGATTCGATCCTTCCGGCCGTGTGGATCACCTGAAAGTAAAGCGACTGAAACGTGCGGCCGCTCTCTGGTTGGAGCGCTCTGGAAAAGAAGCCCGCGCGCGGCTCGATGTGATTGGCGTATGTGAAGGGAAAGTCGTGGAGCATTGGGAGGATGTGGGAGGTTGAACATATGCTATAAAATCGCCATGTGGACATTGCGGCTCCGCCGGAAGACGGGAAGGCCCATGCGGAGCTCGTGAGGTTTCTTGCAAAAGAATTCGGCGTTCCAAAGGGGAACATTGAAATTATTTCCGGAATTACGAGCCGAAGAAAAGCCGCTCGCATTCACGGTTAAAAAATCCGAGTAGGAGGACGGGGGTATGCCCTGCCTACTCGGACGACCACCTGTTGCCCTCCATGGCAGAGTTGCCAGCCAGAAGGAAAATCCCCCGTAACAGGGGCTGAGCGAGCCTAATGGGGGGGGGTCTATGTCGTCAATCAAGAAGGCCGGTTTTTACACAACCTCCTCACATTCCTGCTCTCTGCCGTATAGTGGCCTCATGCGCCAGTACCTCGACCTTCTCCAACATGTGTTCGATCACGGAGAGAAGAAACCGGATCGCACCGGCACCGGCACGCTCTCCACATTCGGCTGCCAGATGCGCTTCAACTTGCGCGCAGGATTCCCGCTCCTCACCACGAAGAAGCTGCACACGCGCTCGATCATTCACGAACTCCTTTGGTTTCTCCGTGGCGACACGAACATTCGCTCCCTGCATGAACAGGGAGTGACGATCTGGGATGAATGGGCGGATGCGGAGGGAAACTTGGGACCTGTGTACGGCCATCAGTGGAGAAGTTGGGGAGGCGCAAATGGAGAGACGCATGATCAGATCAAAGAAGTCCTTGAGAAAATTACAACCGACCCCCACTCCCGCCGCCTCATCGTTTCCGCGTGGAATGTTGCCGATCTTCCCAAAATGAAACTTGCCCCGTGCCACT
>CAYIRQ010000099.1:0-4402 GCA_964365905.1 uncultured Candidatus Peribacteria bacterium
CCAGGCTCATAACCTGGAGGTCGTGGGTTCGAATCCCACCCCCGCAACCATTTAAAACGTCTGCTTCAACTTCGCAATTGCCTCCGGTTCGAAGAGATAGAGGCGCCAGTGCTCGATGATGGGAATCTTCTGAAGAGTGGAGTGGTAGGCGGCTTCTCTCTCCGCTCTCTGCTGATCGTTTTCCGATGCTGTCATTGCAAATGAGGGTGGCGGGAGACTGAGGATGAGAACTTTCTCTCCCGGCCTTAATCTCCCGAGATTTTCTTTGGCGTACTTATCCCGATACTGGGTGGAGCGGTAATAGGCAAGATCGTCGAGGCCTCCTTCGATGGCTTGCCGTAAATCCCGATTGCGCTGCGAGAGATTTGCGAGCGTCTGCTCGAAGAGAAGATTGCGGTAGAAGGAGATCGCAAGGCCGAATGCCATGGCCCCGACGACGCCGAGCCCGATGAGGATCGTGAAGCGCTTACTGAAGGTGGAGAGCTCGCGGTGGGGCATCGGGAAGAAGAGACGATAAAGAGGAGGAGAGGGCGGAGAGGAACTGACAAACTGCGGGCATTGTAGACTAGAATGCTTGTGGAGGAATCTTGCTCTCTTCTCTTCTCATCCTCTCACTCCTCTCATCCTCTTTACCCTCCATGAAGATCTTCTGCTCCGGCATCGGTGGCGCGGGCATGAGTGCGTATGCGGCGTATCAGGCTTCTTCCGGTCACCGGGTCTCCGGCTCCGACAAAGCGGAAAGCAAAACTCTCGAGCAGCTTCGTTCGCAAGGGCTATCTGTTTCTCTGATGCAGGATGGCAGCGCGCTTCCGGAGGATACCGAGCTTTTTATCTATACCCTTGCGCTTGCGGATGATCACCCGGAGCGATTGCGCGCAAGGAAACTTGGAATTCCGGAAAAAAGCTATTTCGAAGCTCTGGGGGATCTCTGCAGAGAGAGCGGCAAAAACCTCATTGCCGTCTGCGGTACGCATGGGAAATCGTCAACGACGGCGATGGCGGCGAAAGTATTGATCGAGGCGGGGAGAGACCCTTCCGTCATCCTCGGGGTCACAACGTCCGATCTGCAGGGGCGAAATTGGAGAAAAGAAAACGGCGCGTGTCATGCTGAGCATGTCTTCCTTGTCGAGGCATGTGAATATCGTCGCTCCTTTCTGCATCTCTCCCCCTCCATCATTCTCCTCACAAATGCGGATGGCGATCACATGGATTATTTTCGGGATCTTGTTGATTACGAAAAAGCTTTTCAGGAATTTGTCGCGCTACTCCCCAAAGATGGTGTTCTCATTGCTCATGGGCAGGGAGAGAGCGTCCGCGCAATGATCGATTTTGTAAAGAGGAGGGGAGTACGCGTGATCGATGCGGATATCTATGCACTTCCCGAGCTCACGATTCCGGGGGTGCACATGCGAAACAATGCACAGCTTGCCCTCGCACTCGCAGGATTCTTGGGAATCGATGAAAAGAGTGCGCGTGTCTCTCTTCGATCCTACAAAGGCTCTTCACGCCGCATGGAAATTAAGGGAAAATTGAAAATGGACAATGGACAATGGACAATGACAAACAACGAGGAAGGAGAAGGCGTTATCGTGATCGACGACTATGGCCATCATCCCAAGGAAGTCGTGGCGACTCTCGAAGCCTTGAAGGAAGCGTACCCGAAGCAGAGACTTATCTGCGTTTACCAACCGCACACACACGATCGCACGTTGAAGTTTTACGACGATTTCACGAAAGCATTCCGTGACGCCGACCTCGTCATTATCCCCAATATTTTTGATGCGCGGAAAGAGCGTGATAGCGGGACCGTCGATCTCCCGTCGTTTATTTCTGATATTGCACGGGAGAGTAAGGTCGAAGTGCTCGATGGACAATCCCTCGAGAAGACCATTCTGTTCCTTCAAAAAACGCTCCTGCCTCACGACATTCTTCTTACGATGGGAGCGGGGGATGTATGGCGCATAGCGCAACAATTGACAGTTCACAGTTGACTATTGACGACATAGTCGATTGTCAAATGTTAACTGTTAACGGTCTCTACATGGACAACCGTGCATCGCTCCGAGCGACTGTTGAATTTCTCGATGCGTTTCTGGGAAAACCGCACAATTCCTGTGACTTCTGCATGGAGTGTCCAATCTTTTCCCAGATAGGTGTTTTTCCCCGGTCGGAATTTCGTGCCTTTCTGCCGCACGATAATTCCTCCCGCGTTCACGCGCTCGCCGGCAAAGAGTTTGACGCCACGTCGCTTGCTTTGGCTATCCCGGACGTTACTGGTCGAACCGCCGGCTTTCTTGTGGGCCATAGTGGTTGAAGTTTAGAGGGAACCGAAGCCTGCTGCAAGGATATGGTCTATGCATTGACTTCCCTCAGCCCAAAACCTACCATCCCCCCGATGGCAAAGAAGGTTGTCAAAGTGATCAAAGTGCAGGCGATGGGCGGGACAGCGACTCCCGCTCCTCCCCTTGGTCCCGCTCTCGGGCAGGCGGGCGTCGATATTGGCGGTTTCGTCTCGAAGTTCAACGCTGCGACACAGGACAAGAAGGGGCAGATCCTCCCCGTGCAAATCACGGTCTACGAGGATCGCTCCTTTACCTTCAAGGTGAAGTCTCCTGCGGCGTCGCAGCTCATCAAGCAGGAACTCAAGCTCGAGAAGGGGAGCAGGGAGCCAAACAAGAACAAAGTAGGCTCCCTCACGAAAGCGCAACTGAGGAAGATCGCGGAGGCAAAAATGGCCGACCTCAATGCGCGCGATATCGATGCTGCCATGAACATCATCGCGGGTACTGCTCGCAACATGGGTGTCACCGTCGTATGAATTCTTCTCTCCTTGCCGGCGGTATCCCGTGGGTGAGCCCTGCCTTCATCCTCGTTCTTCTTCTGTGGCTCGTTCCTGTGCTCTTCCTCGCAACGCTCGCGAGCGGAACGCACGATCCCAAAGATATCGGAAAGGCGATCTACACGTATATCCTTCTCTCAGTGGGAGTGTTCACCATCCTCATCAGCGTGCTTCCGCTCATTGCTTCCCTCCTCAGTATGCAATGGATGTCGCTCGGGCAATATGCCGCCCTTGCAGTACTTCTTCTCTTGGGAAGTGCCCTCATGATCATATTGAGTCGCCGAATGTGCGCGGTCGTCATTCCGACTGCCGCAGCGGTGACACGTGCGATTTTTTTCTGCTTCTTCTACCTTGTGGGTGTGTTTCTATGTTTTGGAGGATTTCTCCTTCTTCTTTCAGGGTCCATGGAGGCTCTTCTTGGGGATGGTGACTATGAGCCTATGGCCTTTTGGGTCCTGCCGGCTTCTCTTTTTCTCACTGGAGGAGGATTGCTCCTGGGACTCCGGTTCGCGAATGAGAACAAGTTTCGCGCCGTTTGCGAGTTGCCCCTGAACCGGGTTTCAAGCAAAATACAGCCCCCTTCCCCCAAGCGTTCACGCACC
Source organism: uncultured Candidatus Peribacteria bacterium (assembly GCA_964365905.1). Lineage (GTDB taxonomy): Bacteria > Patescibacteriota > Gracilibacteria > Peribacterales > Peribacteraceae > CAYIRQ01. The sequence continues at coordinate 3,442 of CAYIRQ010000099.1, forward strand.
CATGGGTAAAAAACTGGTCGAAAAAACGGCGCTCGTCGAACGCAGGGAATATTCCCTGAAGGATGCTGTCGTGCTTCTCACGCAGGTGAGCACGACCACATTCGATGGCACCGCGGAAGTGCACGTCGTCCTCGCGACGGATCCGACGCAGGGGGATCAGCAGGTGCGCTCGACGGTTTCTCTTCCGCACGGCACCGGCAGGAAAGTGCGGATCGCGGCGATTGTCCCGGAGGATTTTGTGAAAGATGCGCTCGCGGCGGGTGCGACGAAGGCGGGCGAAGCGGAGCTCATCAAGGAGATCGAGCAGGGCAAACTCGATTTCGATATCGTCGTCGCAGCTCCCGCGGTCATGAAGAATCTGGGGAAGGTCGCAAAGATTCTCGGCCAGAAAGGTCTCATGCCGAGTCCGAAGGCGGGGACGGTTTCCGACGATCCTGTGAAAGTGATTACTGAACTTCAGAAAGGTCGCATTGAGTTTCGGGCCGATAAGCAAGGCATCATCCATGCGATCTTCGGCAAGATCTCCTTTGGAGCAGAGAAGCTGGAAGAAAACCTCCGAACGCTGCTCCAAGCCATTCTCGATGCTCGCCCCAATGCGCTCAAGGGCGACTACATCAAATCCATCACGATTGCTCCCTCGATGGGACCGGGGATTCGGGTGGATGCGAGGACGATCAGGTAGAATCTTAAGAATAAAATTATGCAGTGTCATCCTGAGCCCGCCGAAGGATGCAATGCAATGTGTCATGGTTCGACGAGCTCACCACGACACATTGAGTGTCCTGTCATTTCACAGCTTGCTGGATTTTCTCAAGCAGTAATGGGAACGTGCGATATCCCGAAACACATTCCACCAATCTTCGGGAGTTAAATGCTCTCTCGTCGGGAAGTGCGGCGTCACTGCGTTTATTCCCATCTTCCCCAATTCTGCGGTAAGCCAAGGAAACCAGTTTTCCGATGG
>CAYIRQ010000100.1:0-4354 GCA_964365905.1 uncultured Candidatus Peribacteria bacterium
TTGAAAGAGGCTGCGGTGCAGTGGGAAGCCAAAATCGGATGGCGCGCTGTTGCCGCGCGCGCGACTTGTGCGAACTGGTGGTGCCTGCTGGACAAATTATAACCGAATTGCGGCGCGGCTGCGGCCGCGCCTATGCTGTGCCCGCCGCGCCGCCGCCGTTTCCGCCTGCCCGTCCGTAGCCCCGCGCATGCGGGGCGAAGGAGGGTCAGAACAGCACGCGAAACCGGCAAGCAAGCCGACTTGAACCGGGCGGTTCGCCAGCCGCAAAATTTTCCATTCACGACGGAATTTTGTGGTACCCTCTTCCCATGGAATTCATGTCCATACAGCTGCCAAAAATCCTGCGGAGAGTCGGGTACGGATGCGCGGCAATTCTTTCCTGGAGCTTAGTATTTTCCACCCTCTTCGCATCGACCGATGTAATTCACATAAAATCGGTCGAGGGTCTCTATGATCTCTATACCCCCGGAGAACCCATGAGTTTTTGGGTAACGGGAGAAGACGCTGATCTCCATCGCCTCCATCCTTCACAGGGATGGCATGTGATGTTCGGTATCAACTATGGAGACGCGTCAGCATTATACAATGCGGAGTTCATGGGTAATGGGGAATGGTCGGGAACAATGGAATCCCCCGGCAAACCTGGGGAGTATGAACTCTCCATCTCGCTCTACTGTGCAAACATCTATGCACCTTGCTGGCCGGACCCCGGCAATCCCGATGCGGAGAATGCTATCGTGAGAACAGTGCATCCGTTCATTGTCGGTAGCTGTGACAGCGGTGGTGATTGTGGAGGCATTTCCGCAGAGGAGCTCTTGCTCAAAGAAGTCACAATCACTCCAATGGAACCGCACGTGGGAGAGGTGATGCTCGTACAGATGACTGTGGAGAACGTTTCCAACCGCCCGGTCAATGATGTCCTCATTTCTTTCACCGACGAGCAGATCGCAAGAAAGCTCATCCGAGCGAGCATGGGCGGCTCCCGGCGGACCAGTTTCCGCCCGGGCGAAAGAAAGATTATTGAAATGCGGGTAACCCTTGAGGAGAAGCATTTGCTAAACAATCCTCACCTCCTGACGTTTTCGATCCACAACGAGCCAGCTCGCTCATCTTTTGGAAAACAGGAAATCACCAAAACGGTTATTGTGCAACCCGAACGCTCTGAGGCCCGTTGCAGTGATTCGGATGCGCACGAGACCATCGCGGCGGACGGACGGAGCATTCTCCTTGGAGAGGAGAATATTTTCCTGAAGGGAACGGTGCGCCAGGGAAGCGAAGAGCAGGCATCGGATTACTGCGCGGACGAAAAAACCGTCATGGAGTTCACCTGCAGGGGCTTTAAGAACGGAAAGAGCGAAGGCGTTCGCCGCCGGTGCCCCGGATCGTGCATCGCCGGAGCCTGTACTCGCGAGGTGCCGGCGACATGTTCCGAGACCGATGCAGATGCTTCCGCTTCATCCGAGTTCCCGGAAGGGCTCGATCCGGGGATCGCCGGACAGTTCGTCATGCCGATGCCGGGCGATCCACAGAAAATCCTGAGTGGGTACGACTACTGCCTCGACTCGAACACACTCTTTGAGCACCGATGCGCTGATGAGGGTGTCTACCTCATCGGCTATTCTTGCCGTTACGGTTGCGAGGACGGCATATGTCGCGCGCAAAGTTCCGACCATGAAATGTCCCCAAGCACAGGGAAAGAACCCCCTTGGGTCCCTATTGCGGGGTATGAGGAGGATGTCCGGACTCCGGAGGGGCCGCGAAACTGGTTTCCCGACGTGGATCCGCTCACGGATGTGGGGAAAGCTGCCAATGCACTTTATGAGAGCAGAGTGATTGGAGGATATCCCGATAAGGAGTTTAAAGGAGGACGGCTCGTCAATCGCGCGGAGGCCTCGAAATTCCTAATCCTCGCGACGGGAAGAGGAGAGAACATGGTGGAGAAGAACAACAATCGGTTCTCCGATGTCTATGATGGTGAATGGTACATGCCGTACGTCATGACAGCGGCGGAGCACGGGATCATCGCGGGGGATCCCGGCGGCACATTCCGTCCGGGCGACTCCGTCAACACGGCGGAATTTGCGAAGATGCTGTCACTGGCATTCGACCTCCCGCTCAACCTTCCCTTTTCCTACAGCAACATCAGCACCGATGATTGGTTTGCCCCTTACGCCGGAATCATCGAAGAGTACGGTCTGCTCCCCGGACGCGAGGGTCTTCTACAACCCTCCCGCCCGATGACGAGAGCGGAAGTCGCTCTTGCTATTTTCCTCCTCTCACAAAGAGAGTGATACTCTTTACCACTTTTTCTTCTCCAATGCCATGCGTAATAGTTCTTCCCTGAGTGCACCCCGAAGCCTGCTGTTTGCCACCGTTGCTTCATTCCTCCTTTGCATACAGACGGTAGTTCCTGCGCTCCATGCACAAAGCCAACCGCTCTGCGGCGACGGCACATGCACGGGGGAAGAGAAGGAATACTGCGACAGCGATTGCTATGGAACGACGTGCGGGGACGGTGTCTGTGCGGAGAGCGAATACGGCTGGTGCGGGGGAGAACCCGAGTGTCGTGCGCAAAGTTGCACCGATTCCGATCCGAATGCCGATCCCTACGTTCGCGGTTCCGTCGAAGCCGATGGCAAAAACCGTCGTTACGATTACTGTCTGCAGGGGAACCTCTGGCAATTCCAGTGTTACCAGGAATCCGATGGAACCTCCATCTATAGTCGCTCCTACACCGCCTGCGACCATGGCTGCTACTTGGGAGCCTGCCTGCGTGAAGGCGAAGAACCACCACAGGAATCCGATTCTGTTGCCTGCACTGACACGGACGGCGGGTGGGAACCCTCCGTGCAGGGAAAAATGGAAACTTCGTCGGGGATGAAGTATGTTGACTACTGCCAGGGGAATCAGTGGCTCTTCGAACATGATTGTGGAACGGAGAACGATATTGCTATAGAGCAAGAAAGATGCAGCCATACCGCTCCCGGTGGATGCCGCACTCTCTGCCCAAACGGTTGCAAGAACGGCGCCTGTATTGCATCAACGGAAGAAACGCCAGACAAATCGGAAAATTCCTCTGTTTCCGAAGATCAAGATGAAAAAAAATGTATGGATTCGGACGTCACGGAGAACAACGAAGGGTTCAACGTCTATGTGAAAGGATCGAACGCGATCGGCACGGATTACTGCATCAATGAGATTCAACTCATGGAGTACAGGTGCTTTGGTTTCGAGACTCCGTCACTCACCGGCCATCTCTGTGCGAACGGCTGCAAAAATGGCGCCTGCGTGCCCGGTCTCAACGGGAGTTTTTGTACGGATTCGGATGTCTCGGTGCCCTATCCGCATGGGGGAGATCCCTTCAGAAGTGGTATGACGGCCGTCGTGGGGCAGAATAAGACCGACGGGTGCGTCGATGAAAAAACGCTGGAGGAATATTCCTGCGATGGCAACACGTTCGCGGTCAGCCACTACTCGTGCGTCAACGGCTGCGAAGAAGGCGCATGCGTGTGGGGAGGAGAGGAGAAAAATGCGGTCTTCCTCGATGGAATAAGGGACCGTGCGGAAGATAGGCAACCCCAAACTCCGACGAACTTCGAAAAGGATGTCCGGACTTCGGAGGGCGTCGAAAACAGATTCCGCGATACTGATCCTCTCACGCCGGAAGGAATAGCCGCAAATGCGCTAGCAGAGCGGGCGGTTATCGGAGGATTTCCCGACGGGGAATTCAAGGGGTGGAGACTGGTGAACCGCGCGGAGGCCTCGAAATTCCTCTTAAACGGCATCGGCACCACCATCGGGCAGGGCAAAAACAACGACCGCTTCAGCGATGTCCTTGAAGGGGAATGGTACATCCCGTTTGTCATCCGTGCAGCGGAACTCGGCATCATCACAGGTGATGACGGGAAGGCGACGTTCCGTCCCGCCGATAGCGTGAACACAGCCGAGTTTCTGGCAATGCTCACGCGGGCATTCCACCTACAGACAGGACTCCCGCATGAGTACAAGGATGTCGCGGAGGGCGATTGGTACGACCAATTTGCAGGAATCGCATGGCGTTACGGGCTCTTCGCGGATCGGGGAAACATCCTCGAGCCTTCGCAAATGCTGACTCGTAATGAAGTAGCAATTTCTCTCTATGTGATTCTGCAGCGCCCTGAGGAAGAGAAACGTTGATGTTCCTCCTTTCATCTAGGGCATTCGGAATACTCGTACAGCAAAAGAGCAGTTACAAATCGTCACGGAAACGGCGGCGGCGCGGCGGGCACAGCATAGGCGCGGCCGCAGCCGCGCCGCAATTCGGTTATAATTTCCATGATCGTGGCTCCGGGAAGGGAACAAAAAGGGTTGACGG
>CAYIRQ010000101.1:0-4312 GCA_964365905.1 uncultured Candidatus Peribacteria bacterium
CTCCGTGAGCTCCGCGAAATCGCCCTTTGCCCGCGTATCCACGACGTTATCCCGGATGCGATCGAGGATGACGATGACGTCGTTCACGGAGTAGCCCATAACAGAGAGGAGTGCCGTGACGAAGAGGCTGTTGACCTCGAACGTCGTGAACATACTGAGCATCGTGAAGATGCCGATCATGATCAGGATGGTGTGGATCGGGGCGAGGACGGCAACGATCCCGAAGCGCAACGCGCTCAATTTTCGCGGAATTTTCCGGAACGAAATGGTGAGATAGAGAATGATCGCGAGCGAGGCGATCGCGAGCGCGAGGAACGCTCTCTGCTTCAAGCTCGCGGAAACGCTGGGGCCGATCGTCGTGAACTTCAATTCCTTCACTTCCCCGAATGTCAGCTCGAGGTGTGAGAGGAGCGCGAGGTGTTCTTCATTCGAGAGCAGTCTCAGGCGCGTGAGGAAGGAGCGACCTCCTTCCGCAGCATCAACGACAAAGACAGAGACATTTTCGAGTGGGGGAGTGATGCCGGTGAAACTGCCAAGCGCGGCCGAAAACTCTTCTTTCGTTTTCTCCGCGGGTAGCGCAAGCTCCATGAGCGTTCCACCGGTGAATTCGATGCTGAGCGTGGGGCCGGGAACGAAGAGTGTGATGCATGCGACGAGAGCGAGCAGGCCTGAGACCGGGAGGAGAACCTTCGAGAGGCGCAGGAAAATAGGGCGAACAGGTACATTCTCTTTGGCTGGAGCCGTCTGCAGAGAAGAGCTTGTAATGCCGAAGGCCGCTGGATTCTGTGAAAGCGGAGAAGGGTAGAGGAGCTGAATGAGCTTCTTCGTCACCACCATCGCGGTGAAGATGGAAATGAAAATACCCACGGCGAGCGTGACAGCGAAGCCGCGCACGATGGACGTTCCAATGACGAAGAGAATGGCGGCGGTGATGAGGAGTGAGAGGTTCGAGTCCCGGATGGGAATCCAGGCTCGCCGGAAGGCGATGTCGGTCGCCGTGGAGAGGAGTTTCCCTTTCCGGAGCTCCTCCTTCATATGCTCGAAGACAAGCACGTTCGCATCCACGGCCATCCCGATGCTGAGGAGCACTCCCGCGATACCTGCAAGCGTGAGCACGATGTACTGGCTGGAAACGAGGAAGAGCGGCAGCTTGAGGAGCGCCACGAAGATGACGGCGTACGCTGCGAGCGAGAGAGTCGCGACGATCCCGAGGACGCGATACGCGAACATCATGTAGAGCGCGACGAGGATGAATCCAAAGAAGCCGGCTTTCACCGATTGTCGCAGGGCCGTGTTTCCCAGTGATGCTTCAATCGTCGTTTGTCCCACGAGATGAATGGGCGCGGGAATCGCTCCGGTATTGAGGTCCTGTGCGAGGAGATTCGCTTCGTCGAAGTTCCCGGTTCCCGTAATAATGGCAGTTCCGCCGGGGATCGCGGCTTGCACGGTGGGAGCGGACACGAGCTCACCGCCGACGAAGATGGCGATGGGTTTTCCGATATTGCGCCCCGTGAGTTCGTGAAAGAGTTCCCCTCCCTCCGCATCAAAGGCAATCTGGACGACGGGGACACCGGTGAGCGGATCGGAAGTCACGGTTGCGCGGCGGAAGTGCTTGCCGTCGAGCGCCGTATCTTTCCATCCCGTGGGGAGGAATGAGAAGAAGAGCGTGCGAAGCGGGAGTTGTTCTTCTTTCTTCGTGACTTCACGCTTCTGCAATTTCTCGAGGAGTTCCGTCTGGCGCTTCTCCGCGTCTTCGCCTTTCATCACGAGTTCTCCGAAAGTGAGCGTTCCGGGAGTTTTCTTGAGTGGTGCATCCAGCCGGATGATGTGGAAGCCGAACTCCGTCTCGATCGGTCCTGTGATTTCTCCGACGCGCTTCAAGGCGAACGCAGCCTGATCGAATGACGCGGGCATCACCCCCCGTGCGATGAAGCCGAGTTTGCCGCTCTCTGCCGCAGATTCTCCATCCGATTCCGCGTGCGCGAGTGTGGCAAAATTTGCTCCTTTGTCGAGTCGCGCTCGCAGCTCCGCGGCTCTCGTTTGCGCTTGTTCCTTGGTGCGCGTCATGGAAGATTCCGCCCGCGCCGCACCTTTATAGGAAACGAGAATGTGGCTCGTGGAAAGCTCCTCCTTCTCATCGATACGTCCGCGTACGAAGAGGATACTCTTCGCGCCATCCGCTTTGATCCCCTTCACGAGTGTGTTTGGCTGGAGCTCCGCGAGAGCCTTCTCGTAACCGTCATCCAGTTTGGGAAACTCCGTTTTTTCGTGCTTCGTGAAGGTGAGATTCGCATCGCTCTCCGTGAGATATGCCATGGTGACCTCGGGATCCTGCAGCGCCCGATCGGTCGTCTCTTTTGGCCCCGTGGCTTCCGCGAAGAAGATGCCGTGGTGCGCGATGAGTTTGTCATCCCGGAGGACGGGGGAGAGTTCGACCTCCTGATGGATCACGGGATCTCCCTCTGATCTCTCCCAGAGAGCTTCAAGCCCTTTTGGAAGTTCGTCGCGGTAGAACGGCACTTCCGCCGCCGCGACGCCGAGCGTGGACCCCAGATCATCGCTGATCGTCTTGAGAGATTCACCGGAACCCGTGATGCGCTTCTCTGCTTCTGCTGCGAGTGCGCGCATCTTTGCGATTTGATCCTCATCCGTTCCCGTTGCTTGTTCTTTGAATTCGAGAAGAATTGTTTTTCCCACCGTCGCGATGCATTTCTGGATATCGATGACACCCGGGCATTCGACGAGCAGGTGTTTCTCGTCGCCGAAAAAGGACGGAGTGATCACGGCTTCGCTCACGCCGAGGCTGTTCACGCGACGCTCGAGCACGGTGCGGATCGCCTCGACGATGCCGCCGCGCAGCAGCTCAATGTTCCGGAGCTGCGCGCGTTTCTCTTCGATGTCCTGGCTGTCTACGTCCGATCCCTCCAGCGCTTCGATCTCGGCTCGCAGAGCACGGATCTGCTGCTCCATCTCCGCTTCCGAAATCCGGAAGTCGAGCTGCGTGCCTCCCTGGAGATCGAGCCCCAGATGGAGCGCAGGCCGCAGGAATGCCGGAGCCCATGCTTTTAAGGTGTCAGGGAGCGAGAGGAGAAGAAGGTAGATCCCGACGATTCCGCCAAGGACAGGCCAAACGTAGGAGCGGTTGGAAGAGGGCATACGTCTCGGTGAGTGTAGGGAAAATATGCGAAGATTCCAAGGTTCCCCGTCCAACCGCGGCCGGGCGGGCAAGAGTTCAAGATTCCAAGAAAATCCAAAATAAAAAACAATTGTTTGGAATCTTGGCGTCTTGGATTCTTGAAGTCTTATCGTACGAGCTTCGTTCCTTCTCTCAGCATTTTCCCCGTGAGATCCACCCCCTTCAGCGTGCAATGATTATCGAGAATGCAGTTTTCGAGGATGCAATCTTCGATGTTGCAATCCTCGAAGAGGACGACGTTGCGGAGGGTGGATTTATGTATTATCGAACGATCCCCGATGACAATACTGCCTTGCAAGCTTTCTTCCGTAGGGGTGTAGCGCGCTACGCCCCTACCGGCATGTATCACATTTTCACCAACCAATGTTTTCGTCGCCTCGAGATACGCTTCAAAGGAGCCGATGTCGAACCAGGGTTCTGGGAATGCGATGCATTCAACAGCTATTCCTTTTCGGAGGAAATGCTCAAAGATGCCTCCGATGTTATCGGGATGTTCCTGCGCGAACGTGACGAGGGTGTGAAGCGTGGAAGCGGGAAGAATGCAACAGCCAGTACTCACAAGCGTCGAACGGGGATTCTCTGGTTTCTCTTCAAATGCTGCAACGGTTGTTCCATGCGCAACAACAGTTCCGAACTTTTTTGCCTTCTCGAGGTTGCCAATGTCGTGGAGTGCGATGAGAGCATTCCCTTGATACGCCTCGAGAAACTTCGCGATCGAAAATCCTATGTAGTTGTCACCCGCAAGGAGCAGCACATCGTCTTTTACATGTTCCTCTTCAATCCACTTCGCAAGTGCTCCGAGTGCTCCCAGTTTCTCATCTTCATGTCCTGCATCCTCAATCTTAATTCTTAATTCTTGATTCATAATTCCCTTTTGCCACTCTTTCATTGCATTCGAGAATACTTGATTCGTACTCACCGTCACCGGCATTCCCTCCGGAATTTTTTCCACGAGGTGCGTGAGGAGTGGCTTTCCCGCGAGTGGGAGCAGGGGCTTCGCCCGCTTCTCCGTGAGCGGCCAGAGGCGCGTTGCGAAACCGCCGGCGAGTATGAAGGCGAGCATTGTCGTTATTCTACGCCGTTTTCCTATGCACGATTGCGCGGATGCTCGAGCTT
>CAYIRQ010000102.1:0-4293 GCA_964365905.1 uncultured Candidatus Peribacteria bacterium
CGGACATTCGAGCTTCAGGTATTTGTCGAGTGCTGCGGGACCCCCGTGTTCGAGGAGCGACTCCGAGAGACCTTCTGCGAGAATGCCGCCTTTCCGGCTGTGTGTTCTTAGGCACTGGAAGAGATTCTGTCGTACAAAATCTTTCCAATGGTCACTGACGCTTGTGAAGGGGGTGATGGAGAGGAAGTTCCCATTGTTCAAATCATCCCATGTCACAGAAACCTCCGCGGCTTTTCCAGCGAATTCTATCCCCACGACAATGTCGTTGTAGAGGCGGGCATTGAGATTGTGTGGCGTTGCTTCAAGAAGAGTGAAGGCTGGCCGCATAGAAACCACATCCCTTTCCATAGGTTTCATTCTACTCCCTTTGTCCATCTACTCTTCCTTCAGCGGAAAAACCACTGTAAACCTTTCGCGTTCGGATCAATCGCGACGACTTGCTGACCTTCGAGAGCTTCCGTTGGCACATGGTCCTCGATGACACCGAGCACAAAGGGAAGGAGCATGTAGGTGAGACCGTGCTGCCGGCAGACGCTTAAGAGGTTGAGTGAGTGCTCGAGCTGATCGCACTGCACGAGGTGCGTAATCTTTTGCTCCTCAATCACGCGCTCCAGTTTGTCCAGTTTCCCGAGCACCGGAACTCCGGAGAGCTCTTTGAGGGAACTTCCTCTCCCATCGAGAACGGCGACGGGCGCGATGGGGGATTTTGCTTTCTGCAACTTCGCAATGAGACGTTCTGCTTCCCTGTTTGTTCCGATGACGAGGAGGGGATAGGTGGGATGACCTGCGCGGAGAATGGTGCGCTGTATCCGATCGAACACAATGTGCCAGAGAAAGATCGCGAGTGTGGAAAGAATGCCTGCAATGAGGAGGAGGAGTCGCGAGAAGAGACTTTGTTTCAGGAAATAGAATGCGAGCGTAAATCCCGCCATACCAATGAGACAGGCATAGGCGATATAAAGGAAATTTCGTGGGCTTCGCTGCATCCTGCTCAGTCCGAAATTTCGCATCGTGATCATCACAAGGAGGAAAAAGGGAGCTGTGAGGAGGACTGCGGAGAAATACGTCGGGAAAGGGAGATCACTCGAAAAAATCCACCCGACTTTGACGAAGTACGCGAGCGCGTATGCGCCGATGAAGACGGCAGCATCAGTGAGCAGCCAGACGATTGTGAGAAGGGAGCGGCGCATCGAAAGGCATTCTACAGCTGCAGAGAAAAACAAACATCAAACATCCTCTCTCCCTGCGGGAGAGAGATAGAGTGAGGGGTTATTGTTTGTTTCTCCCCCCTCACCCTAACCCTCTCCCATGGGGAGAGGGGATTACGTCATCATCTCTCTCAGGCGCTTTATCCGTTCCTCAACCGCGGGATGCGTCGAGAACATCGCGTGCCATGCGGAATGGCGCTTCTCGCCCTTGAAAGGATTCTCTATGTAGAGATGTGCCGTCGCGTGATTTGCGACTTCGAGGACTTCCTGATCGCCCGCGATTTTTTCGAGAGCGGACGCGAGGCCTTCCGGATAGCGGGTCGTGAGCGCTGCTTCTGCATCGGCATAGAACTCACGTTTGCGGCTGATCGCGAGCTTGAGGAGTTGCGCGATGAAGGGAGAGAGGAGGGCGAGGACGATGCCGACAATGAGAAAAATGCCGTTGCTGCGTCGTCCCTGCCTGCTTCTCCCTCCGGACCAATAGAGCGAACGCAGGAAGAAGTCGGCGATGAGCGTGATCACGCCGACGAGGAGCACGACGAGCGTCATGAGGCGCGTGTCACCGTGCTCGATGTGTGCGAGTTCGTGCGCGAGCACGCCCTCGAGTTCCTGTTTCGAAAGCTTTTGCAGGAGCCCCGTTGTCACGGCGACCGCCGCATGCTTCCTGCCGATCCCGGTTGCGAACGCATTCGGTGCAGTATCGTCGATGAGGTAAAGCTTCGGAGTGGGGAGACCTTTGCTGATCGCAAGATTTTCAAGCGTGCGATAGAGCTCGGGACTGTCGCGCTGCTCAATGCGCTTTGCTCCCGACATCGCAAGCACGGCTTGCTTAGAGAATGCGAAGGCAATAAGGATATAAAAGAGCGCGAAGAAGAGCGTGGGCACGGCAAAGAGGTACGGATCTCCCGTCTGCGCGTAGCTCAGTGCAACCGCCACTCCCACAATGAAGCAGAGAAACGCTGCAACAAGCACGACGGTCGCAATGCGATTCCGGCGGAGGTGGGCGTAGACCATAGTGGTAGAATATACTTCTTCTCTCCTCTATGCAGAAAAATTGCCTGCAGTGCGGCCAATCCTTCGAGGTCACAGAGAGTGACCTTGCCTTCTATGAGAAAGTATCGCCGGAGTTTGGCGGAAAGAAATATGCAGTGCCTTCACCCTCTCTCTGTCCTGACTGCCGTTTTCAACGACGACTCATGTTTCGAAACGACAGGTACTTCTACACGCGACCGAGTGCAAAGAGCGGGAAGGAGCTCATCACGCTCTACTCTCCCGATAAACCGTACAACGTGGTCAGTAAGGAGGAGTGGTGGGAAGATGATTGGGATCCGAGGTCATTTGGTCGCGACGTCGATTTCTCACGGCCCTTCTTCGAGCAGTTTCAGGAACTGCGACTCCAGGTTCCCCGTGCGAATCTTTTTCAAAGTAAGAACGAAAATAGCGACTACACGAACCATGCTTTGAACATGCGCAACTGCTACCTCATTTGGGGCGGCGGAGAGAATGAAAATTGTCTCTACGGGAACTACGTTGCTTTCTGCAAGGACACTGTCGATGCCCTGTGCACCTATTCTTGCGAATGGTGCTACGAAGGTATTGCGTCGGATCGCTGTTACGAATGCATCGATTTCGTGAACTCCCGGGACTGCGTGGACTGCATCGCGATCGAGGAGTGCTCATCATGCAAGCACTGCATCGGATGCTTTGGATTGCATCGGAAGGAGTACTGCCTCTTCAATGAAGAGCTCGGGAAAGATGCATGGGAGACTCACCGCAAGGAATTGGGGAGTCTCACCTCGGAGAAAATCGCGCTTCTCCGGGAGAGGTTGCACGCTCTCAGGCGTTCTCTGCCGCATCGCGCATCCCATATCTTCGGAAGCGAAGATTGCACCGGTGACGGAATCTATAACAGTCGTAACTGCGTCTCATGCTTCGATATCAAAGACTGCGATGACTGCAAATTTGTCGCGTTCACGCCGAAAGGCATCTCGAGTCAGGATTGCTGTTTTACGGCTCCGGTAGGGCCGGAGCTCAGCTACGACATGTGTTCAAGCCTTGGACTTCGTCTCCTTTTCACGTTCCTTGCCTATCACTGCGATAGCACGATGTACTCCATGGAGTGTCATGAATGTAGCGATCTTTTCGGTTGCGCGAGCATGCGGAGAAACGAATATTGCATTTTGAACAAGCAATACGCAAAGGAGGAGTACGAGAAGATCGCTGCAAAATTAGTCGCTCACATGCAGGAAACCGGAGAGTGGGGAGAATATTTTCCTCCGATGCTTGCGCCCATTTGCTACAACGAGAGCAATGCCCAAGATTATTTTCCGCTCACTCGTGAGCAGGCTCTCGCGAAAGGATATCAGTGGTACGAAGGAGAAGAGACGCGCTCCAGTGGGGATCTGCTCTTCGAAATTCCCGCAAGTATCGAGAATGTCGATGAGGGAATTTGCGATCGCGTTCTTGCTTGCATGGCGACAGGGAAACCGTTCAAAATCGTCCCGCAGGAACTTCGCTTCTATCGCAAAATGGGCATTCCCATTCCGCGCTACCATCCGCACGAGCGTCATCGCCGTCGCATGCTTGCGAGAACGCCCCGAAAGCTTTGGTCACGCTCCTGTGCGAAGTGCGGGAAGGGGATTCAGACGACGTACTCTCCTTCGCGCCCTGAAGTAGTCTACTGCGAGGAATGTTATTTGAAAACGGTATACTAAAAACATACAAAACATCCTCTCTCCCATGGGGAGAGAGTGAGAGTGAGGGGAGAAACACGCACAATCCACAACCAGCGATTCGTTTCTGTTTGCTATTTCCCCTCAACCTCCCCTTCTCCCCCCGGGAGAAGGGATGTATGTGTTGTATGCTGATCATCACATGCAGCGTTCCTGTGTCCAATGTCAGGCAGCATTTGAGGTTTCCCCTGAAGAAACGAAGCTTCGCGAGAAGCTTTCAGCAACATTGGAAGCGGGACCTGTACCTACCCCCACACTTTGCCCCGACTGCCGCATGCAGCGGCGCATGGTATGGCGGAACGAACGGGTGCTCTATAAGCGCACATGTGATCTCACGGGGAAGGAAATTATTT
>CAYIRQ010000103.1:0-4144 GCA_964365905.1 uncultured Candidatus Peribacteria bacterium
CTTGCCGCGTCTGCACATATCTCCGGCATGGAGGAATATCGGAAGCTGTACGAGGAATCGATCAAGGACCCCGAAGGCTTTTGGGGAACGCAGGCGGAGCTCCTCACCTGGCGAACACGGTGGGAAAAGGTCCTCGACTGGAATCCTCCGTTTGCGAAGTGGTTCCTCGGAGGAAAGCTGAATGTGTCTGAGAACTGTCTCGATCGTCACCTGGAAAAAAGAGGAAATAAAATTGCCATTATCTGGGAAGGAGAAGATGGAAGTGTGAAAAAACTTACCTACCGCGAACTCCACCGCGAAGTATGTAAGTGCGCGAATGTGCTTCGAAGTCTCGGCGTGAAGAAAGGTGACCGCGTCTGCATCTATCTCCCGATGATCATCGAGCTTCCGATTGCGATGCTCGCGTGCAGCCGCATCGGCGCCATGCACACGATCGTCTTCGGTGGCTTCAGCGCGCAGTCGCTCCGCACGCGCATCGAGGACAGCGGCGCGAAGCTCCTCATTGCGAGCGATGGATCATTCCATGGGGGAAAAGTTGTGCCGCTCAAGGGAAACGTTGAGGAGGCTCTCAAAGAGAATTGTGAGTCAATCGAGCACGTCCTCGTCGTGAGACGAACAGGCATCAACGTTCCCTGGGTGAACGGAAGAGATAAGAAGTGGGAGGAGGAAATGAGCAAAGCAAGTGAAGATGCACCGGCAGAAGAAATGGACAGCGAAGATCCCCTCTTCATCCTCTATACATCGGGGACGACGGGAAAACCGAAAGGCGTGCTCCATACGACTGCCGGCTACCTCCTCTATGCAGCCCTCTCACATAAACTTGTGTTTGACCTTCAAGAGAACGACGTCTACTGGTGCACCGCAGACATCGGCTGGATCACGGGTCACAGTTACATCGTCTATGGCCCGCTTGCAAACGGTGGGACGACGGTGATGTATGAGAGTGTCCCCAATGTCCCAAGCTGGGATCGTTACTGGGCGATTATTGCGAAACACAAAGTCACGAAGTTCTATACGGCGCCCACCGCGATTCGCGCGATTGCGAAGGAGGGGGACGCGCTTCCGAAGAACCATGATCTCTCGAGCCTCAAAATCCTCGGATCCGTCGGGGAGCCGATCAATCCCGAAGCATGGATGTGGTATCACCGAATCATCGGTCATGATAAATGCCCGATCATGGATACATGGTGGCAGACGGAAACAGGCGGTTTCATGATCACGCCCCTTCCGGGAGCGACGACTCTGAAGCCGGGATCCGCGACGTTCCCCTTCCCCGGGATCGATGCCGCAATTTTCCGCGAGGATGGATCGGAAGCGGCTCCCAATGAGGGCGGCTACGTCGTCATCCGCAAGCCCTGGCCGGGGATGCTCAGAACCATCTGGGGAAATCCGGAGCGGTACAAAGAGACGTACTTCGGGAAGTTCGGGGACGCGATCTATCTCTCCGGAGACGGTGGCAAGCGGGATGAGGATGGTTACTTCTGGATCATGGGACGACTCGACGACGTGCTCAAAGTGTCGGGGCACAGAATCGGAACTGCGGAAGTCGAGAGCGCGCTCGTGTCGTATGCAGGAGTTGCGGAAGCTGCCGTCGTCCCCGTCGATCACAAGATCAAGGGTCAGGCGATCTATGCCTTCGTGATTCTGAAGAACGGCGTCGAGAAAACGGATTCTTTGAAAGAAGAGCTCCGGAAGCACGTCGGGAAAACGCTCGGTCCGATTGCAAAACCGGATTACGTACAGCTCTGTGACGGTCTCCCGAAGACACGGTCGGGAAAAATCATGCGTCGCGTGCTCAAGGCGATCGTCAGCAAAGCCGATCCCGGGGACACGACGACGCTTGCGGATCCGAGCGTGGTGGATGCGCTGAAGAAGGGAATGCGCTAGACTGCCCCCGTGGCCATCAAGCGCACGCAAACGTTGAGGAAGCAAAGCGCCGCGCAAGCGACAGTTTCGGTTCGTGAGAGTGACGCCTTTGAGCAATCCCTCCGTCCGAAGGCACTCAGAGACTATATCGGACAGGAGAAAGTGAAGGAGCACCTCCTCATTTATATTGCTGCGGCCAAGCAGCGCTCTGAGCCGCTCGGTCACGTCCTTCTGCATGGCCCTCCGGGACTTGGAAAAACAACGCTCGCGCACATCGTGGCATCCGAAATGAGTTCGCAAATTCGGATCACGACCGGGCCTGCCATTGAAAAAACAGGAGATCTCGCCTCGATTCTCACAAACCTCCAAGCAGGCGACGTCCTCTTCATTGACGAGATTCACCGTCTCCGCCCCGCAATCGAAGAAGTCCTGTATGCCGCGATGGAGGATTTTGCGCTCGATATCGTGATCGGCAAAGGCCCTTCTGCGCGCTCGATGCGCATCGACATTAAGCCCTTCACGCTCGTTGGGGCAACGACGAAGGCAGGCTCGGTGAGTGCACCGCTCCGGGACCGCTTCGTCCACAATTTCCGGCTGAATTTCTATAGTCATATGGAGATGGTGGCGATCGTCGAGCGTTCCGCAACGATCCTCAATGTTTCCATTCTCCGCGAAGCGGCCGCACGCATTGCTGCATCAAGCCGCGCAACTCCGCGCATCGCAAATCGCCTGCTTCGCGCCACACGCGACTTCGCGCAGGTGAATGGGGAGCGCAGGATCGATCTTCCCCGCACCGAAGGAAGCCTCCAAGCGCTCGATATTGATGGACAAGGTCTCGATGCGCTCGACCGCACGATCCTTCGGAGCATCATCGAAAAATTCGCAGGCGGTCCGGTGGGACTCTCCACGCTCGCGGCAGTTACGGCAGAGGAGGAAGAGACGCTCGAAGACGTCTATGAGCCCTATCTCCTGCAGCTTGGGTTTCTCAAGCGCACGGCACAGGGAAGAGTGGTGACGCCGCTTGCATATGAGCATTTGGGGATGAAGACACCAAGCACTCTTCAGGCAGAACTCCTCTAAGGTTTTGTTCTCACATTGGCGATAAGCTCAAAGCTTCTGCGGGTTTGATTTTGAATATTCTTAATAGTAAGTGCAACTGCCCGACCCTCCACCTCCGCTCTTACCTTTGTATTCCACCAATTCATTATTTCTTCAGGAGTAGCAACATTGGTTTTTAGCATTAATGCCTTTGCAACATAGCGTTGTAGCTCAGGTGGAGGTGGACTCGAAGGCTTTCTACGGCCTCCATCGTGTGGAGGATCCCCAGTAGCTTCTCCATCCGGGAGAAAAGAGTACGCTGCAAATTCCGTCGCTTGCTCCAGCGTTATGAAACTTCCCCTTCGGACAAAGGGGATAGATGGTTCCTCCAGCCAGGATTTAACTTCCGACATGGGATTTATTTTAGACTATCAATTACTTTTGTCAAATTTCTCCCAAAGTACTCTTCACTGAACCTTTCTGCCTGCTTTCTACAGGCTTCCATTGAATAACTTTTTTGTTCGAACTTTTGCATGGTAATTACCAAAGAATTGACCAGCTCGTGCTTCGTGGTTCGACTGGGCTCACCATGACAGAGCTTGTCTCGAGCAGGGTCGAGGGACTCAGCATGACAAGAAAAAAACTCTCCTGTTTCACCTTCAACGATTGTCTCAAGTGCGCCCCCACCCCGGTACGCAATCACGGGTGTCCCGCAGGCCATCGCTTCGAGTGGCGCGATGCCGAAGTCTTCTTCACCGGGGAAGAGGAAGGCGCGAGCATGTTGAAGAAGGTGGACGAGTTCGGCGTGATCTTTGTAACCGAGGAATTCAACGAGCGATGAAGTGTCATGCCGAGTGACCAGCCGGATGACACGGCTGGTGGCACTTGTGCTGAGCGGAGTCGAAGCATCGAAGCATTGTCGTGACGCAAATTTTTCAAGCTCTCTTCGATGCGGTCCTTCTCCGACAATTTTTAGTTTTCGCCCAAGCCGAGCGCACGCTTCAATCGCAAGCTCGATACGTTTATAGGGAACGAGGGTGGAGGCAGTGACGTAATAATCATCCCGTTGCCCCTCATAGAGAGGAAAGCTTTCGATATCGACAGGCGGATACAGCGCTTCGCTCTCCTTCCTCCAGTACAGTTCAATGCGTCGCTGCACAGCTTTCGATGCTGCGAGAAGCTTATGGGGGCGATCGGCTGCCTCGCAGTCCCAGATGCGGAGTTTGTGGAAGAGTCGTTC
>CAYIRQ010000104.1:0-4139 GCA_964365905.1 uncultured Candidatus Peribacteria bacterium
CGTTCCAGGTTGACAGCCTCTTCGTCACGGCTCTCCTCTCTGTCATGGGCTACTCCGTGAACGATGTCATCGTGATCCTCGATCGCATCCGGGATAACGTCGTGGAAACACGGGCCAGGGGCGATTTCGCGGAGCTCACGGAGCGCAGCCTCCAGCAAACGCTGCGTCGTACGCTCAGCACCGGACTTGGCGCTCTCATCATGCTCTTTTCGTTCCTCTTCTTCGGCTCCGAGAGCATTCAGTGGTTCATCCTCGCTCTCATCCTCGGCACCTTCATCGGCACGTATTCCTCCTACTTCATTGCGACCCCCCTTCTCGTCTTGTGGCAGAAATACGCGCCAAAGAATTGAAAGCATCGCGGCCAGGGACGGCCGCTCTGATCCAAAAATTCCCGCACCTCAGAGCACCCCTCCGCGGGTGCGTACTCGCGGAGATTTTTGCCACCATTCTCCTCTCGACAGCATTTCCTGCCGCCGCAGTAAAAAGTACCGGATCGAGATGAAGGTTCATTCGAGCAAAGGGGAAATTGGCATCTATGCCGCTGGCAGTGCTTCGTTCCCGAATCGCAGGGAGCCAGCCACTCTCGAACTCATCGAGGCACATCGAGGACTCAAGTCATTCACAGAACGAGGTCCGATTGCGTTCACGATGCGGGGAAGTTTTGAGAAAAGAAAATAACTGTAGGATCCCGAACAGCGCGAGGCGGCTCTGCTGTGCTTCAGAATAAATCTCGTCCTCCATAAACCCCCGATCTTTAGGAGAAGGGCATGACAGAGAGCCGCCGAAACGCTGCGAGGGATCAGAAGTGGCAAATAAAAGGCTCAGGAACTGCTTTCCCATGAGGTATTCTCAGACTAGAATATACGACTCTATGCAAGTCCTCCTTCCAATCGCCTATAGCGCCTATGAAATCGTGAAGGCAGTCGTGCTTTTCCCTATCTATTGGTACACCGAAGGACTGTACGTCAAAGCATGGGGAGTGTTGCGGGAACTCCGGGAATGTCGCCAGCTTTTTCACCTGCGCATCCTCTTTCGGCACCTCTTCACGCCGCTCTACGGATACACAGACTGGGAGACGAGATTCGTGAGCGTCATCGCGCGCAGCGGGCACTTCGTCGTGATGACCACATTAGCCCTCGCATTCGTCATTGTCCTCATCGGAGAATTTCTCGTGTACATCGCGATCCCCCCGTTTCTCCTCTATAACGTCCTCTATCAGGTGGGCGTGATCGACCTCGATCTCTACGGCCCATTCTTCGATCTCTTCGATGTCTGACGCACTCCTCCTCTCCCTCGATCCGCGCAGGGATGATGTCGCGCACGCCGCGATCCGCGCAAACGAGGCGGTGACGGCGGACACCACATTCCGGTGGAACACCCGTCTTTCCGTGGAAAGAACGCGGGGATGGAGAGCGCGCGCTCTCACGATCCAGATTCTCGACCGCATCCTCACGTGGTCCCCACGGATCGCCGGCATCAGTCTTCTCATGATTCTTCCACAGGCGCTCTTTGGTGATCTCGAGGACGGGATTCTTCTCACGCAGGACGTGCGTCTTCTCATCTTCTGGGCAGGCATGCTCGCGTTCCCGCTGCGCTACTCCATCCGCAAGCGTGAAGCTCGGCGCGCGCGTTTGCTTCCCCTTCGTCCGCTCGAGGAGAAATTGCAGCCACTTCCATCGGGTGCCTTCACGATCCCGAAGAAGACAAGAATGGTTCGTGTGGATCGCTGCCTGAATGAGGATGCGTGTCTGCTCATCGCACGCGCATTTGCGCTCGCTCGGAAACGGGGTCACTGGGCAGTGGTGCCGCTGCACCTCGTCGCAGGGAGCATGGGAACTGCCGATGCCTCCTTTCTCTGTACACGACTGGGAATCGAACGATCTGCTCTCAGCGATCGCCTGGAGCATCTCCTGGAGCATCTTCCGGTCGCCGCATCTTCCTCTCCGGAGAGCTCCCCTGCGCTCACGACCGCCTTCCTCGTTGCGGCGATCGAATGTCTGCGCGAGCGCCGGAGAAATATCGGTATCGGCGAACTTCTCGTTGCCGCCGTGTCCCTCGACCGAGAGCTCACGGAAGTGCTCGATGATCTCGGCGTTTCAGCTTCCGACCTTCGGCATGTTGTCGCGTGGAACCTCCTCGCGAGGAAGCACGGCAAACGTTCGAAACGCCTGCAGATCCTTGCAAGCGCGAAACCCAAGCGCACGATGAACGTCGCGATGACCGCGCGTCCGACCCCCGTCCTCGATAGCATCAGCCGCGACTACACGCAGACAGCGAGAGCCGGAGGTTTCGGCCATCTCTTCGGGAGAGACGAGGAAATCGGCGAAGCCTTCCGTACGATGAAGAGCACTCTCGGGAACGTCCTCTTCGTGGGAGAGCCCGGTACGGGGAAATCCGAGCTCCTTAAGGGAATCGCAAATCTCATGGCGGCGGAAGTGGTCCCCTCCTTCCTTCAGGACAAGCGTCTCGTCATCCTCGATCCGGGAGCGATCATCGCGGGGGCACCGGGCGTGGGAGGGATCGAGAACCTGTTCCGGAAGGTCATCCAGGAAGTGACGGGCGCCGGCAACATTCTCCTCGCGATCGAGGATATCCATCACCTCCTCGGTGCTTCCTCGACGAGGTCCTCGGAAGACGCCGGGCACATGCTCATGAACGAACTTTCGGAAAGAAAGCTCCGCGTGATCGCGACAACCACAACACAGGAATTCGCAACGCACATTCGCCCCGTGGAGACGTTCCTCCGCAGATTCCAGGTCATCGAGATCCGGGAAATGAATTTCTTCGATACGATTCGCGTCATGGAGGCACGGGCGGGAGCCATCGAGAAAACGCATCGCGTTGCGCTTTCGTTTCCGGCACTACGCGCGTGCTACGAACTCTGCGAGCATCTCATGCCGGGACGGTATTTCCCGGATAAAGCGCTCCAGACGATGGAAGAACTCGCAACGTTCGTACGGGAGCGAAAGGGAGACGGCGCAACCGTCCTTGCGGATGATGTCGCGGCACTCATGACTCGCAAAACGAACGTCGACGTGACGAAGGTCTCGGACGGGGAAGCAGAAAAACTCCTTGCCATCGAAGAAGCAATGCACGAGCGCGTCGTCGGACAGGAGGAAGCGGTGCAAGCGATTGCGTCCGCGCTCCGCCGCGCACGCACGAAACTGAGAGCAACGGAGCGTCCCATCGCAAGTTTTCTCTTCCTCGGACCCACAGGCGTCGGAAAAACGGAGACCGCGAAGACGATCGCGCAGGTCTACTTCGGATCCGAGCGCGCGATGACCAGGCTCGATATGTCGGAATTCCAGACACAGGGAAGTGTGGAACGCCTGCTCGGAACATCCGGGAAGACTTCTCCGTTCCTCGATGCCATTCGCACGAATCCACACCGTCTCATTCTGCTCGATGAATTCGAGAAAGCTCATCCCGATCTCCTCAATCTCTTCCTCCAAGTCTTCGATGATGGCCGACTCACCGATGGCGCGGGGAAGACCGTGAGCTTTGTGCATACAATGCTCATCGCGACAAGCAACGCAGGATCCAATCTCATTCAGGAAAGTATACGGAACAGAGAGACCTATGAGCATCTGCAGCAGTCGCTCATGCTCAAGGAACTGCCGAAATATTTCAAACCAGAACTCCTGAACCGCTTCGATCGTCTCGTGACCTTCACCCCTCTCACCGAGGACGAACTACACCGCGTCGCGGAGCGTATGCTCCGAAGCCTCGAAGCGGCTCTCGGCGAGCAGGGCATCAAGCTCGAAGTGCGAGAGGAAGCGATCGCCGAACTCGTCGCGCGCGGTTTCGATCCCACGTATGGTGCGCGTCCTCTGCGGCGCCTCATTCAGGATACCCTCGAAGACGGCATCGCGAAGATCTTGCTCAGAAAAGAGGCAGGACGGAGGGATACGATCGTCGTGGAAAGCATTGGCAACATCTCCGTGCGGAAGGGCCGGGTGCTTGTGGGGAAAAGGTGACGCAAAACATCAAATTGCATCTTCATCAAGATTTCTTCTAGTGTAGGATAAAGAAGATGCACACGCTTGGAATGCTCGGCTGCACTGTGGGCAGTTTACTCATCGGCTACATTTTTGCGATGATTATTGCTCTTATTGGACACCTTGCATGTGTTTTTGCTG
>CAYIRQ010000105.1:0-4088 GCA_964365905.1 uncultured Candidatus Peribacteria bacterium
TGTGAGGAAAAAGGAATACCCGGGCTCGCGCTCCAGAAAGGGAGTGACTCCATCGAGGGAGTAGAATCCCTCCGTCGCGAGATGGATCGCCGCGCCACTATATGCTCCCGGGTCATGCGAAAAGGTCTCTTCGGGCGTGAGAGACATCCTCCCCGGAAAGAGCGCAAGAATCAGCAAAAAGTAGAGCGCGACGATGCCCGTGCGTAATGGATGTGCCAGAATTAGGCGATGTATTCGTGGAACCATGCGTCGAAGGGTCAGAGTATAGTTTTTCAGTGTTCAGTGCTATCAGCTATCCACCTTCGCGTAAGCTTCGGTGGAGAGGTACGCTACCAGTGATGCAAACGCTTGAAAAACCCAGCGCGCAGAAGAAACAAAGCGAATGGTCGTGGCAATGGGCGCAGTTCCAGAATGAGGAAGAGTGGCTGTTCCTCGACTGGATCGCGCCGAACACTCTCGAGACCTTCCATGGAAAAGAAGTGTTGGACTGCGGATGTGGAGGAGGACAACACATTTCCATCGTCGCGCCGGTTGCGAAGAGCGTCACGGGCGTGGATCTCAACGCGATCGCAACGGCCCGAAAGAACACGGCGCGATTTCCAAACGTCGCACTCGTCGAAGCGGATCTCGCAACGATGGATTTGCAGCGTGAGTTCGACGTCGTCTACTCCATCGGGGTTCTCCATCACACGGATCACCCCGACGCCACGTTCACAAACATTGTCCGTCACTGCAAAGAAGGAGGGCGCGTGATTGTCTGGGTCTATAGCGCAGAGGGAAATGCTCTCAATCGCTTTTTCCTCGAGCCTTTGAAGCGTGCGTTTTTTCGTTTCCTCCCCCGTCCCCTTCTCCATGCTCTCGCCCACGCCCTTACCCTTTTTGTGTACCTTCCCGTTTACACACTGTATCTCCTGCCACTCCCCTTCCTACCCTTTTATGAATACTTCGGGAACTGGCGGAGGCTCTCGTATCAACGCAATCTCCTCAACGTCTTCGACAAATTGAATGCGCCGCAAACCTGGTTCATACCCCGGGAGCAAATCGGACGATGGTTTTCGGAGGACGTGTTCAACGATGTGCATATTTCCCCGTACAAAGGAGTGAGCTGGCGCGGCTCGGGGATGAAGCGGTGAAGTAGTGTGTCATGCTGAGCGGAGACGAAGCACAGAAGGACTCATTTTTCGAACCTTTGGATCTTTGCCGCAAAGATCCCCAATCGCACTCCCATCTGCGCAAGCAGATACAGGCATAAAACGAAGGGCGTTTGCGCGATCTCCAGACACCCCTTGCGGAGACTGATCGACGTGTGCGCTTGATGATAGAAGGAGCGGGCAGGCACATGGCAGATTTTCATGTTTGCGTACCGCGCGATTGCAATGATTTCGAAGCTGAAGAAATAGTCGTCGGAGGAATGCGCGAAGTCCGAACACTCCGCAAGTCTCCTGCTATACACCCGAAATCCCGTGAAGAGATCCTGCGGACGAATACCGAGCACGATGCCCCCGAGCCCCGAGAGCACGGAATTCCCCCAGTAGCGAATGAAGGACATACCATCCCGGCGCGGCTGCCGGAGGTCGTAGAAACGATTGCCGAGGACCAGATCGCATCCCTTCCGCATATACTCAAGAGCGGCCGGAATGGAAGACGTGAATTGCCCGTCCCCGTGGATTTCGACGATGATCTCTGCTCCGAGCTCCGCACATTTCTTCAGTCCGAACTTCACGTTGCTCCCGTATCCGCCGTGCGGGTGACTGTAGAGGGGAACGCCAAGCCGCGCCGCGACTTCCGCGGTATCATCCGTCGATCCGTCATCAATAATGACTATTTTCTCAAAAAGTTCCTTCGGGATGATGCGCACCGTGTGCTCCAGAAACGCGGCGCAGTTATACGTGAGAATCATGCCGAACACGCCCTTGGAAGATTCCATGGGAGCATGGTACTGCGTATGGTGTTGTTATTGAAGATACGATAGGAGGGATCATCGCAAGTGCTTCTGTGCATAGGCTGCGATTTGGGTGAGTCCGTGCTCTTCTAGGGCGATAATCGTCTGCTTGAGCAATTCGCGTGTGCGCTGCATCTCCGGGTCACTCCCTTCTCGTCCTGCATCGCGCAGTCGCTCGCAGATTTCAACGAGCAACCCGACATCATGGGCCCTCGTTGGTCGGTTCGCACGATTCGGATCGGTGAGGTGACGAACGGTTGCCTTCAACTGATCCTCGTAGGACGGTTCCTGCCCGGATGCGTAGTAGCCTGTGACATTGCGATCGAGATCAGCCTGACGCCATTCTCTCTTATAGGTCGTTGTTTCCAGCCACTGGGCATACTCCTTTTTATATCCAAGATTATAGAGAACGAAAATCGTGGGCTGCACGACAGCAACCATCGCAGTATCGCCTCTCTCAATGGTCTCCAAACACAGGCGAAGAAGTTCATGGATGATTGTTACGTCTTCAGGATGCCACCCAACCCACGTCTGACTCAGGAGAGTCGCCATCTTGCCAGCCTTCTCTCGGTCGTTCTCCCATGAATCCACAAGTATTGCCGCAGCGAAATCGAGGATCCGACCATGTTCGAGTCCCTCTGCAGGCATGCCTTCCCGTAGCATTCGCAATCCATTAACAGTGTACGCAAGCCGCCCGATGATGGAATCCAGCTCCTGCTTGCTTATTACACTAGCAAGCGAGACGCGTAATTGCTGAACATCAATCTCCGTAGCGACGCGATCGGCTGTTTCATTCAAACGCTCATTCACTGCGCGATCAAATGCTCCTTCATTTTCACCGCCACTATTGATGCGAGCATCATGACTCATTCAAATACAAATATGCATCAGTAATCCTGTTAAGTCAACCGCGAGTGACACTTTTATAGAGAAATCCTGATCACCTGCGACCACTCATTGGGCATCCCTGTGACATTGTAGAGTGCCAATCGGTCGATAGTGCACGAATCAGGATAGCCACCAATACTCTCTGCCATTTTTGGCTTTTCCTCACGAGGGAATTCACCGTAGAGCAGGCTGAGATGCGGCATGTAGGACGTCGAGGGCGTTTTCCCAAACATCTCCGAAGCCCGGTTATGCAGATCTACGAGCGCCGCGCTTTTTTCCGCGCGCAGAAACAGACACCGATGCCATACGTCCTCAAACTCGATGCCGGTGAAATGGATAGGGAATGGAGAAAGCTCCTGTGCGAGTTTCTCCACACGTTCTTTCAGTTGTTCCTCCGCTCCTTTGATCGCGCCTGCTCCGATGACGGTGATATGCGGAGGAAAGAGCGGACCGTCGAACGTCTCTCCAAGATTACGAATGATGTTCTGAAAAGAATCTGCTGCCTCGAGGGCGGGAAGGAGCCAGAGCGAATAGCCATTCATGCTCTCAATTGCCATGCATCACGGGAAAATCTCAATCTCCCCAATCGGCATGATGAACTTGCCGCCCCTCGCAATAAAATCTTTCTCCTTCTCGACAATGTGATCCCGGAAACTCCAAGCGAGGAGGAGGTAGTAGTCCACCGGTCGCTTTCGAGCCTCCTCGGGAGAAATTATCGGAATATGCGACATCGGCATGCAGAGACCTTGTTTTTGGGGCAGCCCATCCACGCAGAAATCGATCATTTGATCGGTGATGCCCGCATAGTTGAGAATGGGAACCCCCTTTGCGGCGGCGCCGTACGCGGCAATGCGTTTACCCTACGATTTCAATTTCTTCAATGTTGCAACGAGCGTGTCGCGCGATTTCTCGACGTCGTTCGCCAGCTTCCGGTACGTTTCGATCTTGTCCCACCCCTTCTGCAATTCCTCATCCGCGAGCGCCTGCACCTTGGGATCCACCGCATGTTTCCCTGTATGACCAAACTCGATGCGAATCGAGACGCCCTGGAACGGAAGCATCTGATAGTCGAAGATCTCAAGATTGAATTTCTTATAAAACTCCATGAGCGGTCGGATCGCGTAATAGGACATATGTTCGTGGTAGATGTCGCCGTAGCTCAAGGTATCGAAGATGTATCCGAGGTAATGCGCCTGAATGATACCGATACCGTCATCCGCGAGTAATGCTTTGTATCCCCGCATAACGTCCACCTGGT
>CAYIRQ010000106.1:0-4047 GCA_964365905.1 uncultured Candidatus Peribacteria bacterium
ACATTCGCCAAAGCACGAGGGATCTTGAATGATGACGCTGACTTTTATCCTGAGGAACCACTGCGCCTGAATGACGCGCTCCTCTGGTTACTGCGCACTCGCAACGTCGATGCTCCCGACGTCATCACGTATGAAACAATCGGCATTTTTGCAAAGCGCTATAACATTCTTCCGGAGCCAGATACGGCCATTTCTGAAAATAGGGCTCTCACGCAGGAGGAGCTGACAAGGCTCATCCAAACGCTCGATACATTCCTGAAAGAGGAGGAACACACCGTCAGCTTCTACGCCGAAGAATTTGCAGGGGATGGCACTGCCTTCGGGGAAACATTCGATCCACAAGCAATGACCGCCGCTCATCGCACCCTGCCCTATAACACACTTGTCCGAGTCACCGCACCGATCGATGTCCATTGTCCATTGTCCATTGTCCATTGTCCGACCCGAAGCGTCGTCGTTCGTATGAACGACAGAGGCCCCTACGCAGAAGGCCGCGATATGGATCTGAGTCTCGCCGCATTCGAACATCTCGCACCGCGTTCGCGGGGTGTGCTCACCGGCGTCACGTTTGAGCGCCTTGGGAGCGCCGATATCGTTGCGATGTGTCCTGCTCCAACGTATCAAAGGCGAATGGGGCAAGTTATTTTTGATCCGGGAATCCCGAAGGGTGTTGAAGTCGGTTCATCGATCAGCCTCACTGCAAGCCAGAGTTTTCGTCTCATTCAGATGAAACCTCCCGCAGGGAAAATTGTGCGTAAGCGGGAATGGACTCGGAAAGGAGAATCACTGGAAATTCATTTCGATCAGAAGGGAACATATATTTTTGTTCTCCACAGTGATGATGGCGTCCGGAAGAGATTTCGCACCCTCGTGACAAAACACTGTTCCTCCAACCGTTAGCTCATCGTCACAGAGGCTCCTTCTTCGGTATTCCGGTCCTGCGCGGAAATTCTTTCGATAACGCCTTCACCTTTTCAAATACAAGAATTTGTCTGCGCCCCCAACCTCCGCAGGAGGTTGGCAGGCCAATCTCCCCAACTAAAAAATCCAAATCGTACTCATGATGATCCACCATGCGGCAATGCAGTTTCATGCGCGCCTCCAGAGAAGCAAGAAGCTCTGCATCAATCGCAAGACTTTTCCAACAGAGCATCTGACCTTTCACCTTGCAAAAAGGACTCATGAACTCGAGAAGAGTGGGAAGCTCCGCGAGAGCTCTGCTGAGGACGAGATCATACTGCTCACGGTGCTTTGGATCGTGACCGAGCTCCTCCGCGCGACCGATCAGCAGTTGCACATTCGAAAGTGACAGATGATTCACCATGCGCTGCACCGCATCGATCTTCTTCTTCGTTGCATCGAGGCCTGTGAAGGAAGCTTCTGGAAAAAGAATGGCGAGAGGGAGCAATGGAAATCCTCCTCCCGTTCCCACATCAATGATATTTATTGTGTCATGCCGAGTGCTGACACGCCGGAGTATATCGAGGCACGCAATCGAATCCAAGATATTCCCCACCCAGCATTGCTCTCCTGTTCGGTAGGCCGAGAGATTGAGTTTCTTGTTTTCCTCGAGAAAAACCCGCAAAAGCTCTTGGAGTTTGCTTTCTTGATCCTTGGAAAATTGCAGGGAGCTCATGATGTGGTGACAATTTGACAATATAACAATAGAGCAATTGTAACTGAGCTGGTATCTTCATCGAAGCATGACCCCACAAGAAGTAGCCTCTCTCCTCCTGCACATCGGTGCTGTGAAGGTTTCCGTGAACCCCCCATTCACATGGACAAGCGGTATGAAATCGCCCATCTACTGCGATAACCGCATGATTCTGAGCTTTCCCGAGGAACGCTCGCAGATCGTCGAGGCGCTCGCGGAAGAAGTACGAAAACTTTCTTCAAAGCCCCACGTGATCGCAGGCACGGCAACCGCGGGCATCGGATGGGCGGCGCTCGTTGCGGATCGCTTAGGACTTCCAATGATCTACGTGCGCCACAAATCGAAGGAATATGGGGGAGGTAAAAACATCGAAGGAGTATTGAAGCAGGGATCGAATGTTGTTGTGATTGAAGATCTGCTTTCAACGGGCGGCAGCGCGGTTCGAACAGTCGATATTCTCCGAAAAGAAGGAAAGTGCTCGGTGCTCGATGTCGTTGCGATTTTCACGTACGGCTTTCCGAAGGCCGAGAAAGAAGCAGCAGAGGCAAAATTTGCACTGCACACGCTCTCTGATTTTGTCACCCTGCTCAAGGTTGCATCAGCTCAAGGAAAACTTCCGGCGGCAGATATCGCCCTCGCAGCTGAGTTTGGAAAGGATCCTGAAGGGTGGGCAAAAAAACTATAACATTCCGCCCTCCTCGAACTCTTCGAACTCTTCGAACTCTTCGTCTTCCTCCCCGTCCCCTGTCCCCCACTCTTCTCGCTATAGGCTCTGTTCTCCTCGTGAGCATTATTTCGCTCCTGGGAATTCTCCTCTGCCTCACGCGCAGAGATCTTCTGGAGCGTTCGTTGCTCCCGATCATCAGCTTTTCGACGGGAGCACTGCTCGGTGATGTATTCATTCACCTCATTCCCGAAATTGCAGAGAAAGCGGATACGTTCGAACAGTCCCTTCTCATTGTCCTCCTCGGCGTCATCATCACATTTGCGATGGAGAAACTGATCCACTGGCGCCACTGCCATGTTCTTCCCTCCCAAGAACACTACCACCCCGTGGGATTCATTAATCTCATCGGTGACGGCATCCACAATTTCATTGATGGCGCGCTCATTGCTGCAAGCTTTCTGGTGAGCGTTCCTCTGGGGCTTGCGACAACAATGGCTGTCGTGCTCCACGAGATTCCGCAGGAGATCGGGGATTTTGCATTGCTCCTTTTCAGCGGTTACAGTGCACGGAAAGCAGCGTTCCTCAACTTCCTCTCCGCGGGCGCTGCTCTCCTCGGCGCGGCGGCTGTTCTCAGCTTCAGTCAGACGCTCCCCGTGATCGGCTCCGCGCTCCTCCCCTTCACTGCCGGTAACTTTCTCTACATCGCGGGCGCCGACCTCATCCCGGAACTCCATAAAGAGACGCGCATCCGACAAGCACTCGTACAACTTCTGTGCATGATTGCGGGGATTTCTGTGATGTACGGTCTCACGTACTTGGAGTAATCTAAAAGGCAACGCAGCCCTCGTAGCTTCCACCTTCGCTCCTTTGGAGCTACGGTGGACAAGCACGGGAGAGAGCACCTGGCTTCCCGCCCTTCGCCCGCCGCGATTCTTGCCTCCGTAGCTCAATGGATAGAGCGCCTGGCTTCGGACCAGGAGGTTGAGGGTTCGACTCCTTCCGGAGGCACCACTACCAAGGCTACGGCGGAGAGGCGCGGACCAGGCTTGTCGGCCATAGCTCGAACCGTAGTGAGAGCGTAGGCTGAAAGGCCGTGGAGCCTGTGCTGAGCTTGTCGAAGCATTCGAATCCTACCGAGGGCACCAGCCTTCGCTCGCAGCGAGCTATGGCCGGCAAGCCATTCGACTCGACCCTGATGACTACTGACGATTCCAAGCGTTGGCACAAAGAAAAAACTAGCCCTTCCTCGCCCGATTATTTTCAGGTCGATAAAAAGATGGAGAGGGAAAAGCTTGCAAAAGAAGCGCAGAAGAATCAAAAACGCGAGCTTCTGAGACTGCAGGTGGAGCTTACAAAGGGAAAGCAGGAAGAAGAAGCGAAGTCCCGGCCCGCGAAGGAGAGGAAGCAGGAAGTTGCGGAGGCGAAGGAGAAGCATGAGGATGCCGGATCATTTACGGAGAAAATGCGGAAGCGGGAGGAGGAACGAGAGCAAGCGAAAGCGCAGAGCAGTCCGGAGGAGCAGGCGGCGGGGCCATTATAGGTTTTAGGTGTTAGGGAACGTCTGAACAATCCTCAATCTGCCTCCTCCGGATCTCCGGGGAGTCTTTTTTTTATGTTGCGCGGGGCTGTCCTGTGCGCTTTTCTTGTCGTTCCTCTGCGCAACCCCTTCTCCAGGCACAGTGACCCTACGCGGCGAGCGTGCCGCTCGCCGCGAGGAGACGTTTCC
>CAYIRQ010000107.1:0-3864 GCA_964365905.1 uncultured Candidatus Peribacteria bacterium
AGGTTTCCGCGACGAAGAACGGCTGCGAGAGGAATTTCTGGATCTTCCGTGCACGCTGGACGGCAATTTTATCGTCCTCCGCGAGTTCCTCCATACCGAGGATCGCGATGATGTCCTGGAGCTCCTTGTAGCGCTGCAGCGTCTTCTGTACCGCACGCGCAGTATCATAGTGCTCCTTGCCGACGATTTCCGGAGCAAGAATTGTGGAAGTCGAGTCGAGTGGATCAACGGCCGGATAAATGCCGAGCTCGGTAAGGGATCGTGTGAGCACGATCGTAGAATCGAGATGCCCGAACGTCGTCGCGGGAGCGGGGTCCGTGAGGTCATCTGCGGGAACATAGATCGCCTGCACGGAGGTGATGGAGCCTTTCTTGGTCGACGTGATGCGCTCCTGAATCTGCCCCATTTCACTCGCGAGCGTCGGCTGATATCCCACAGCGGAAGGAATGCGCCCGAGAAGTGCGGAGACTTCAGATCCCGCCTGCGTGAAGCGAAAGATGTTATCGATGAAGAGAAGGACATCTTTGCCCTCCTCATCGCGGAAGTATTCCGCGATCGAGAGTCCGGCGAGCGCGATCCGAAGACGCGGACCGGGGGGCTCATTCATCTGCCCGAAGACGAGCGACGTCTTCTCGAGCACGCCCGATTCCTTCATTTCGATGTAGAGGTCGTTTCCTTCACGCGAGCGTTCCCCCACTCCGGCAAAGACCGAGTAGCCCCCGTGTTCCGCGGCGATATTCCGGATGAGTTCTTTGACGACCACAGTCTTCCCCACTCCTGCTCCGCCGAAGAGCCCGACTTTCCCTCCTTTCAACATCGGACAAATCAAATCAATCACTTTAATCCCGGTCTCGAGCACCTCCGTTTCCGTCTCCTGATCCTTGAATGCGGGTGCTGGTCGATGGATAGGATAGGTTTTCTTCGTCTTTACCGGAGGGAGACCATCGATTGGTTCCCCAAGGACATTGAACATGCGCCCGAGTGTCTCGGGACCTACAGGGACGGAGATCGCGCTCCCCGTATCATTCACCGCAGTCCCGCGCTTGAGACCGTCCGTACTATCCATCGCAACCGTCCGGACGACGGAACCATCGAGGTGCTGCTGTACTTCGAGCGTGAGGGAATGCTCCCCGATCGTCGTCCTCAGTGCATTGAAGAGGGACGGAAGTTGTCCCTCCGGGAACGTGCAGTCGACGACCGCGCCGATGACTTGAGATACCGAACCGGGCATGAGAGGGCTGGGGTTGGGGCTGGGGTTAGGAGCGAACGAATGCTCGCGGATTGTAAGGGAGAAGAGGTTTCCTGCAAAGGGCTTAAGGACGTTTACCTGCGTCATGCTGAGGGGAAATTGTGTCATGCTGAGTGTATCGAGGCACATGCCAAAACGGCTTCCGTGTGCTATAATCATGAGATTATGCCCGAACAAATACAGACACCCTCACTCGAGGTACTCGAGCGACTCATCGAAGATTCCGTGCTTCTATCTTCCAAGCGAAAAACCGAACTCCTCGCGGTGCTCCCCTCCCTCATGGAGACACAAGGGAAAGAGCTGCTCCGCATCCTCCAAAGCGAGGATGACATCCTCAGCGATCTCGCAAAGAGCGCGATCACGCGCGCGGTGGAGCAGGGGGATGAAGAGTTTTTGGAGGAGCTCGATGCGTTTCTTCGAAACACCATGAAAAAACTGCGCAAGGCGGAGGAAGGCACGGAGCGCGGAGAGGAGACGGAGCAGACCGAACACTTCTTCGATGACATGCCATGAGTCCGGATGGCGCAGAGCAGCGGCAGGAAAAAGAAAAGCCTGCGGACACGCCCGATCACTCTGCAGAGTCACCCGACAATCTGGAGCAGCGAGCGGCATCGCTTCAAAAGAAAGCCAGCGACTTCCGGAAAAATATGCGGGAGTACGAGCAAAAGGCGCAGCGATACGGGAAGCATGGCTCTCCGCTTCGTGATGAACTCAGAAACGTGCGGCAGGAATTTTTGGACATGCTTGGCAATGGACCCGAGGTGGAAATGGATCGTCGTGTGCAGGAGTTCCTCAGCCGCATGCTCCACGCATCGGTTGAGAGTGAACGGGAAGTCATTGCCGAACTCAACCGTGACCGTTCGCCCGAAGCAGGCGCCATGAAACGCCTCTTCGCGCCCATCGGAAATCCCGCAATAACGCTCCAGTACCTTCGCTCCTTCCGGGAGAGCGATCGAGACTCCTCTTCCGGCTTTCGCGCAGAGAGCTTCGTGAAAACACAGAATGAACTTCTGCGATCTCTCGGCCGGGAAATGCCTCCCGCAGAACGCCTGCGCATCGCGGGGCTCATCGTGAACGGTGAGTGGGAACAGCTCTCTGCCATGCACATGCAACTGCGCATTGCGGTGGAAGAGCGGGAAATCAGGCAACTCCAGATGAAACTGCGAGAGAAAGAGAACGACGTACACGTGCAGCGCTCCATCGTCGCACGGAATGCAAACGCCCTGGGTGAGTTCAGCGCAGGGCAAACGGGACTCCTCGGGAAGACCACGGGGTTGGGAAAGGACATCACGCCGCAGCTCGATCGGCAGGCGAACATGACTTTGCAAGCAACGCGCAACCTCCACAAGGAGTATCAGGATGAACGCGACTTGCGAAAAGCAATCGACCTGCGAAATCTCGAAGTGCTTCGCATGCAGAATGACGCGCTTCGGCAGTCTGATCCCAATGCGGCCGATCTCGCGCTCGTGCGCGGGGCGATACGCGTTCCAAGCCGCGCGTTCGATGACGCGAAAGCAAAAAGCCTGCGGGAGAAAGTGGAGCAGGCAAAGGCGCGACTCCGGGAGAGCGGGCAGTGGAGCACGCTGAATCCTGAGGAGCAGGCGCTCGCGACGCAGAACGATCTTGCGGCGCTGCGCATGCGCGCTCTTATACTCCAGAAGGCTCCGCACGTGCTCGGGCTCCGGGGACAGCTGGAGAAGCGGTCCAACTTCTTCGTATCGGGTATTGCTCCTGCGGAAGAGTTCCTGAAAGACCGCGCATACAAGGGAAAAGCGCTCGATACGGGAACGCACGCGCACGATTTTTACGCGCAGCTCTCACTGCTTGACGGAACGACATACACTGTGGGCGTTTCCAGGGATCTCGCGGCGGTGCTATCCGATCCCGATCGCGCGCCGCTCATTCTCGTACGGAAACCGAAGGGGGACATGAAGATGACGACCCGAACGCACACGAAGACCAGAAACGTCGGGAGGGGGGAAACGCTGGATACGGAAGTGGTCGATGAGCATAGGATCGCGGATTGCGACGTCATCACGATGGCGGATGTCGCTCCCCGGGGAGATGCACAAGGACAAGAGGAACGATCGTTCACGCTCACACCTGCAAAAGCGGCGGGCGTCGTCCCGGCCGGTTTTCGCTTGCGCAACATTGTGACGATCGAAGGAGAAGTGATCGCGAACGTCCGCGTCGCGGAGGAAGCGGAGCGCACGCTCGGGAACGTTCCGGCGGGATACACCGCCGTCCTCCGGAGGATTCCGAAAGATTCTCTGCAGCCGGAGGACATCGCGTTTGTCAGAGAAGAGCAAGGCCGTGCACTCAGCGTTGATACCGATGGCGACGGCGTCGCCGACCGGACGCATACCGCAGACGAATTTCGGGAGCAGAAACGCGCGCAGGAGAACCTCCTCACGATGATGCCGCTCCTCACGCCGCTCCAGCATCTCGAGCGCGGCGGGCAGGAGATCATGGCGCGCTTCGGGCCGCTCCAGACTCTCCTCGAAGGCATGGCAAAAAGCAAACCGACGGAACAAGCCGTGCATACCGCAAAAGAGTACGCGCGTTCCCTGCTCTCGATCTATAACCGAAGCAGGCTCCTCCATGAATCTCAGCCT
>CAYIRQ010000108.1:0-3787 GCA_964365905.1 uncultured Candidatus Peribacteria bacterium
AGACAAGGGTGGTGGAAACTGCCAAGTAACGGGAATACAGGGGAAGGTCCCCTTACTCCTTTATTCCTTTACTCCAAACAAGCCACGGAAACACCACCACCGCATTCCAAATGCGCTTCGCCCGCCTCGGTTCCTGCATCAATCTCCAGAGCCATTCTAAACCAATGCTTTGAAACACTCGTGGAGCACGCTTTTGCTTCCCAACGATAAAATCAAACGCTCCGCCCACACCCATTGCCACTTTGACGCTTGGGATCTTGCCGAGGTTCCGTGCGATCCAAAGATCCTGCGCTGGAGCGCCGTAGGCGACGAAGAGGAGAGTGGGGGATGCCGCATTGATCCGCTGAATAATCTCCTCCTCTGCTTCAACTTTCGGCGACCCTGCGTATGTCCCCACGATCTTGAGAGCAGGGTTTTTCTCCCTGAGCACTTCTGCACTGCGTTCTGCAATGCCTGGGGCTGCACCGAGGAGAAAGATGCGCTCGGGAGGGGAGATGCGGGATGCACTCGAGCAGAGAGCGAAGAGAGTATCGGTTCCGGTAACACGCACGATGCGTGATGGCATATTTCCTTTTTTCAGCTTGCCCTGAGCCCGTCGAAGGGCCCACACGAGCCCCACTCCATCCGGTAGATTCAAACTCGTCCTTCTCAAGACTTCTTTGAATGCGGGGTTTCTCTGTGCCTCGATGATCATTTCGGGATTGGGGGTTGCCACATGGAATTGTCGCGAAAATTCCATGTGAGCCTGCCCTGAGCTTGTCGAAGGGTGGTACTGGCCATCACTTCGTAAGAAGCCAGTGATTTTTTGGAGAACCTCCTCCTGCATCACAATGTCAACAGGAACGCAAAGAATTTCTATGCGGGGCATGGTTTCATTCTACTTCAATGCCTCCTTGATTTCTCCCGCGCTTTCCTTGAGGTCAGTTACGGCATTTTTCATACCTTCGACTCCATCTTGAACCTGCTCTGCGCGTCCCTGAACTTCCGAAACTTTCGCACGCAGTGTTGCTGCAACATCCTCGACGATGCCCACGGCTTGTTCCTGCTTCTCTTCGATCGAACGCCCCACGTTCTTCACGTTCTCCCCTAAACATCCGAGAAGGAGGAGAGCCGCCGCTGCGCAGGCAAGGATGAAGTAGGGCATACTTTGAGATTTGGTATTTGAGTTTTGGGATTTTTTACAGAGTTTCCCCAAAGACCTCGGTGAAATTTCCTCCTGTTTCTTTGAGGGCATGGCGGAGAGCGAGGAGCTCTTTCTCCTCGAGCTCCAGGGTCGTCGAATAGTTCTTGTGCACCCTCTCGCCATCCTCTCGAACATTCTCGAGCGTTGACGATACAATCACCTGCTCGATGGGAGGCATGCCGCCTTTGGAGCCTCCTGCCAACACTGTGCGCAGGGTGGCGTAGAGGAGGATGTGGGCTTCGCAGGTTCTGCAGTGCAGCTGAAACACAGCGAAACTGTCCCCAATGACTTTGAGCGAGGGCATCTGCACCTCCACCTTCTTCATGCACTGCGGGCAGCGCAGCTGTGAGCGGACTTTCTCGAGGAGCGCGTGGACGGTGTGAGGGTCAAGGTGCATCACTCACGACAGTATAGCATGAGCTCCTGCCTTTGAGAATCTTTTTCCCTCTTCTACCGTGTGATTCCCGGCGATGAAAGCATGCAGTGCCCGGAAATCCTCAAAGAGCGCTTCACGAAGCCCTCCATTATGCAGCGCCGCCGCAGGGTGGTAGATGGGAAAGACCGTGACATGCTGGGTCACAGCCTGGGGTTTTCCGTGGACGCGGGAGATCGAAAGCGTCGGGAAGAATTCCTGCAGCGCGTGTTTTCCGAGTGTCACGATCACACGCGGTTTGATCAATGCAAGTTCCAGCTTCACCCACGGGATGCACGCCATTTTTTCCTCCGGCGAAGGATCGCGATTCCCGGGCGGCCGGTACTTCACAATGTTCGTGATGTAGACGTCTGAGCGTTGGAGTCCGATCGATCCGAGCAGTTCATCGAGGAATTTTCCCGCGGGACCCACGAACGGCCGTCCGAGCTCGTCCTCCTTCTGCCCCGGTGCTTCTCCGATGAAGACGATCTGTGCCTTCGGATTCCCTTCCCCGAGGACGGGGTTGGATTTTTCGGCGAGCGCACAGCCCTTCCATTGTT
The DNA here is from genome assembly GCA_964365905.1 of uncultured Candidatus Peribacteria bacterium. Classification (GTDB taxonomy): domain Bacteria; phylum Patescibacteriota; class Gracilibacteria; order Peribacterales; family Peribacteraceae; genus CAYIRQ01. The sequence continues at coordinate 2,156 of CAYIRQ010000108.1, forward strand.
TGAGCTTTTCAGCGAGGAGGGGGAGAGTGAGTTCCATGTTTCTGGAAATGGAGAATGGAGATTTGAGAATGGAGAATTAAGGAAGATTACTTTTTGTGGTTTTGATGATAGCGGTGAGGAGAGAGATAACTTCATGGACTTCTTTTAACAAAGTATGGGTTTCACTGGATGTTGCATAACCACTGTCCAATAGAAGTCTTAACCAGTAATGACTCTCGTGAGCCTCTTTTAGAGCTATAGAGAGCTTGGCAATAAAGTCTTTCTTACTCTGAGCTTGTGATGCCTCTTCAACACTTGCTCCGACGCTTGTCCCCGACCGGAGGAGCTGCTTGCTGAGAACGAATTCCTTTCCCGCTATAAGTTTTTTGTAAAAGGCAATGATGTGGAGAGCAAAGAGGTAGGATTTCTCTTTGATAGGATTTGCTTTTTCCATACACACACTCTCGTCCCTGTTAATTTCGGTGTCAAACGGAACTCCTTCATTTTCCATTCTCCATTTTCAATTCTCAATTTGCTGTCGCTGCGCTACCCGTCCGACCGGCGAGGCCGGGCGGACTGCGCTTCTTGCCACCTTCTTCTTCATCGGATTTTTTCTTCAGGGATTTCCCTTCCAGCACTTCCGCAAACTCCCCCACACTCATCGTTTCCTTCTTGAGGAGAATCTCCGCGAGTTCATCGAGCTTCGCGCGGTGCTTCCTGACCATGTCGATTGCGCGTTTGAGTTGCTCACTGAGCGTTCGGCGGACAAACTCATCAATTGCTTGAGCGGTTTCCTCCGAATAATTCCGCGTGATAGAGAGGTCGACCCCGAGAGAAAGTGTTCCCTGCCTCTCGCCGTAGGCCGCGGAACCGAGCGCGTCATCCCCCATGCCGTACCGCATCGCCATGTTGCGCACGATCTGGGAGGCGCGTTCGAGATCATTGCTCGCGCCCGTTGTGATTTCGCCGAAGATCATCTCCTCCGCAGCGCGGCCGCCGAGCAGGCCGCAGACTTCGTCGAGAAACTTGCTCTTCGTCGTCGTATAGGAATCCTCCTGCGGGAGAAACCACGTGACGCCGAGGGTCGCGCCGCGGGAGACGATGCTGATCTTGTGGAGCGGATCGGAGAACTTGCAGAGATGGCCGACGATCGCGTGCCCGAGCTCGTGATAGGCCGTTATCTTCTTCTCGCGATCGGTGAGTTTGCGACTCCGCTTCTCAGGTCCCAGTGTTACTTTTTCTACGGCATCCACCACGTCTTGTTGCAGGACCGCTTTGCGGCCGCGACGCGCGGCGAAGATGGCTGCCTCATTCATGACGTTTTCGAGATCCGCTCCCGTGAACCCAACAGTCTGCTTCGCGACACTCTCGAGGTCCACCCCCGTGCTCATCTCCTTATCCCGGACATGCACGAGAAGAATCTGTTTCCGCGCCTCGAGGTCCGGCTTATCGATGAAGATGCGCCGGTCGAAGCGGCCGGGACGGAGGAGCGCGACGTCGAGCACGTCCGGACGGTTCGTCGCCGCGACGACGATCACGTTCGTCGATTGGTCGAAGCCGTCCATCTCCGTGAGGATCTGGTTCAGCGTCTGCTCCCGCTCGTCGTGGCCTCCGCCGAACCCCGCTCCTCCGCGCTGCCTTCCCACCGCGTCA
>CAYIRQ010000109.1:0-3685 GCA_964365905.1 uncultured Candidatus Peribacteria bacterium
TCCGTGGCTTGCATTCGGACTCATCGGCGGACTCATTGCCGCTCGGATCATCGCAAATTTTGAAACAACGCTCGAGCAGAATCTCATTCTTGCGGCCTTCATCCCTCTCATCGTGTACATGGGTGATGCTGTAGGAACACAGATGGAAGCCTGTATCATCCGCGATCTCGCACTCGATGCATATCTTCCTTTTCGGAGATACTTCTTCCGACAACTCCTCATCATCGGCACCATTGGCATTTTGTTCGGCATCACTATCTTCATTGCGGCCTCTCTCTTTTTCCGGAACGCAGGCATTGGTCAGGTGCTCGGCATCGCGCTCACCGCCGCCATCATCTCCTCCGTCTTCACGGGTCTCCTCATCCCCTACTTCGCAAGCAAACTACGTCTGGATCCCGCTGATGCGAGCGGTCCCATCGCGACGATCATTCAGGACATCCTGAGTATCACGATTTACTTTGCGGTGGCGACGGCGCTGCTTTAGCCCCCTTTCATGCTCCGCAAAATAATCTCCTCAATCTGCTCATTGCGCCCCTTTCCGGTCGCGAGAATTTCCTGTGCGGACCAAGTGCCATGAAAGGAGAGGTGTTGCTCGATCTTTCCGAGATCCCCTGCCTGCTTCCAGCTGAGGTGAAGGATGAAATCCTCGGCCGTGCGGGCGAGAATCTCATCAATGAGTGCGCGCGCCTCGTCGCCTTTGAGTTCACGTGTGGGTGGATTCATACGAAGAGAATTGTACACAGATATGACGATTGTTATTCATTTTTCCTCTCCCGCCTTCACCTCTTCCACTCCTCCCTCCCTATTCACTACCCTTGCAGCCGCGAAGAAGAAGTCCCCCAAGCGGTTGAGGTACCGGAGGCACGCAAAGTTGATATCCTCAGTCTTTGAGAGCGCGACAAGCCAGCGTTCCGCACGACGGCACATGGTCCGTGCTTCGTGGAGCATCGCTCCGAGGCGCGTTCCTCCGGGAAGAATGAAGGAGGTGAGTTGCGGGACCTTCGCCTCCGCGGCGTCAATCCAATGCTCCAGTTCCTCGACCTGTTCCTGCGTAATGCGCTTGGTAGGGAGAGGAGCTTGCCCCGCACCAGTCGCTCCGCTCCGGTGCGGGGTCGCGAGATCCGCTCCTGCGACATAGAGCGCATGCTGAATGGCAAGAAGTTGACTCCGCAGCTCGCTTGGCGCCTCTTCCGTTAACATTCTTCCGAGAAAGGCGTTGAGCTCATCCACGGTGCCATAGGCATGAATGCGCGGCTCGGCCTTCGACACTTTCTCTCCGCCGTAGAGCATGGTCTGGCCGGAGTCGCCGAGTTTTGTGTAGAGAGGCATACAGTTCACTGTACCATTGCCCCATAGCGAAGTTGCTGGGCAAGTGCCAACACCCTCTCCTCCAACATCCCTCTTTCAAGGAGGTAACGATGGTACGACGGATCACCTTCAGAGAAGGTCAGCACACCCGCCAATCCAAAATCCGCTGTCGGAAGGATGAAACATTTCTCCAAAAGATCAGAAGTGTGAGGTGTTACGCTCAGGGCAAGAATCCGCTCATATCTCCTGAGAGGAGATGGGAGAAAGAAGCACCATGGTTGCTGGGGTCCCGCGAACGTGAAGATAAGAGGGAACTGCTCCCAGAGGCTGCACATCTCATCCTCTGCAAAACCATGAAGCTGAAGAAGATGCGCAAGATCCGCATAAATACCGGTTTGCAGCTTCTCCCGAAGCATATGAGTGTTTTCTTTGTTTTGTCTCAGGGATTCAAGTTGTTCTTGTGCCTGGGAGTAGAGCTCCCGAGACACAACAGAAGGAAGGGCATTGAAGCAAATCGCCCACTCACTGCGTGGATTTCTGCGCGTACCTTGTCGCAGACGATTCCATGTCTTGTTGTAGATTCTCGTGCCAACGTATACCTCGTTTCGCAGGATGCGCAGTATTTTTTCTCTACTCCATACCCCTCCCGCAGGGGCAGGTACTCGCCTATCATTCAGGACACGCGCAATGTCAACTGGCGTCTGCTTCTCCTCCACAAAACGCCGGAAGATTTCCTCAACGATCCTCGTCGTATCATCGTGAAGGGGAACGAACACTACCCGCTCATTGGCAATCTGCTTTCGCTCCCCCTTTTGCAACCGACGCACAGGTTTTCTCTGTTCGTCGAGGAGCAAGCGTGCCAACCCATAGCAGGGAGATCCTCCTGCAGAGTAGCCCAGACGGGAGACGTTCATGCAGCCATGGAACACCTTTTCGCTCAGCTGTCGGCTATATTCTGCAGCCATGTACCGCTCAATGGAAGTTTGTAAATGCGTCATGAGCTTCTGTCCTTCTTGTGGAAATCCTTTTGAGGTGTAGATCACATCCTTCCCCCTCTGCTTACATCGAAATTCATAGTACGCTGCCTCATCCGGATCTTGAAATCTCCCCCATCGTGAGACATCGAGTACCAGTACATACGCAAAGAGATGCGCATCTCTGGTCATAGGCATTTCTGTTACGCAAAAGTGGCGAGGAGTGCCTGCATCTCAACACATATTTTCTTTTCATCTGTTGTGAACTTCTCCTTGTTGCCCAGTTTTTCCCCCACTTCCTGCATAAACTTTCTGGCATAGAGGACAATAGGGGGGTCGACGGTTCTTTCCACCAGCTCTCCCACTTTCATATCCTCATCCGTGAGAAATTTGCAGACCTCTTTCTCATGCCTCTTTCCTTCTTCGAAAATTTTTCCAAGCGTCCTAAAATCTTTGGCAGAGCGAATAACGCGCCGCTGTGCTTTCTCGAAGAGTTTATGGATAATCTCATTGATCTCAAAATCCCCGACTTTAATGATTTTCTGTTTCATTCGCACGAACTCGTAACGGTATGTCATTGGAAGTCTGTACTGTTCCATGAGTCCGGAATAACGGGAATGGAGCTCAAGAAGCTTCAGCGCCGAAGAAACCGTGGCGGGCGATACTCCGAGGAATTCCGCAAGTTTTCTGTCCGAACTCAGCTTCATAAGCTGCTTAATGCGCGAGAAGGCTTGAGATCGTTCCATGGGCTTCCAGTCCTTCCTTATATTCTGCATCTCATACTGCCGGTAGGCGAACTCCCCTTCTGGAAGGTTTGGATAGATGCAGCACGGAACTTTCTCTATCTTCAATTTTTTTGCTTGGCGGTAACGCCTATGACCGTCAATAATCGTATAGATACCCTTTTGTTCCGTCTCCATGACCTCCAAGGGCTGCAAAATACCTACTGCCTCTATGGAGGCACGCAGCCGATCTTGATGTCTTGATGCCTCAGACAAAGAGTCTTTTCCCTCGCCATCCTCCTTCTCTGAATCTGTTTCGGGATCTTCCTTGGGGAGGTTGCGAGGATGATCAGGATCCTCCTGCAAAAATTCAGGTGAGAGTTCCTTAAATTGTAAAGTAATGAGTTGCATGGTTTTTTTAGAAAAAAATGAAAACTTTTAGTGATCGACCACCACTTCATCGGATAGACAAAATAGGCCATACAATGAAGTGCTGCTACTTTTTCTTAAAAATGCCCATGAAACAAGTGACAAATATCTATAATCTTTCAAAGGTATATTTATTGAGATAAATTTAGCCTATCATCGAAACAAAATATGTTGTTCCTCAGTGGAAATCCCGCTCTGCTTAGGAAACTCGCAAAAATAACTTGATCTTTTAGGGGTTTCCCTGGAAGCTGA
>CAYIRQ010000110.1:0-3191 GCA_964365905.1 uncultured Candidatus Peribacteria bacterium
CAAGAGCTTTGCACGGGAACTTATGAAGAAGTATGAAATCGATGCAAACCCAAAATTTCAAATCTTTGAGTCCCCCGACTCTGCACCGATGTACCGGTACATGGATACAGAGCTACAGGGGGAATATGTGGTGAAATATGACGGCCTTGCCGGCGGGAAGGGGGTGAAAGTGAGCGGAGAACATTTGAAGACGGCGGAAGAGGGAGTCGCGTACGCGCAGGAATGCATCGAGAAGGGGGGACAAGTGGTCATTGAAGAGAAGTTACGAGGCGTCGAATTCAGCTTGATGTCCTTTGTCTCCGGTGACCAGGTTGTTTCCATGCCTGCAGTCCAGGATCATAAGCGCGCGTACGAGGGCGATACGGGTCCGAACACCGGCGGCATGGGGAGCTACTCCGATGCCGACCACAAACTTCCATTTCTCGAGACCTTTCATCTTGAAGAGGCGCACCGGATCAATTGCGCGGTTGCGAAGGCGCTCATGGATGAGTGCGGAGAGCCCTACAAGGGGATTCTCTATGGGGGCTTCATCGCGATTCCTGGGATCGAGGGAAAGGGAAGCGCGAAGGTCATCGAATACAATGCCCGCTTCGGCGACCCCGAGGCGCTGAATGTCCTTCCGATCCTCAAAACCGACTTCGTCGAAATCTGCCAGGCGATCCTCTCCGGGGGATTGAACAAAAAAGTTATTCAATTTGAGAGTCTTGCCACTGTCTGCAAGTACATCGTTCCGAAGAGTTACCCCGTTTCCAAGGAGGAGTGTGGCCAATCGATTGCTTTTCCTAACCCCAGCCCCAGCCCTAACCCTTATTCGCGTATTTACTTCGGCGACATCTCCGAAGACCCCGATGGAACTTTGCACCTTGGAGGATCGAGAACGGCAGGAATTGTGGGGATTGGAAGGAATCTTGAAGAGGCAGAAAAACGAGCTCAGCAACTCTGTGAGCACGTGCAGGGCCCCGTGCGGTTCCGGAGGGATATTGGGACGAGGGAGCTCATTGAAAAACGGATAGGGATGATGAAGGAGTCGTGATGGAGGTTCACAAAACACAAACATCCTCTCTCCCAACGGGAGAGAGCGAGAGTGAGGGGAAACAGAAACAAACGAAAATGAACAGTGTTTTTGTTGTCCCCCCTCATCCTCGCCTTCTCCCAAAGGGAGAAGGAATGTACGTTGTGCTTGTGTTGAAGCGCGATCTCACCTCCATCCTCATCCCCTTCGTCTACTTCATCGCCGGAGCGGTGAGCCTCGCGGGGGTCGCGACGATGTTTTACTACAAGGAGGATCTCGGACTCACGATCTCGCAGGCGCAGATCCTCGGGTCTATTTCCCTGATCCCGTGGAGCATCAAGCCGCTCTATGGATTCTTCTCCGACCGCATGCCGGTCTTTGGGATGCGCCGCAAGCCCTATCTCTTCCTCGCGGGGATCCTGGGCGCGGCGGGTTACTTCTCGCTTGCGACGTGGGTTTCGAGCTTCGCGGGTGCCCTCGTCGCCGTGCTCCTCTCCGGCATGGGATTCGCGCTCGCGGACGTGATCGTGGATGGCATCGTCGCGGAGCGCAGCCGTTCTCAAACCGAAGCCGGAAAACTGCAGAGCATCTGCAGGGCGGCGCTGCTCACCGGCGCGCTCATCGTTTCCTATCTCTCCGGAATCCTCGTCGAATGGATCGGCGCGCGGAACGTGTTTTTCATCACGGGGACGCTGCCGCTTGCGACGACGCTGTTTGCACTTCTTGTGACAGAGGGAACGGGAGAAGCCATCTCCTTCTCGATTTGGGAAACGTGGCAAAAACTGAAGGGTGCCGTGACGCCGGGACTCCTTTGGGCCGCATTCTTCCTCTTTCTCTGGCGGTCGACCCCATCGAGTGGCGGCGCTTTCAGCTACTACCTCATTGATGAGCTCGAATTTTCGCCGGAGTTCTTCGGAAGACTTTCCCTTATCTCTCACACCATGGGAATCGTCGGGGTCTTCTTCTTCCGGAAATTCCTCATGAGCGTTTCTCTCCGGAAACTCTTTTCCGGAATCATCATCGCGAGCGTCGTTCTCTCCCTTCCTTCCCTTGGCCTCGTGTATGGCTGGTACAAGGTGCTCGGCGTGAGTTCGCAATTCTTTGCGATGGCGGATACCCTCATTTCCGCTCCCTTAAGTGAGATTGGCTTCCTCCCTCTCATGGTCCTTATTGCCCGCGTCTGTCCCCGGGGACTCGAAGCCACCATGTTTGCGATCCTTGCCAGTCTCGCGAATATCGGTCTCGCGGTGAGCGACATGGGGGGAGCCGCTCTCGTGAGCTTCTTTGATGTGCGCCAGGCAGCAGATCCGCTGGGAGCAAACTATGCGCACCTCGATATTGTGCTCTGGATCGCGATTCTCTCCAGTTTTCTCCCGATGCCGTTCCTCCGATTCCTCCCGGAAACGCGCGTTGTGGATGAACTCATGCCGGGAGTGATGCCGTCCGCGGAAACTGCCTTTACAGCCGGTCTTGGGAAAGAAAAGAAAGCCGTAGCATGAAAAATGCCTCGAGAATGCCTATAAAGGTCTTCGAAGTAATTTTTCATGTTCAAAAAAGGCTCTGCCCTCGAGTGAGGCAGACCATAAGGAGATGTGTTTCGCCAGTCCCGACTCTCTTGAGCTCTCTTAGCCCGCGTAAAGCGGGGTGCTCACGATCACCGTCCAGGTCACCGCGGCAATCAGGGCCGCGTGTAAGATGAAGAGTGAGAGAGAAGGTTGGATGTGAGACTTCCTCACAGCCTTCATGCTACGGGAAAAATGCATGCCGGAGCATTGTAAGGAGGGGCGGAGTATTGTCTAGAAAAGGGTCGGGAATCTCGATTTTTGGTGTGGAAAACAGTGATTCTTGGCTTCATGGAGAGATAAATATGAGGTACTCCACATAGGGAAATTTTGAGCAAATAATTTGTTCAAATAGGCTCTTTTTTGGCTCCCTGAGGGATAGACATCTTTAGAAAGGATGACAGGATATATTTTGAACAAATAATGTGCACTGTGGATATGGATACCGGAAATAACATGGGGGCTCCGGGAAGGGTGGTTCGACACGTCCCTCGATACGCCCCGCAGGCGCGGGGCTACTCGGGATGACACGCAGTACCGTAGTAGCAGCGATTCATGAATCGCTGCTACGGTGCAATACATTGCAACTACCCCGCAAGCACGACCGCCCCATCCTT
>CAYIRQ010000111.1:0-3125 GCA_964365905.1 uncultured Candidatus Peribacteria bacterium
CTGCGCTTGCACAATCTGATTCCGGAACTGCAGGGAGAGCATCCCGAGGAGGAGGAGGGAGAGGAAGCCGAGGCTGAGTGCGAGTGAGCGGTGGAGCATGAAGTCGTAAGAATGATGCGTTCCTTACAGGCAGAGCTCAGAGAGCCACTCCTCTGCGCGTCGGAGCGCCACGGCGTCCTCGCGACGTTCCAGGCGCAGATGCTGCACGATCTGAATGCCGGGGAAGCCGTACGCGGAAGAGAAGGAGAGAAGATCGGGATCGAGGTGCCGGTCGCGCACCTTCACCTCGATCATGCGTTCCACTGCATCGCCGCGAACAATGCAGAAATCCGTTTCCTTTCCGTCCTTCGTCCGGAGCGCGTGCAGCCTGCACGCAACCCCCTCCGTATCTTCCACCGCATAGCAGTGCTTGAGGAGACACACGGCGACCGTGTTCTCCAGTCGCGCTCCGTCGTCCCCGATCACCATGCCCGTATCGAAGAAATACAGCTTCGGCTCCTTGCGGATGGAACGGGCAATGGAGCGCGCGAAGGGGGTCACGCGGAACACGATGTAGAGCGCCTCGAGGATCGCAATGTACCGCATCATCGTCGCGGGCGCGATGTTTGTGTCGCGCGCAAGCGACGCGAAGGACACGGGAGAACCCACCCGCCGGCGCAGGAGTTCCACTGTTGTCTGCATCGCGCGGATATCATGCACGCGTTCAAAATCGAGCACGTCCGTCCGGATGAGGCTCTCCGCATACTGTCTCCTCCATCGCTGCGCATTCTCATCGTTCTCCGCAAGGAACGGTTCCGGAAACCCCCCGCGCGCGAGGAGACGATCGAGGACGTGCGGGACGCCGCCCCCCGCAAGCTCTGCGACGGAGAAGGGCAGGAGCCGGTGCGTGAAGTATCGGCCTGCAAGCGAGTCGCCGCCCTGACGGAACGTATCGAGGCGCGCGCTCCCCGTCACGAGGATGGAGAGATGCGAAGGCTTGGTATCGTACACCCCCTTCAGGTAATTCTTCCACCCTTCCATCTTGTGCAGTTCATCGAACACGAGCAGATCCGTCTCCGGCAGCCATGCTTCCTCCGCCACCACCTCCCGATCCTCGAGGTGATCGTAGTTGAGGTACAGGGGATGCGCGAAGGGCCGCATGAGCTCTTTCGCGAGCCAGGTCTTCCCCACCTGCCGCGGCCCCACGAGGAACACCATCTTCGTCCTGAGATCCCTCTGCACGGCTCCGAGCTGCAACCGTCGCATGAGACCATACTATAGACAAATGAAAAATAGTCAATCCATTTTTAAAAAGCGCTGCAAAACAGCCAATTCCCTATTCTCTTCCGCCCCTCACCCTACCCTCTCCCCTTGGGAGAGGGGATGTGGATATGTTTTTGCCTTCCTCCGGAGCACGAGAATGAGCAGGCACGTCTGAACGAGAAGGGCGCTCGCGAGTGTGATGATGATGGCGACGCGCGTGAGGAGTGCACGGCGCAGTTGAGACGGTGCAGCACGATGACGCTCTTCGACACGCACCTCGACCAAAGGAATGATCACCTCGACTGGAGCGCCTTCTCCGACCTCCAGTCCCTCCGGCGCCTCGAGCGTCACTGCTTTTTCGAGAACGTCACCCTCCCCGAAGTGAATCGCAAGCTCGTGCGTCCCCGTTGCGACATTCAGGAACGTGGCCACTCCTTCACGATCGGTCACCGTATCCTGCGGCTCCGAAGAGAGCGTCACCGGTATGAATGCATACGGAATATCGCGCGGTCCGATGATGGCGATACGGAACGTGGAGAGAACGAGCTCTCGGCCTTTCTTCCGGAGTTCGGTGGTGTAGTAGCGCTCGGATTCGGGTGCCGCTCTGCGTGCGGTTTCTCTCCCCATGAGAGAACGAAGGTCTCTCTCAAGCGCCATCCACTCATCGCGGAACACTTTTCCGCTCCTCGCGACGATGCGCGTGACCGTCTCATTGATATTCCTCTGCTTCCCGCCGAACCCTTGCTGGAAGGCAAGGTACTGAGAGCCGAAGAGCGCGACAAGCGAGCGGTCAACGCGCTCGCCGATGCGACGTGCAAGGAGCGCCGATAGGGGGGATGACCGGCCCCCCTCAAAGAGCGCAAGGATCCCGAGCGGTATCTGCAGTGAGAATACTCCAGCGATGAGCCGATCCCCCCGCTCCGTGCGTGGGAGCGCTGCGAGACTCCTCGCAAGCTTTTCTCCCCCCTGACCCAGAAGTCTCCCGGGGCCAAACGGCATGTCGCGGAGGAGCGAGAGGAGCCAGACGCGCATGCGTGCTGCAACAAAAGTCTTCGGCGTCTCCACGATCCCCTCCGACGGCTCGATGTGCCGCATGGTTTCCGGAGGAATCACTCTCCGCATCCCCTCCCCCATTCGAGAGAGCGCAAGGCGCCTCAGACGGCGCAGACCTTCGAGAATTCCTGGCCCTCGAAGCTCACCGAAAGTGAGCGAAGTGGGCTCACGCTGCACTGTCTCCGCACCCCTCGCAAGTCTTCGCTCCCGACTCAGACGCTCGCGCTGCGCTGGCGTAACTCTCGCCATCGGAACAACGATTTCTCCTTCCTCCTCACGCGCCTTCGGTAGATCCGCAGGTGGGAACACCTGCGGCTGACCATCTTCCGCGGCGCCTTCAAATTGCCCGCTATCCGCAGCCCCGGAGGGCCGCTCTTGTCCCCCTTTCCTCCCTCCATTCGGGAATTTGTTTGGCTTGTGATGCCCGGTGTCAGAAGCACTCGAGGAACTCGAAGGGAATGACCAATTTGTGTTCCTCCCGCCATCCGTGCAGTTGCTCGCAGTGCAGTCAATCGCAGTTGCATTCGTGTTGTTGCTGTCACTGACGGAAACATAGGAAATGGTGCGCGTTCCCTGCGGATCTATCTTCCACTGTACGCCATTCAAGGATGACCCGAGCGTGAGGAGATTGCTCGCAGCTCCCTGCAGCGTGAGCGCATTGCTGACTGTCTGCGTCGCGGTCGCGGCGAAGGTCATGGTTGCCGCAGCGGTCACCGTCTTACTCAAGTTGTAGAACGTTGTCGAGCCGGAGACCGTCTGCGTTCCCCCGTCGAGCGCAACCGTGGAGGTTCCCGCGGTGAAGGTTGCTGCCGATGTCTTCAGGAAGTTTC
>CAYIRQ010000112.1:0-2826 GCA_964365905.1 uncultured Candidatus Peribacteria bacterium
CAAAGAATTGCAGAATCGATTGGATCGGTGACTGCTCATACGAGAGAATCGCAACAAGCACTCTTCACGATTCCCGAAGCCGCGGAATATCTCAGAATACACGCGTTCAAAACAGCATCCGCATCCTCCGGAGCGAGATCGATGCGTTTCTGCAAAGACAGACGACGCGTGAATGGAAGAGGGTCGATGATAGAGGAAGGCCGCGAGAGTAGCGTTTGTGCATTCTGCCTTTTTTACCATGACGACTGTTATAACGTGTTAACACATTGATACAGAAGAGCGCTGTGAATTGTAAGGAATCCAGGCAATAGATTCTCTTGTCGGGCAAGAATGCCTCCCATAGAATGCAGTACGATGCCGAAAGTTCGCCGCAAGGTCGCGCAGAAACTCGCAAAGAGGAAGGTTGTGCGACGAAGGAGGGAGAGCTCTCTTGGATTGAATCTGGCGCCGGAAATCAAGCGACGCATTTTGGGGTATGTGCATCTCGCGGCTGCTGCCATTCTCTTCCTTGTGTTGCAGGAGCGCGCGGGTCTTGCGGGAGCATGGGCTCATGAGCTTCTCGCCTTCTTCTTCGGAAGCATGGGGATGCTGCTGCCCGTTGCGCTCATCGCATCCGGACTTTTCTACCTCTTCCGGGATGAAGGGCATGTGGAGACGCGGAGCCTCGTAGGACTTTCAATTTGCGTGATCGCGCTCCTGGGATTTGTTCACATTCAGGCTCCCTTCGAGGAAATCGGCCTTCAGCGGGAGGCGCTCGGCGGCGCGATCGGCTTCATGGTCGCATTCCCGCTCCTTGCCTTCACGAGCATGCCGGTCGCCTATGTGGTGCTTGCCGCGATGCTCCTCATCGGGCTCCTGCTCACGTTCGATGTGACGGTCGCGGACCTCGCGCGCAAGCTGCAGGCGCTCCTGCATCCCAGTGCAGAAATCGAAGAAAAGAAGGCGCAAGCAAATGGCAAGCGCAGTCGTGCGGTCGCAATGAAGGAGGATCTGCTTGAGAAAGGCGCGAAGGAAGAGGAGCCGAAAGATGCGTCAGAAACCGTGCAAATCATCCGGCCCGCGTTCGTGCTCGAGGAGGAGCGCAAGAAAGCGGTTGCCGCAAGAGCCGCCGCGCACAAGCGCGAGGACGAAATCGAAATGAAGGATACCCGTTTCGAGGAGTGGGAATTCCCCGGTCTCGAGCTCCTCGATCCTTCGAAGAGCGCGGTCATGATCGACGATGAGACACTGATGCAGCAAGCGAAGCGCATCCAGGAGAAACTCCGCGAATTCAGCATCGAAGTCACGATGCGCGATGCGCACCCGGGTCCCACCGTCACGCAGTTCACGCTCGAGCCTTCGGAGGGCGTGAAACTGAGTCGCATCGGGGTCCTCAAGAACGATCTCGCTCTTGCGCTGGCCGCCCCCTCCCTTCGTATCGAAGCGCCGATTCCGGGGAAATCCCTCGTCGGGATCGAAATGCCGAATGAGAAACGGACGACGGTGCACCTCCGGGAACTCCTCGAGAGCCCCGAATTCCGCGAGAGCGAATCATCTCTCACGATTCCGCTCGGTCGCGATGTTTCCGGTCGCGCGGTCGTCGCGGATCTCCTCCAGATGCCGCACCTCCTCATCGCGGGTGCCACGGGTTCCGGGAAATCTGTCTGCATGAATGCGGTTCTTCTCTCGCTCCTGTATCAGAATGCGCCACACGAACTCAAATTCATCCTCATTGATCCGAAAAGAGTCGAGCTTTCGCTCTACGAGGGCATTCCTCATCTTCTCACTCCTGTGATCACCGATGCGGAGAAGGCGCTCAAGGCTCTTCGCTGGGCGGTCGCGGAAATGGGGCGGCGCCTCGCGAAGTTTTCGGAGGTCGGCGCCCGGAACCTGCATGAATTTAATGAGAAGCAGATGGAGGACAGAGACAAGATGTTCCGTGTCGTCATCGTCGTGGATGAGTTCGCGGATCTCATGATGCGCCAGTTCCGCAGAGACACGGAAATCATGGTCACGCGTGTCGCGCAGATCGCGCGCGCGACCGGAATGCACCTCATCATCGCGACCCAGCGCCCGAGCGTCGACGTCATCACCGGCATCATCAAGGCGAACGTGCCGACACGGATTTCTTTCCGCACCGTGAGCTCCATCGATTCGCGGACGATTCTCGATTCCACGGGCGCGGAGGATCTCCTCGGTCAGGGGGACATGCTGTATCTCACCGCGACGACGCCGATGCCGCTCCGGATCCAGGGAATCTTCGTTTCCAGCAAGGAAGTCGAGCGAGTCATCAACAAAGTGAAGATCGCGGGTGGCGGCATGATCACGGAAGAAATTCCTTTGAGTGCGAAGGAGCAGGCGAATGGTACGGAGGAAAGGGACGATGATGAGATCGGGGGCACCGGCATCATTGAGGGCGCTTTGGCATCCAGTCCGATTCTGGGAAACGACGGTCCCGCAGCGATTGATCTCGACGCCGATGATGATGGAGGCGATGATCTGACATTTGAAGCAATCGATCTCGTTCGTCGCGCGGGGAAGGCGAGTGCGAGTCTCCTCCAGCGCCACCTCAAGATCGGCTATGCGCGCGCCGCGCGCCTGCTCGATATCCTGGAACAGAAAGGAGTCGTGGGGCCGGTCGATGGTGCGAAGCCGAGGAAGGTATACGTGGAGGCGTAGGGCTTCGCAGCATTTCGTCGGCTTTCCATCATGCCCTGTCATGCTTGCTTCATATTTTTGTGGAGGGTGATTTGTAGTTGAGGCATGGAAAAGCCGCCTCATGCTGCTCGCATGGGGGTATGATCCCGCGTGCATGACGGGAAGCCGACGCAGTGCCACGCGGGATTG
>CAYIRQ010000113.1:0-2690 GCA_964365905.1 uncultured Candidatus Peribacteria bacterium
GAAGAAAAACAATGCCAAATGAGAGTGAGAATCCAATGGAGAGCGCAAGAAACTTTGCAATGTGTTTGGAATCTTTCATGCCTGTATACTCCCTTCATGCTCGCGAAGCTGCAAGCATGGGCAAAGAGAGTATGGAGAATCGCAAGCTCGCCCGCGGAATATCATGCACTCCGGTCGCTCTCTCTGGGGAGTGGCATGAAATACCTCTACGTGCTTCTTCTCGCGGTCTCGTTCCTCTTCACACTCAAGATCGCCATCGCACTCATTGCCGCACGTCCCGCAATCGGGCACTTCGTGGAAAGCGTGAAGCGGGAGGTGCCCGCACTCTATCCGGAAGAACTCGTCCTCACGCTCTCCGGCAACACATTGAGCACCAATGTGGAGGAGCCGTATTCCATTGCGCTTCCCGCATCATGGAAACCGGATGTCCCGGAAGACGCAGACCTTCCGCAGCATCTCCTGACGATCGATACGAATGCGCACATCGAGGACTTCGAGAGCTACGACAGCTTCGTTCTCGCGACGAAAACCGTGATCGTGATGGCCGATCGCGAGAAGGGATATCGCGTCATGAAGCTGGAACGACTTTCGGATGAAAGGGGAACGGCCACCGTGATGGACCGCGCGCTGTATCTGAAGATGGTGGAGCAGGGCTTCGCCGTCCTCTCCCACCTTCCTCTTCTCCTCGCGATCTTTGGCGTCCTGTTCCTCTTCCTCTTTCCCTTCACGATGGCTGGGTCCCTCCTTCTCTGGATGCTCTTCTACCTTCTTCTCGCAACTCTCTTCGTGTGGATCCTCGCAAAAATCATGAAAAGTCCTCTGGGATACAAGGAACTCTACCGGCTTGGGGTTTTTGCGCTCACGCTTCCGATCCTCATTTCGATTCCCATGAAACTTCTCGGGATCGAGATTCCGGGCGCTTTTTCACTGATCTTCTTCATCTTCTTATCTTTCATCATTCGGGAGTTGAGGGAAGCGAGCGTGTCATCCTGAGCTCGCCGAAGGATGACATGCTCCCTGTGTCATGGTTCTCCCCTCTGTACGAAAGGTGCGCCTCAGTTTACGTACTTTCTATTTGACCATGCGCCCGTCATCCTTATAATTGCATGGTAACCCGTCTCCGTGTCGCGCTTCGCATGTGTTCTGAGATGACGCGGGAGGGAAGAGCCTGATTCCGCTTCTTTGAAGCTGGCATCGCGCTCCCTCAATTCCTCCCCTCTCTCTTCCGTGCCGAAAAAAGCCAAAAAGCCCCAGAAGAAATCCACTCGCCCTACACCGAAAGCGAAAGTCGCCCGTCCCCGCCGGAACGACTCTGTCGGGCAGGCGACCGATGGTTCATCCGGGCGGGCTGCGAAGCCTGTGAAGGTAGCGACGAAGGTAGCAGCGAAGAAAACGACAGTCGCCGCGCCCGCGAAAAATATTCCACGGAGGTCGAAGACCGCGGTCTACAGTTTTACGGAGGACAAAGCAATTCTTCCCGCAGAGGATCGTCATTTGCCGAGCAGGAAGAGCGCGACACCCGCGTCGTTCAAGAACCTTCCCGCGCATCTCCAGCCACTCAAAGTGGTGGATGGTCGCGTGTACCTCACGGGGACGCTCGAAGACGTGGAGCGGCCGACACTCATCTCCGTACAGCTCCGGAGCTACCGGTGGTTCCTCGGGGAAGGGCTCGCGGAGCTCCTGCAGGAGATTTCTCCGATCACGGACTTCTCCGGCCGGAAGATGGAAATTCACTTCCTCGGTCACCTCTTCGATCCCCCGAAGTACACATCCGACGAATGCCGGAAGAATAATTTGACATTTGAAGCGGCGCTCAAAGCGCACACGCAGCTCGTGAATAAGGAGACGGGAGAAATTAAGGAGCAGGATGTGTTCCTCGGTTCCATCCCGCTCATGACGGAGCGTGGCACGTTCGTCGTGAATGGCATCGAGCGTGTCGTCGTGAACCAGCTCGTGCGTTCCCCGGGCGTCTTCTTCCGGGAAATGCCCGAGAATCCGCGCTTCCATGGCGCGAAGATCATCCCGAAGCGGGGCGTGTGGCTCGAAGTCGAAACGGACCGCAAAGGCATCGTCACCTGCAAGATTGATCGCAAGCGGAAAATTCACGTGACGCAGCTCCTGCGGATTTTCGGCTACGAGACGGATAGCATGATCCTCGATCTCTTCACGGATCTCGCGACGGGCGAGAAGGATTTCATCCGTGCGACCCTCGAGAAGGATCCGGCGAAGACCGTGGAGGAGGCCTACCAAAGCATTTATCGCAAGATTCGCCCGGGCGATCTCGCAACGCCCGAGAATGCGAAACATCTCATTGACGGCCTTTTCTTCGACTTCAAGAAGTACGACATGGGTCAGATCGCGCGCTACAAGATGAACCGACGCTTCAATCTGAATACGCCGAACGACGAGAGACACCGCATCTTCCAGACCGAGGACTGGGTGCAGGTCCTCCGGGAACTCATCCGGCTGAATACCGGCGAGGGCGTCGCGGATGACATCGATCACTTGAGCAACCGCCGCGTGCGCTCCGTCGGAGAGCTCGTGCAGAACAAATTCCGCGTGGGGCTCATCCGTACGGAACGCATTGCGAAATGCACTAAAGAATCTTGAATTTTATCAACTCCAAAAAAGTGTCTGGGTTTCTCCGTATCCATGTTTAGAGGCAACGCAATTTATTAGGAATTTTTTTG
>CAYIRQ010000114.1:0-2241 GCA_964365905.1 uncultured Candidatus Peribacteria bacterium
CGAGTAGATCATCGCCCCCATCCCCGCGGAGATCAGAAAGAAGTTGAGTGATCGTGGCACGGTCGTTGCACGGGAGAAATTTTCTGCGGAACGCATGGTGGAGGAGTATGCCGCCTTGTTCTGAGAGGATATTGCACAAAAACCAATTTCGATGTATAGTAGTATGATGTCTTTAAAACATAAACAAAGCCTTTTGCGTAAGATTGCCCGCATGAGCATCTGTCTCTGTAGCGCTCTCTGCGCGCTCCTCTATGCGGAATCCGCGGCCGCAGCCGTCGAGCAGCATGCGGTATTTCTGGAGCCCAATGAAGTCGCAGAGTTCGCGCTGAATGAACCCGCAGATGCTCTCTCCGCAAGACTTCCGGAGGAAGCAGAGGTTTACATGCAGGTTTTTGAACATGATCGCTGGTCGCAGTGGCACCTCCTCGAGCGTGATACGGACGCAAGCATCTATGAGCAGGAATCGCAACTTCTCGTCACGGATGACGCGCAGAAAGTGCGATTCTGGAGCGAAGAATCGGCAGAAGTGCTGCTGCACGGCATCACGGTGAGCGATGCGCCGGTGAGCCACCTCGAAGCCGCAGCGCGCAAACTCTCTGTGAACATGATCATCACGCGCGCAGAGTGGGGAGCGGATGAATCTCTGCGCTTATCAAAAAAGGGAGGCTCCAAGAATATTGAGCGACTGGAGGATAGCGAGATCAATGTCGCAGATGCCGCGCGATACTGCGATCTCCGCGCGCGGCTCTACCCGGAGGAATTCAAGGAGTACCATGCGAAGTTTAGCAACGAAAACGGCAAGGCGCTCTACTGGCCGCAGGGGTATTCGAAGAAGATCAACCTGTTCGTCGTGCATCACACGGCGGAATCCCAGGCGGCAGCCGCGAAGAGAACCGGCGCTGAACGCATGCGGATGCTCTATGCCTATCACGCTGTCTCCCGCAAATGGGGGGACATTGGTTACAACTTCGTCGTTGATCCCGACGGCCGTATCTACGAAGGACGTGCCGGGGGCCCCTACGTCGTCGGAGCACACACCATGTGCAATAACGTGAATACAATCGGGATCGCTCTCATGGGAAATTTTCAAGGTGCGGAACCTCCCGACGCGCAGCTCCAGGGTCTTCGCCTGCTTCTCATCCAGCTTTCGGATGAGTATGGCGTGGATTCTGCGGGGAGAGCCATGCACCACGGCAAGCTCTATCCCACGATCATCGGTCATCGTGACCTCCGGCCAACCGCCTGCCCGGGAGGGCAATCGTATGCCCTCTTTCCCCAGATACGTCTCGCAGTAAAGAATCGTGAGGTCGCAGCGCCGCTCTACTCCCCCATTGTCGTCGCATCACAGAATCACGAAGCGACGCTCCTCACGGGCATCGACGGGCCGATCACGCTCGATATGGGGGAACGAAGGAATTTCGCAGTGAAGTACCGGAACGTCGGTACCGACACATGGCGGAGTGGCTCGTGGCTCCTTGGGGAAGCAAAGGGGGGTGTCTACTTCTCCCACTTCCCACCCAGCAGTTTCGTTGCAGGAACCCTCGAAGAGAAAGAGGTACCTCCCGGCGGCATCGGCACTTTCACCGTGGAACTCCAGGGAGGACTGACAAACCTTCGCGGGACCGTTGCGTTCACTCCGGTGATTAATAACATTCGTCGTCTTGTGCAGAGCGGCATGACGGAGGACTTCGTCATCAATCCCGGTTCCGCGCGCTTCACGCCCGTCGTCACGTACTTCCCTCCTCTCCATACGACAGGAGAGGATCTCACGGGGACGATGAAGATCCTGAACTCCGGCACGGTGCACTGGGAGAGAGATACGGTCACGGAGTTGCACTTCCTCATAAAAGAAGGGAAGGGTGATGTGAGCATCCTGAAGCAGCCCGAGCGGATCGGCCCGGGGGAACAAGGATCATTCGAAGTCCGCTTCCATGATGTCGTCGAAGAGGGTCCCTACAGCCGAACGATCGTACCGGTCTTCGGCGATGGCACACCGCTTGTCGGATCCACGATTACCGTGGCCTCACGTGCGGAACCTCTCCCCGCGATCGCCCTCGCAAGCATGAGCACGCAAACGCTCGCACAGTCCATCGAAATGTACCGCCGCGGGCGCGTGACGGGGGCGGTGAGCGACACGACGATCGAAACGCTCATGGGGACGGAGCTCACGCTCTATCAGGGAGAACAGATCAGCATCCCGCTTCGATATATGCACACACCCGTTGAAACAGTTTCTATTAA
>CAYIRQ010000115.1:0-2179 GCA_964365905.1 uncultured Candidatus Peribacteria bacterium
CGACGCCCACTGCGGTAAGTCCGAGCGCGAGACCGAAGAGAAGGTACGTTTGGAGCGTCGCCGCGGGCGAGAGTGCGAGCGGTGCGGAAGCGGGGCGTGGGATGGAGAAAAGCATGAGACTATGCTATACTACAAAGATTATGGGCGCATTCCAATTTGCATCAAAACCCATACGCATGTGGCTCTCGGCCTGGAAACTTTTTTGGGCTCTCCGGAGGTGTCATCCTTCGTTTCCGCTCAGGATGACACTTGGAGTCGTTGTTTTACCTTTTCTGTTTCTCTTTGTATTTCTTCTTCCCACAATTGCCAGTGCGCAACCTGTCCCCCCGCTTGGAGTCGACCCGAACTCCATGACGTCCCTCTGTGCCGCGACGGGACTCTGTACTGCAAGCGCGCCTCTTGGTGTCGGACTCCTCCTCGAATTTTTGCAGGATGCACTCGAAATCATTCGGATCGTGTTCATCGGGGTCTGTACGGCCTATTTCGCATGGTACGGACTCAACTTCATTGCCCGAGGCAGCGACGAGAGTGCGCTCACGGAGGGACGCAAGGCATTTGGCTATGCGGCAATCGGCATGGGAATCGTCGGAGTAGCGTCTCTCCTCGTGCAGACGTTTGCCCCCAGTTTTGTGGGAGCGAGTATCGTCGATCCCACGCCGTTTGCAGAAGCTGCGGAGCGCATCGTCACCTACATCATGCTCATCACGGGCACGTTCCTCATCTTCACGATCAGCTTTGCCGGAGCCCGGCTCATCGTCCTGCAGGGCAATGAGAGCGAGATCGAGAAGCAGCGCAAACATTTCTTCAACGGTCTCATTGGAGTCGTCCTCCTCCTCGTCGCGCGCGTCATGGTCACCGCACTTCTCCCAAGCGGAGGACCGGACAGTATCGTCGTGGAAGTTGCCGGCATGGTGAAGTTCCTGCTCGAGATTGTGGCCGCGCTCGCGGTCATTGCGCTGATCGTGAGCGGCATCCTCACCATCGTGAATCTTCACAAGGATGAGAGGAAACAGCGAGCGCAGCGCATCCTCATTTCCACGGTCGTCATTCTCATTGTCGTCATCCTCTCCCACACGCTCATTGCGACGTTCATTCATTAAATGTCCCTCCTCTCATTCCTGTTTGCGCTCGTTCCGCTCCTCCTTTCCTTCCCGGACAAGGCGATTGCGCAGGTCGGCGCTCTGCCCGGACTTGTGGACGGCGTCGTCGGAACGATGCTCCCGACGAGTTTCCCCGGCGTGACCCTCGCTTGCCCCCCCCTTGCCGGATCCGGTGCATGTGAGCTCGCAGCTCTCTTCGTGCATCTCGTCCAACGTGGACGGCTCCTCATCGGCGCAGCCGCGTTTCTCCTCGTGGTCATTGCCGGATTCCGGCTCATCATCAGTCAATCGGAGGAAGCGCTCACGACCGCGCGACGCACGATCCTCGGCGTCGTCGTCGGCCTCTTCCTCGTCTTCCTCAGCGAACCGCTCGTCGAAGCGCTCTATGGAGGCTTTGGCACTCAGGCGGGAACGGTGCTCATTCCCGGAAACACAGCGGCGGCAACGGGTGTCCTGAGCGACGAACTGCTCGGCATCATGCGATGGGTCGAGACGATCATCGCGATCGTCGTCATCGGACTCCTCGTCGTGCAGGCCGTTGCCGTGCTCGGGAGCTTGGGAAACGAGGAGACGATCCGCAAGGCGTATCGCGCGATCGGCGCTTCTCTTGCGGGCATTCTCCTCATCGTGTTCGATGAGACGATTGCCGCGATCTTCGGATTTACCTCTTCGAACACGCTGCCGGGCAATCCGTCCACGCTCCCCTTCTTCGTCGAGGTGTTCGGCTTCCTGCGATTCATTCTCATGTTCGTTGCCGTCATCATCGTGGGCATCATCCTCTATGCAGCCGCCCTCATGCTCCTCAATTTCGGCAACGAGGAACTCGTGACACGTTCAAAAAGCATTCTTACGAACGCGGCGATCGGGCTCGTGCTCATCATTCTGAGTTTCGCGCTGGTGAGCACGGTGATACTGCAGGTGACGTAATTCATGGGAGGAAACCTTGTCGGTTTCCTCCCAAGTGCCCTCTTTCCCTTCAAGGAGGCGCTCCAGCGCGGGACCCACGAGACCCGCGCGTCGGGCCTTTGTTTGTTATTTTCCAATTGTCACCAATATATTTATATACTCTTAGTAGCAGG
>CAYIRQ010000116.1:0-2133 GCA_964365905.1 uncultured Candidatus Peribacteria bacterium
GGCCGAAGGAGATGAGCAGATGCGCCTCAAGATCAGCAACTTGATCTATCGCATCCTCGAGCAGTGCCACTGGACCAAGCGTCTGCAACTCACACAGGACGTCCTGCGCTTCGTCCGGAAAGGAAGCACGCTTCCCGAGATGGTGCGCGGCGTCATCTGTTCACTCGGTCCTGTATTCATGAAAGGGGCACAACAGGAAGGGCAGCAAAGCTGGGTTTCTCGGCGTTTCCGGGATGCCCTCGTCGAGCTCAATGACAACGTCCCGCTCATTCCCAAGGATGCGATCATCGACATTGTCGATCGTGAGGTGGGCCTAGCGCACTATCGCGCGATCTGCGAGCCTCTTGGCTCCGCATCCCTCGCTCAGGTGCATCGGGCGATTCTGGAGGATGGAACGGAAGTAGCTCTCAAGGTACTTCGGCCGGGTGTACGTAAACAGATCAACGAGGACCTGAGGCTCGCCGATGATCTCATCAACTTTGTGAATGCAAATGAAGGACTCTTTGGGGTGAAGTTGAACCCGGCCCTCCAGAAAGACATCGATGCATCACTGCGGAAGCAGATTGATCTTCAGGAGGAGATCGCTCGTCGCGACCACTATGCATGCGCTATTGACACATTGCGCCCGGAGTTTGCAGTGCAGGACATCGACGTTGGCGTCCCGACGATCGTGAGACCCGATCTCACGCGGCCACGCATTGTGCACTATGCATATGTTCACGGCGTGTCCCTCGCAAAGCCAGGTCATCTCGAGCGACTTGCTGATTTTCTCGGATACGAGGCGGCGGAAGCGAGATCGAGGATTGCCCTCGCGCTCCTGACCGTTCAGGGAGGCACCCTGATGAAGGCCGAACACAGCCAAAGAGACCCGAACAGGGGAAATACACTGCTCACTGTTTCCGGCGTCGAACAGGGAACATCGGAAGAGACGCGCGGAAAAATTCAGCGAGCGCTCCGTCGGATTCGTGCAGGTGCGCCACCGAGCGAGGAGCTGCACCGTCGGGAGGTACGAACGCTGGATCTGGGGGTGCAGCTTGTTGACTTCGGCCATATCGAGCAGAACCCTCCGCACTATAAGGAGATGGTGCATCACTGCCTGTGGGCCCTTGTCTCAGGAGATCTCCGGACACTCGAAGATACCCTCCTTGAATTCCATATCGGCTCATACCGTCAAAAGGATGGAAGACCGTTGGAACAGATACCAGCCATCAATACGTCCGCACTGCGCGATGATATTCTCGGGTATGCGGAGCGGGAATTCGGGGAAACGGTTGCAAAACTTCTCGATAGTGTGAATGAGGAGCAATTCACCAACGAGAGAGCCAAGGAATTCCTCCTGACTATCGCCAAGAAGCACGATGTGCGTAAAGTTTTTCAGGATTTTCTCGAAATCATTGATCGACATGGCATGATCGTGCCACCGGATCTCATGACGATTCTGCGTTCATGGCGCATCGGATCGTATATCTTCGATGACATTTCTACGGATGACCTTCTGCAGTTTGCGCAGAAGATTCTTCCCAAGCGTGCAATCGAGAGCGCACAGTCGCGCTTCTCTATGATCATCGAGAAAGTGGTTCCGAAGCGTGTCCGCGATATGATCCGCACCGGTGTCCGCGCAATTGCTCCACTCCGCAAGGCGTTCGAAGAAGTGAGTGGCAAGCCATGGACGGAGGCGATTCTGGATCGAGTGCGGGATGCAAAGATTGATGAATTCTTTGAGGAACTTCGACCCGGTGAACGGAAAGCACGGTATGTGTCTCCGGAGCTCATTGCAGAATACAAGCGTCTCCATGCCGCTGGGGCCCTTACTGAAGTGAAAGGAGATGAGCTCGGCGAAGGATATGTACCGGGTGTTATGAAACTCGAGACTGCATACAAAGTTGATACCCTTCCTGAGGGAACAATCGTTCAATTCACTGCGGAGAACAGAGGCCAGAGGTACGACCCAAATCAGCCAGAACGTGCAAACATTGAGCTGACGTATGCATTGCTTCAGCCTTTCTCATTCGCGAATCGCAAGGGGGTCAAAGTTCTGCGTGGTGATACGACACACCTCACGGTGAATCCTGCTGTGCTTCTTCCAAAAGCAATCGTCCTCTACAATGGCACATGGTTCCGGGGCGTTGACCT
>CAYIRQ010000117.1:0-2101 GCA_964365905.1 uncultured Candidatus Peribacteria bacterium
GCCCCCACGAATTGTGCGATATTGGCAAGCAATCGGCTCGCATCGGCGGGATCTTCTTTCGAGGGAGGTACAAAAACCCCGTGATCCTCTCCCTCGAAGACCTCGAGCAGAATGAGCTCCTGCTCCCGTCGCGTGAAGCGCTCACTATTGACCTGGAAACTCGGGATACGACGACGAACGGATTGCTCGAATGCGCGCGTTGTCTCATTGCTCATCTCGATTCCCATAACGACAAGCAAGAGGTCAATGCGCTGGTTGCGCCGCAGCTGACGTATCATTGTGAAGATGAACTCGAGTTCGAGCATCCGCCTCGTTGCGTGTTCATCATTGCGCAGCGTCCCGCTCTCAACATAGAAATGAGAGATCAATGCAGTATCCTGCGGGCTTGTGGGAATGTCGGCATCACGTTCGCTT
This sequence comes from uncultured Candidatus Peribacteria bacterium, assembly GCA_964365905.1. Taxonomy (GTDB): domain Bacteria; phylum Patescibacteriota; class Gracilibacteria; order Peribacterales; family Peribacteraceae; genus CAYIRQ01. The sequence continues at coordinate 415 of CAYIRQ010000117.1, forward strand.
GCTTCGGGAATGGCATTCGTGAGAGCACCGAGCAGCTCATCCCTGCGGTACGATGCAACCGGAAAGAGCGAGAGGATCTCAAAGAGCCGCAGTTTCCACGAAGGAGCGCCATCGAGCGTGAAAAGGCCAATCTCGTGCAACAGTGTCTTTCCCTCTGCGGTCTGCGCCACCCATGTCCTGAACATGGGGAGTTCCCCGTTTGTTCTCAGTCGTTCGTACAGCATGTGCGCTGTCTCATCCGCCATATGCACATCCTCATATGCGTTGCGGAGAGTGATGCACTGTTCCGTTGTGAGAGTTTCCGGATGAATCTGCTCCATCAGCGCCTGGTCGCGCAGAGCGGACTTCACAGGGTAGATATGGCGCGTGATCTCGTGGAACCTCTCCATGGGGAGAAGAGGATCGAAGAGCCCCTCTTCCTTACTCTGCTCGTAGCACCGCGCCATTGCGCCGGCAATCGCATCACCGTATCCAACATCTCCCGCTCGGGCGATGCGCACAGGCGTCCTCTTCCATCGGTTCTTCTCGAATGTTTGTTCAACACTTTCCGGATCTCTGATGGCCTGTTCCACGCGCTCGCGGACACGCTGACGGAGCTGCTCTTCCAGATCTTTTTCATCCCACGAGAGTTCCGCGAGGCAGCTTCTCCGGAATGTCCCGGAGAGAGGAAGTCTGTTCAAAAATTCTGCGACGACAGCCGTGCTGACACCCGGAATACGAATCACTTTCTCCGTGTATTTCATGAGGTTCTCCATGAAGCGCTCAGCGTCTTTCTGGTCTTTCGGGAGTTCCTCAAAGGCAAAGAGGATGCCGTTTTCGCCGTCGAACATACCAAAGTGTTCTGTGATTCTTTTTTGCGTCTCCACGGGGATTATTGTCTCCACGCCTGTTGTGATACCCATTGGAATGGACCAGGGCTTGCGCTTGCTCTTTCCCATGGAGAGGGCTGCGTAGGGTCCACAGAGACTGTGGAGCCACTCCAATGCGCTCAGTCGCTGGTAGTCGTCCTGGGAGGCAAGCATCCGATCGAGGACCGCGAGGAGCGGCCTGAGATCGTTTGTTTGAAACAGATAGCATTCGAGAAGCGGGAGATCCTCGACGACGTCTTCCTCCTGTGTGTCTGCCTTCCGCTTCTTATACCCCCGGTAAGGAATATGCCCCCTGCCTTCACGGGGAAGCCACTCGCTTCGAAAGAGCGTGGGAAGTTCCGTCTTGGTCTTCGCGAGCGCCCTCACGAGGGACGTCACTCGAGCATCCGAAGGGTTGTGGGTCATTGCCATCGAAAGAAGCATCTGAGTGCCATCCGGTGTCCCCTCTGCGATAAGCGCCAGGAGAACACGGTCGTTTGAGATCACTGTTCCAAGGGTTGGTTCGTCCCTCCCCACGCCGATGTTTTTCAGCCATATGCGAAGGATGCGTCGTTCCGTATCTCTACTGAAGGATGGATGTTCGACGGAGGCGAGGAAGCGGCAAAGCTGCCCGAACGTTTTTCCCCGGGACGCAGAACGCGCATCGTCGGGAACGAACACCGTTTTCCCGATGTGATGTTCCCCAAAAGGCATCCACTGCTGGGCTGACTCGACGCCACACACTTGTTTTTGGAGTGAGAAGAGCCTCCGTGCGATCTCCTCCGGTTACACCTCATTTTTTTGAATCTCCTGAGCGAGGAACGACGACAACTCTGTGA
>CAYIRQ010000118.1:0-1706 GCA_964365905.1 uncultured Candidatus Peribacteria bacterium
TGATATCGGTTGCGGCCCCGGAACCGTTCTTCGCATGATCAGAGAAAAGCGCTGTGACCTCATTCTTGACGGCATCGATATTGATCCAAAGATGATCGCCATTGCGCATGCGAAATCCCAAGGAATGAATATTGCGTACCGTGTCGCCTCTGCAGGCGACCTGCCATTCGCCGAGCACATGACCAACCTTGCGTTGAGCTCGATGGTGTTTCACCATCTTCCTTCGGAGATCAAGAAAGCTGCGTTTCGGGAAGTGCAAAGAGTGCTCAAGCCTCAGGGTGAATTTCTCCTCTCGGATTTCTCCAAAAACGAGCACGGGACGACGGGATTCAGGAGAAACGTGTGGAAATTTCATGCGGCGATTCTTTCTCTCATAGAGCCGGAGGTACAGCCGCAACTTGCAGGACAGATCTTTGATCTCGCTCATGAACTTGGGGCACATATAGAAACCCTCAGCTTTCCGCGCGTGCTCGTGGGACTCCATAGTATCCGCTTCCCACGTTCGACATGAGATTGAAGCGGATCGCTGGCACCGGCCTCAGTGTTGTGCTTCTCCTCCTTTTGCTTCCCATTGCTTGGGTAATGACATTCACAGCATTGAAATGTTCCAAGACACGTATCGATGTACCGGTACAAGATTACACGTCGAAAATTGATGGTCTCACGGTCTATTACAGAGTTGCTGGAGATCCCGAAACGCAGCCTATCGTATTTCTTCATGGGTTGGGTGCAAGGAGAGATGGACCATGCGGCAATGACGGCGTGATTGCTGCCCTTGCAGAGCATTTCTACGTCATTGCACCGGAACATCCGGGGTTCATTCGTTCGGAGCCTCCGAAAGCAGTGTGGACATTTGAAGAGTATGCCCATGCGCTTCGAGCGCTGCTTCTGCCATTGAAGCTCCCAAAGTTCATCCTCATGAGCCAATCGTGGGGAGGAGGCATCGCATCGATGTATGCAAAGTTTTATCCAGACGAAGTTCAAACACTTGTCTTTGTTGATGCAAAAATCGGCAGCAGACGGGAGAATTGGTACACCAGACTACGATACGTCTTTAACGACTTTTTTGCAGGGGTACTGGATTCAAGAGTGATTCCTCTCGCTATCAAACAATCATTCATTTCTCTCAGTATGGGGGCACCGAAAGAAATTCTTACGGAGGATGCCTCGTCAAAATATAAAGTGATGGGAGAAATCCTCCATCGCGCATATAACTTCTCTGTCGACTACGCAGCACTTCCCATGCCCATCCTGCTCATTTGGGGAGATCGGGATACGTGGGTGAGTGACATGGAACGCGCGAAGCAGGTGGCACAGGAAGCGAAGCACGGAAAGTTTCTCACTGTCCCCGGCTCCCACACTGTCCTCTACCAACGCCCGAAGGAGGTTGTGGAGCTCATCGTTTCTTCCCTCAAAAACCTTTGATGCTTCGTCTTCCCTCGCAAATGCTCGCTCCGCTCAGCATGACACCTCTTCTCCCTTGTCCTTAGTCCCAATTCCTCATTCCCAATTCCCACTTCCCAATCCCCATGTCTAACTCCCGAACAACTCTCACAATCAGTGGAATGCACTGCGCATCGTGCGCCGCGATCATCACGCGGAAGCTCAAGAAAACTGCCGGCGTAACCGATGCGAATGTGAATTACGGAACGGCAAAAGCACATGTGCAGTTCGATCCAGAGAAAACGAAGGAATCCAACCTCATC
>CAYIRQ010000119.1:0-1663 GCA_964365905.1 uncultured Candidatus Peribacteria bacterium
CCGAGCCTCTTTAGGTTCATGAAATCGAGCGATGCCCAGAAGAGTTTTGATTCGTGGTTCATTCCAGAAAATTATTCTGGAATCCACTCTAACATTTCTCCTCCATTTTTTGATTTTGCTTGACCGAAATTTCTGTGCGAAATTGTATTTTGAGAAGTGATTTTCCCGCATATCTTCGCGGATATTTCTTGTTTTTCCAAAAGCGATACGATTCTGTCGCCATCCTCCGACGACACAACAAGAAGCATTCCATTTCCCATTCGATGGCCACAAAAAGGGAGGCGCATGCGTGTTCGAGGATAGAGATCTAAAAGGAGAGGAATGTCACATCGGCGGAGGGGGATTAAGTTGCCATTCGAGTTGGAAGGTGGTATGTGGCGGCCTAACCGTAGGATGGGGAACCATGAACACCATCCATCCTTCTTTTTATCAGCTCCTTTCCCTGTACTTTCCTCCCGAACTTCTCACCTTCTTTGAACTCAAGGAGATGCGAGAGACGCGTCATCTGAAGACGGGCGATGTCACGCTCCATCTCACGCTTGAGGAAAAGAATCTCGTCCCCCCGCTCCCCCCAGAGCATCAACGGAAGACGGTCACCTCGAAAGGATTCCATCGTCCGATCACCCTCCAGCACTTCCCCATTCAAGACAAGCTCTGTCAGCTTACGATCCATCGCAGGCGGTGGGAGATCGATGGCGGGGACACACTGGAACGCTCCCTCGACTTCCTCCCGCTGAAGGGACTCAAGATCACCACCACCTTCGGAGATTTTTTAAAAGAAGCAGATCGAGCTGGAGCCAGTGGAGGTGGAACGGATCGGAAGACTCTACCGGGTGGAGCGACTCGGTGAGCACTACCGCGATCACCTCTCCGGCTACGATTCCTCGACCGCGCCTGAGGAACTCTTCCACCCGGAGAATCTCGGGAAGAAACTGACCATCGACGAGACCGGCCTCATCCACGGGGAGCTCTACACGATCGTGACGAACAAGGACAAAGGAAAACTTGTCGCCTTGATGAAGGGCACGAAAGCCGCAGAGATTACAGAGAAACTGATGAAGCATCTTCCTGTGGAGAAACGCATGGAAGTGGAGGAAGTGACGCTCGACATGGACGATGGATTCGATTGGGTCGTCCGTCAGTGTTTCCCGAATGCCGAGTTCATCGTGGATCGGTTCCACGTCCAGAAGCTCGTCATGGAATGTGTGCAAGCGCTACGCATCACCGAACGTCAGAAGATTCTCACGCAGCGGAGGGAGATGAAGAAAGCAGGAAAAACACTCAAAGAAATTCCCTACGAGAATGGAGACACTCCTCGTCAGCTCCTCGCCCGCAGCCGCTACTTCCTCTTCAAGTCCTCGTCATCATGGACGGAGAACCAGAAGGCAAGAGCGACCATCCTCTTCCGGGAATATCCGGACATGCTGCGGGCGTATGAGCTCAGTCAATCGCTGAAGAAACTCTACGACAAACGGATGACGAGAGAGGTTGCTGCTGTTCTCCTGCAACAGTGGTGTGAAGACTGCGGGAACTCACAGATCCCGGAGATGCAGGATGCGGGAGCATCCGTGCTTCGACACGAAGGCAGGATTCTCAACTTCTGGAACAACAGAGCCACGAACGCATTTGCTGAGTCGTTCAATGCGAAGATCAAAGGCTTCCG